>JAILAV010000032.1 GCA_024681435.1 Pseudobutyrivibrio sp. | reverse complement strand
TTTTGCACCTACTGTGTCGAGTTCAACAGCTACAATTACCCGAATATACTTTTTCAGATGCTTTCCACGCTCTGACCAATCGGTCTTTTCAAACGTGAAATGCTCGTAAAAGTGCGTAAATTCAAGGACTTCTACTAATTCACCTTTTGCAGTAACACAACAGTCTCCACATGGTAAGTTCCTGGGAACATATCGACGCAGGCCAAGCGTGTTACCTTGTAGCCTCTGGCGAGGAATACTTCCAAATCACGAGCAAGGCTAGATGGCTTACATGAAATGTAAATAAGTGAATCTACACCATAGTCGATGATTTTATCTAAAGCCTTTGGGTGGATGCCATCACGAGGTGGATCCAAAATAATGTAATCTGGCTTTTCTGTAATGTCATCGAGAACCTTGAGAACATCACCTGCGATGAAATCGCAGTTTTCTAGGCCATTGAGCTTAGCATTTTCTTTGGCAGCTTCCACTGCCTCTGCGATAATTTCCACTCCTGTAACATGCTTTGCTGCTGGTGCGATAACCTGGGCAATAGTTCCAGTGCCAGAATAAAGGTCGTACACCTCTGCACCATCTGCTCCTGCTGCAATAAAATCGCGGGCTGTGCTGTAAAGTACCTCAGCGCCAAGTGAATTAGTCTGGAAGAATGAGAATGGTGTAATCTTAAATGAAAGTCCTAATAACTGCTCTGTAAACCATTCCTGGCCATAGAGAACTTCTGTACCTTCGTCTGCTACAACATCTGCTTCTCTGTCATTCTTTGTATGTAAAATTCCTGTTAGCTTACCATTCCAATCAGGACAATCCAAAAGAGCCTGCTTCCAACCAGCGAGCATAGCAATCTCATATAATGAAGAAATCTGTGTGCTTGTAACCAAATCCACAAGTATTTCTCCTGTCTTTTCCGCCTTACGAACTAAAAGATGACGCAAATAACCTTCGTGACTATTCTTGCGATAATATGGCTGATTAGCCTTTGCAAAAAATTCTAATGTGATAGTAAGAACACGACGCATATCAGCATCAATAATCTGACAGCCATCAACTGTAACCACATCATAAAAGCTTCCCTTTTTGTGCATGCCAAGGCTAAGAGGACCATCCTTCACCTCGTCACCAAATGAAAACTCCATCTTATTTCTATATTCAAACTGCTTAGGGCTAGCTTTAATTCCTTCATAAGTGGCATTCCATACATCTTCACCAATTACTGGAGACATAAGGTCATGAATCATGCCCTCTTTTATTTTAAGCTGCTCATCATAAGGTAATGACTGATATGTACAACCCCCGCATTTCCCAAAATGAACGCAGGCTGGCTGGGCCATCTCAAGCTCTGAAGGTGCATCAACTGATAAAAGCATTCCCTGTGCCTTTTCTTTAGAAGACTTCTTCACTCGAACAGACACAGTCTGGCCTGGAAGAACGCCCTTTACACGAAGACGGTCTCCCTCAGCTGTCTCAACAATACCCTTATTAGGAAAAGAAACCTTTACTACTTTTCCCTGAACAATTTCTCCTCGTTTCATAAATACCTCTTATATTTTTTTAAGCTTTGCGAAGGATGCAAACATCTTCTTCACGCCGACGCCATCAAACTCGACTGTAACTTCATAGTCACGTCCTTCGTCGATGATATCCTTTACTGTTCCTTCTTTAAATTTGATATGGCTGACTCTATCGCCTACGCCATACTCAAGCTCAGCTTTTTCAATTTTAGTGCCATTTTTATTAGCAACCGCTGTCGTAGAGCTTCCTACAGTAAATACTTTGCCGTAGGCAGGTGTGGTTGATGTAGCGGCACTCTTTGAACCATATGTAGTTCCAAGGAATGGCTTTCCCATGCCTGATGGCTTCTGATAAACAGAATACTCTCCAATAGGAGTGCTACTATAATCGTCCATTGGCTTTGGCTCCCAAAGATTTCCCTTAACAAGGCTTTCAGGAATCTCCTTAACAAAACGAGAAATCTTAGAGAATTGGGTCTCACCACGAATCATTCTCATACGAGCTGCAGTCATAGTCAGATGCTCTCTAGCTCTGGTGATACCGACGTAACATAATCTACGCTCTTCTTCTAACTCAGAATCAGCACCACCGCCGTCGAAAATTGCTCCCTGGCCAGGGAAAAGTCCATCTTCCATTCCAGCCATATACACTCTAGGGAACTCTAGTCCTTTTGCCCCATGAAGAGTCATGAGGACCACATAATTGTCGCTTTCCTCGTAGCTATCTATATCTGCCACGAGTGCTACATCCTCCAAAAATCCAGAAAGAGTAGGTGTCTCGCCATCATCTCTTGAATCCTTTTCGTATGCTACAGCCTTTGTAAGTAACTCGTCGATATTTTCAATACGAGCTTTTGCTTCATCTGTTCCTTCAGCTCTGAGCTCTGCCACATAATCTGTCTGGTCTAAAATCTCTTCTACGAGAGCTGACACTGATTCTTCCTTTGCAATATCACGAAGCTTTTCGATAAGCTTTGTAAATCCTTGGATTTTAGTAGCAGCTTTTCCTATAGATGGAATTTCCTCGGCTCTAACTAAAGCTTCATAGAAATTAAGTCCATGCTCTCTAGCAAAATCAGAAACTTTTGATATTGTAGTTGCTCCAATACCTCTTTTTGGAATATTAATAATTCTTTGTACGGCTATATCATCGCTACCATTATCAACTGTCTTCAAATATGCAAGAACATCTTTAATTTCCTTACGGCTATAGAAATTAACACCGCCTACAATCTTATAGGGAATACCCTCATATATCATTTTTTCTTCTATAAGTCGCGATTGGGCATTAGTTCGATATAAAACAGCGCAGTCTTTGTAATCTGCCTCTCCTTTTCTCACTAGTCCGCCAATATTGCTTGCAATAAAGCTAGCTTCTTCATATGCACTGTCAAACTGCTGGAAATTAATCTTATCACCGGCCTCTTCTTCAGTCCAAAGTGCCTTTTCCTTACGGCCTTCATTATTTGCAATAACTGCATTCGCAGCATCAAGAATATTACCTGTGCTTCGATAGTTCTGCTCAAGCTTAATCACATGTGCATTTGGGAAATGCTGTTCAAAGTTCAGGATATTGTAAATATCGGCACCTCTAAACTTGTAAATTGACTGATCGTCGTCACCTACAACGCAAAGATTCTCGCGCCCACTTGTAAGAAGTCTAACTAATTCAAACTGAGCTGCATTAGTATCCTGATACTCGTCCACCATGATATAGTGGAATTTATTTTGATAGTATGCCTGAACCTCTGGATCCATTTTCAAAAGCTCAACGGTCTTCATTATCAAATCATCGAAATCAAATGCATTATTCTGGCGAAGTCTGGCCTGGTATTCTCTATAAACACTAGCCTGACGGGACATATTGTAATCGCCCATTGCTCGATTAGAAAATTCTTCTGGACCAATAAGCTTATTTTTAGCATCAGAAATTACATTTAAAAATGTGCGCTCCTTGAACTGCTTTGTGTCAATCTGAAGATATTTACAAACTTCTTTCATAAGAGTCTTGCAATCGTCAGTATCGTAAATTGTGAAATTGCTGGTATAGCCCTGGCCTAAATTCTCGCAAAAACGGCGAAGAATACGCACGCAGGATGCATGGAAAGTAGCAACCCACACTCCATCAGAACCAAAACCAACAATATTATCGATACGCTCCCTCATCTCGCGGGCTGCTTTATTAGTGAAAGTGATAGCCATGATATTGTATGGCATTATTCCTTTCTCTATAAGATATGCAACACGATGAGTAAGAACTCTAGTCTTACCCGAACCCGCACCTGCCAAAATAAGTACAGGTCCCTCTGTTGTCTCGACACCCTCGCGCTGTCTATCATTTAACATACTTAAATCCATTATTAAAATCCTATCTATCTCTTTTTCAAAAACGAAAGTTTGTTCTGTTATTTTATCATAGAATCTCTATTCAATCTATATAATGATTTCTTTTATTCTTCGCTTTTTTCGTTATCTTTTTCAGCTTTCTTTTCCTGGTCTTCGCCACGTCCGGAAATGTACTGTTCAATCATCATTTTCTTAACAAATACATCAAATGAGAGCAGACAGATAAATGTGAAATCCTGCAGAATATCCTTGCTCTCTTCATCCTGATCTTCAAAAACCTGGCGGCTGAAATTGTATTTGCGAATAATGTCTTTTGTAACCTCTTTGGCAACTTTGCGCTCGTAGCCTACCATATCAGAATAAATATCAAAGAAATCTAAGCCTTCACTGTCACCATAATATTTCTCATTAATTGGCTCTAAGATGCTTTTAATTTCCTTTAAGCCCAAGAAATTCTTGAAGTAGTATATAAAAATCATATTAAGCATATGATCACGAGAATATTTCTTTTTCTCTGGAGGAGGTAAAATCTGATTTTTAGTGTAGTTATTTATCATAGTCTTTGTGATAGCTTTATCCTCATTTACCTCACGAACCATACCAAGCTCCTGATTTAAAAATGTAAGAACCTGGTCCATGTATAAATCAATATTAGGAATATCGTCTGGATGAACATAATCTATTTCTGAAAGCTGGTGTAAAATATCGTTAAGTCTTTTTCTTGAATCGTCCATATTCCCTCCTATAATACAAAAAAATGCAAGACATAGTCTGTAAAACTACATCTCACATTTTATCATAAATAATTTTAATTGTCTGTGCTTATACAAATAACATTTGTTGACATTAATGCAGAAAAAAACCAGCCCCTAAGGCTGGTTTAATATACTACGATTATTCACTTATTCTTTTTAGCACTAAATCATATCCATCATTGCCGTAATTAAGTGCTCTGTTCACTCGGCTGATAGTAGCAGAGCTGGCTCCAGTCTCATCAGCGATATCCTGATATGTACGCTCCTCGCGTAACATCTTAGCCACCTCAAAGCGCTGCTTCATAGCAACCATTTCATTTACTGTACACAAATCTTCAAAAAACTCATACGCTTCTTCAACACTTTCCAAACTCAAAATAGCTCTAAGAAGCTCATCCATTTCAGCTGTCTCTAGTTTCTTATTCATTATTAAAAATACTCCTGTAAACTCCCGTTAACACTTTACGTCTCTACTGCTTTATACCTAGTATCTGACAGGCTCATATTTGCAATAATGCTCCCCTGTTAAATACAGTTTACCACACTAAAGTCTTAAAGTAAAGGATTGTAAATAATATTTATTTTCGCAAAAATCGGCTCCCAATATTTGAGAGCCGAAAGATATTTTACGATATAATTTCAAAAAAGTAAAGGATTTTGTTTTTATCAGAAAGACACTTTTAATAAATTTTCCGTCTATAGGATAACAACGCCTTTATCATTTGCATATTTTACATCTGCTTCAGGCCAGAATGAGCACTGAACTTCGCCGATGTGACACTTGCGAAGGAAGAACATACAGATACGGCTCTGACCGATACCACCGCCGATTGTATATGGAAGCTTCTTCTCAAGAATTGCCTTCTGGAATGGAAGCTCTGCTCTATCCATACAACCTGTCTTCTCAAGCTGATACTTTAAGCTATCCTCATCAACTCTAATACCCATTGATGAAAGCTCAAGAGAAATATCATCAACTGGATAGTAAACGATGATATCACCGTTTAACTGCCAATCATCGTAGTCAGGAGCACGTCCATCATGCTTCTCACCTGACTTAAGCAAATCACCAATCTTCATAAGGAAGATTGCGCCATATTCCTTTGCTGCCTCATATTCTCTTTCACTTGCTGAAAGATTTGGCCATCTATCCTCAAGCTCTTGAGTAGTAATAAAGTGAATTTCCTCAGGCAAAATGCACTGAACATAGTCATAAGAATTTGCAATGTATTTCTCAGTTACGCGAAGAGCAGCATAAACACTCTTTACATATTTCTTAAGAGTTTCTTCGTTACGAGCAGCCTTTTCGATAATACATTCCCAATCCCACTGATCAACATAGATTGAATGAATATTATCTGTATCCTCATCACGGCGGATAGCATTCATATCAGTGTAAAGGCCTTCACCAACATTAAAACCATATCTTCCAAGAGCCATTCTCTTCCACTTTGCAAGGGAATGAACTACTTCCACTTCTTTATCGCCCTGCTCTTTTACGCCAAAAGCAACTGGGCGCTCAACACCATTTAAATTATCGTTCAAACCAGACTCAGGCTCAACAAAAAGAGGTGCTGTAACACGATGAAGATTAAGCTCCGCAGTAAGCTGCGCCTGGAAAAAATCCTTTACCTTCTTAATCGCAATCTGTGTCTCTTTCAAATCCAACGCCGAAGCGTATCCTTCCGGAATGTATATCTTACTCATAACGTTTCCTCCTAGTCGTAATCCGCCAGTTACGTCGACAAGCCTAATGATTTCTTCGCTCATCTAACACGATTCGCTCCAGAAATATTAGAGCTTGTCTACTACTGGCTCATATAAGCATCTATGGTTCTCGTGACGACCACATAACCTTTGCAAGCGCGAGCAGGCCAGGTTATTAAGTGAGTAATCATT
>JAILAV010000018.1 GCA_024681435.1 Pseudobutyrivibrio sp. | reverse complement strand
GCTCATCGATGCTATGGAGCATCCAGAGAAGCCTGAGTACGCTAACTTCACAATCCGTGTATCAGGTTACGCTGTTAAGTTCATCGACTTAACAAAGACTCAGCAGCTTGACGTTATTGCACGTACTTGCCACGAGGCACTTTAATATGTATGCGAGCAGATTGAGTTTACTCAATCTCGCAGCGTTCTAGTAAGCGAAGCTTACACAGTATGCGGCCGGCCATTAGGCCGACCGCTTTTTTATTAAATGAGGTATCTTATGAGCGAAATAATCGGATATGTAAATAAATTTGAAAGCTTCGGCGCCGTTGATGGCCCTGGAGTTAGATTTTTGATTTTCTTAAATGGATGTAAAATGAGATGCGCATTCTGCCACAATCCAGAGACTTGGGCTGAACATCAAGGTGAAGAATACACAGCAGACCAAGTACTTGAGAAGGCGCTTAGATTCAAGCCATATTGGAAAAACGAAGGTGGCATTACAGTTAGTGGTGGAGAGCCTTTACTTCAGATGGATTTCATGCTGGATTTATTTAAGAAAGCCAAAGCAAAAGGCATCAATACATGTATTGATACAGCAGGCCAGCCTTTTTCTCATGACGAGCCTTTCTACAGCAAGTGGAAAGAGCTTATGAGCCTCACCGATACAGTTATGCTTGATATCAAAAATATCGATCCTGTAGCCCACAAAGAACTTACAGGTGTTGATAATGCCAATATCCTTGAGATGGCAAAAGAACTCTCTGACATGGGTAAACGTATCTGGATTCGCCACGTACTTGTACCAGGTGGCAGCGATAATGATGATTATCTTCGTCGCACCCGAGAATTCATTGATACTTTAAAGACTGTAGAGCGTGTAGAGGTCCTTCCTTACCACTCTCTTGGCGTTCCAAAATACGCTGAGCTTGGCATCCCATACCGACTTGAAGGAGTTGAATCTCCTACAGCAGAGAGAATTAAAAATGCCAAGGAAATTTTGGGAGCATTATAAAAAAACGGGTGATTACTCACCCGTTTTTTCTTTAATTATTATCATCTGGCTTCTTATCTGGTTTTTCTCCTGAAGGAGGTTCATTACCTTCAGGTTTTTCTCCAAGTTCACCATCAGGCTTCTGGCCGCCAGGCATATCACCAGGAACACCATCACCATTTCCTGTGGAGCTAACAAGCTCAATGGCCTCACCTGTAGATGCTGTACCTTCTGTATAAGCTTTTCCATCCACATAAAGTGTATATCCATTTAAATCAATACTATCCGCATCGCATGTAAGCGAAGTAATGTATGAGTCCCCAGTTAAAGTCCATGTTGAACCATCTGAAAGATCAACATACACATCACCGGACTGTCCATCTGAGTTGATAGCACCTGTATAAGTTGAATCTGACTGTAAATATAAGTTTAAGGCTGATACCTCATCTACAATAATATCACCTTCAATAGTCTGACTTGTTGCATACAAATCTGCCTGACCACCGTTACTTCCTTCACTGCCCCATCCTGCCGAAGATGCTCGAAGGAACACACCGTCGCCATTATTTGTAATATCTACATTTTCAAGATTAATTGTAGCTACTGTATTTGTTATGAAGAAAATATCTTCGTTAGCATTTGTAAGACTACCATCAGTCATTGTAAAACTAGCTACACCATCGTCAGCGTCACCTGACATAGACTGATAAATCATAACAGCCTGATAATAATCGGATTTATCACTGTTCTTAGTATTGTTATCAGCATTCAATGAAACATCATTTAACGTTACTGAATTATTACCTTCTACTACGACACCCTGTGATGCGTTAGAATTTAATGTTGCATTGCTTACTGTAATGTCTGCAGTTGAATATATTGCGGGAGAACCTTTTCCTGATGTTGTATAAGTTCCGCCTTCAACATTTACTGTTCCACCGCCTCTATCAGAACGGATAGTTGCAGATGAATTTCCCGTTGTATCAATAGTAAGGTTAGTTGCGTTCATTGTGCCGCCACCAGTAGTCATCAAACCACCTGAGCAATTTCCACTAGTAGTAATTGTCGAATCAGAAATATTTACTGTTGTTCCTTCTCCATAACTAAATACTCCATTGGCATGAGTTCCATTTGTATCTACAGTTATATTTGAAAGGGTAAGTGTCGCACCGTCAGTAGCAAAGATTGCTGAATTTTCACCGTAGAAATCAGCCTCATCACCATCAGATTCGCCTGTTTTAGACACATTAATATTATTATATTCAGCTTCCTCGCCAGAAACTTCAATTGCATGTCCACCATCTTCGTCATTAGAATAGGTTTCAGTTGCATCGACTGACTCCGATGTAACCTCTGTAGTAGCAGTTTCTCCACATCCTGCAAATATTAGTGAGCCAACAACTGTGCAGGCCATTAATTTCGATAATGCTTTTGTTTTCATTGTACTCCTCCTGAATTTGTTTTTTGGATGGCTTTAGATTAACAAGCATTTTTGAATACAATGTGACGATTAAGAAAATTTTATCTTACATTTTTTTGAAAATCATGATACAATTGCCAAGCAATTTGAATTGGTTTTATTGGAAACGAAACATCCTCCGGATGATAACGAACAACACATTTAATTTGCGGTTATTCATTATCAGAAGGAGGATTTATTATGCCTAAAAACAAATTTCAGGATGTAGTATTTACTATTATTATGGCCACAGTGATGGTTTACGGAATGGTGGTTTACAACGTAGCACTTAACACTGGAGGAGTAACAAATGCAACTTTTGTTATGGCTCTCCATGAGCTTCCTATTATGGTGCCAATCGCATTCATTTTAGAATTCTTTATCGTTGGAAAGATTGCAAGAGGCCTTGCATTTTCTGTTATGGACCCTACGAAAGACCGTCCACAGTTCATCACATACGCAATTTCAATTTGTATCTGCTGCATCATGTGCCCAATCATGAGTCTCGTTGCTACATTTCTTTTCAAAGACTCACACACTTTTGGAACATGGATTCAAACTTGGAGAATGAACTTTCAGATGGCTCTTCTTTATCAGCTATTTTACTGTGGACCATTTGTAAGATTAATATTCAGAACTATATTTAGAGATAAATAGGAAAAGTGCCACGAGTCAATTTCAGGGCCCTCAAGAATCTCTTCTGCTTTTCCAGCATAGCCAATACTTTTTTACAAAAAATAATACCAGCAGATTCTCTGCGTAATGTGATAAATTTGACCGCAGATTCTCAACTGATATTTTGAATCTATTCTTTAGTTATTACTCAATTATGTATCTTATCTTAAAAGAATATATATTCTATATAAGTGAAAAACTCAGTTTATGTTTTTCCACTTAAAATCTGCAATTGCTGTTAAGTGAAAATAGTCTCTATTGGTATTTCACTTAACTTTCTTAAGTTAAAAAGCGCTTTTGCCAAAATTCACTTAACATAAACACCCCACGGTTAAGTGAATTTCCATAGCAATGCTAACATCACTTAACTAAATCTAATTTTCAGCCCTAAAAGTTAAGTGAATTTGAAAATTGTTTAAATATCACTTAATCGTTTTTTTAAAATTAAGTGATATTTTGAAGCTCCCGAAATTCACTTAACAATTAGTATGATTCTAGGCCACTAATCAAACTTGGAACACAACTTGTATGATTTTCGCAGCTTTGTCTCTATATTATATTTTTCAATAATAGTGCTCCACAACCTTCGTTTATGCCAGCCTTTGTAGCAAATGCTTTTGCCTGTTAATGCAATACTTTTTTGCAAAAAAATCCCTACCTACAGGATATTCCTGCAAGTAGGGAATCTATCATTATTTATCTAATGCTGACTAACCAACCAATGATTGTACAAATTCTGAGGATTTGGACCTATCTGGGTCTGCAAATCTGGATTATCCATATAATATGACAGCGCATTAAACTGAT
>JAILAV010000198.1 GCA_024681435.1 Pseudobutyrivibrio sp. | reverse complement strand
TATGATTGCTCGTCCTGTGGTGCCAATTGATTGATATCCCACAAACAGGATAGTACACTCTTCTCTCCAAAGATTGTGCTTAAGGTGATGTCTGATTCTACCTGCTTCGCACATACCTGACGCTGAGATGATAACCTTTGGTTCAGGATCTTCGTTAATAGCTCTGGACTCTTCTGTAGTGATCGCCAGATTAAGTCCTGGGAAAGTTATTGGATTTATGTGGTTCTTAACAAGCTCCATGGCTTCTTCGTCGTAGCAGTCTGATTGATTAGCTCTGAATATTTCAGTTGCCTCAACAGCAAGGGGACTATCTACGAACACAGGGAAGTTTGGCAGTGACTTTACAAGACCATCTTTTTTGATTTTTCTTATAAAGTACAGCATCTCCTGAGTTCTTCCTACTGCAAAAGAAGGAATGACTACGTTTCCGCCTCTTTTAAAAGTTCTCTCTAAGATCTCCGCAAGCTCTTTTATGTAATCAGGTCTTGTCTCGCTATGAAGCCTATCTCCGTAGGTTGACTCCATGACTACATAGTCAGCATCTGGAGTCTTCTGAGGGTCTCTAATTAGTGGCTGATGCTTGTTTCCTATATCTCCAGAAAAAACGATCTTCTTTGTGACATTCTTTTCAGTGAGCCAAACTTCTATGCTGGCTGACCCTAAGAGATGTCCTATATCAGTAAAGCGTATCTTGACGCCTTCGCAGATTTCTATCTCTTTGTTGTACTCACATGGAATGAAGCTCTTTATGGTCTTCTCAGCATCTTCCATGGTATAGGAAGGCTCCATAAGATCTAAGTCCTTAGTTCTTTTGGCCTTTCTGTTACGCCACTCAGCTTCCTGCATTTGAATATGCGCGCAGTCTCTAAGCATGATATCGCAGAGATCTACTGTAGCCTCTGTTGCATATATCTTGCCTCTAAAGCCCTTAGCATATAGAAGTGGAAGATTTCCTGAATGATCCACATGAGCATGTGTCAGGAAAACATAATCTATTTCTGGCGCTGACACTGGAAGAGCAACGTTTTCAAAATAGTCTTTGCCCTGCTCCATTCCGTAGTCAACTAAAATGTTCTTGCCGCATGCCTCAATAAAATGGCAACTGCCTGTAACTTCATGATCTGCCCCAATAAATTTCAGTCTCATATTTTTGTCTCCTCATGCTTCTAAGTATACCATATCTTGTATTCCAATCAAAAAGGGCCTTATCTAAAGGCCCTTTAGTGCGTATAATTCGAAATTTTTAGTCTGCAATTATTTTATCTACCGCCGGGATATTTTAAATAATCCATGCAAACATATCCCTCAACAGGAACATCAATCCATATCCATCCATCTACATGCGCTTTGTCTTTTGTTTTGTAGGGAGTATCCACAATCGTTCCATTTGGCAAAGTTGCAATAATATTGCCAGTAATAGGCCAATCTCTCACGTTAAGGTTTCCCCCACTTGTTGTAACAATCAAACTGTACTTGCTTTCTTCAACATAATCAGGCCCCATTTCTTCTAAATCAGACAAATCCAATTCCACAGTTTCCATTTCAGAATCGTCTTCCTCTGCAAAAACCACCGAGTGCGGAACCAATAATGCCAAAACCACACTACTACACAACAATGCTGCTATCACTTTCTTCATACCTTCTTCTCCTTTGCATTATATTTTTTCAATGTTACCATTCATAACATTGATTCTTTTCATGTCGTGATCATTGTAATCATAAAAATATAGCCACTTATCAACAATACTCATATTTGCGTCTACTCCTAAGATTAATTCATCGCTAGTATATTCATACAGTTCCTTGCTTTCTCCTTCCCATGAACAATAAATTAATGCATATTTATTATTTTCTTTAAATACCATCCCATAAAAACCATCTTGGTCGTACGTATTATATCCACCATAAATTCCTTGGTGTTCTTCTAAATCATAAACCAGTTTCATAGAATCAGATTCAAAATCTATGAAATAGATATCATTATCTTCTTTACCTTTTCTTGCAAGAGCTCCATAAGGAGTCAGCGTAACATCTCTAACATTTTCATATATTTCAACGCTATTATCATATTTAGTTATCTTTAAATTCCCCACTAAATAGTCGTCTCTTTCAATCAACTCAGCGTTATTTAACCCAGCAGAATATATTGCAGCAAATGGATAAACATTGTTGCTAATATTGGCTTGCTTTGATTCATATTCAACATTTGTATCCGAATGAATTATATATGTTAAGCAACAACTAGCGCCTTCAATATATAATTTTTCACCATCAACATACATTCCTAAATAATTTGAAACGCCCTCCGAATTTGACAAGTCAATATCATCGTCCAGTATACTAATGCTATAATCTCCTGCATCCAAATATATCAAATTATAACTATAACTATTGTCATTTAATACTATTTCACACAAATACAAACCATTCTGGGCAACAGCTCCCAATGAATAATATTTATCTGTTATTTTTTTAAATATGTTACTATTATTATCGTACTCATATATTCCATCGTTTTTTTCAACAAATACTCTCCCATCATAAACTTTTGTTGAAACATTATAATAATGGTTTACATTAAATATACTTTGCGATTCATCTAGCGTTAAGCTGTTTCCTACGTCATACACTCCTTCATTTGAAATTGTTCTAACCACATCAAATAATCCCGAATTGTCTTTTCCAAAAGTTGAGTTAGTAAAATGGGTAAAAAACAGTGCAAAAATAAATGTACATGTACACAAAAACAAGAATATCATCCATACTTGCACTTTTTTGTAATTAAATGCTTGTTTTATCCTTTTTTTAACAGCAATTTCCCCAAATGCAATAGGATAAGAAATAGTTGTCTTCTGCCTAGTGCTACAAAAAAGCAATGATAGTGCGTATGATTTCTTACCCTCAAGTGACATTCTACTCACTACCTTCTCATCGCATGCATATTCTATGTCTCTGCAAAAGAGAATATAAGAAACCCATACAAGAGGATTAAACCAATGTATTGCCAATATAATATATCCTACCTGTTTTCTGATATGATCAGCACGTTTAATATGTGCCATCTCATGGGCTATTACATTTTTTAATACTTCTTCATCAAGTCCTGATGGTATATAAATTTTCGGCTTTAGCACCCCAAAAACAAAGGGTGTATCAATATCGTCACAAAAAAACACATTTTTATATGTTTTTTGCTTGATTGACTCTCTGACTCTTCTTATGATTTGTACGCTACTAAACACAGCATATGCAAAAAAAGCCAATATACCTAATAACCAAATGATAGCTAAGTATCTAAAAGCCATTTCGATAATCAGTTTTTTATCATCTATCCTGCTTGCATCAGATATATCAACATTATTGCTCTGTTGTCCAGAATCAACATTGGAACTATTATCAGGCTCATAAGATTCCCAATTATATTCCTCAGCAATCATACGATTAGATTGAAAATCTTGCTCCAATGAAGAAAATATCATATTTTCCCGTTGAATTTCACTTATTACATTTTCAGATATAGGAGTAAAGTTTTGAGACAATACTATAGGTACTTCAAAAGACACAGGAATAATTAGCTTGATGGCCACAAGAAGCCACAATACACTCATAAATTTTTTTGACATTCTGTTAAAAAGATTTCTAATTACTATCACAATTAGAATCAAAAAAACAGACGATATACTCATTTCAATGACACTAGTAAATAACCTCCCCATATTTACCCCCTTTTTATTTTCCAACATCATCAATCATTTTCTTTATCGCCTTTATATCTTCCTTAGAAAGTTTCTGCTTCGAAGTAAAAGCTGCAAAAAAAGCTGGAAGTGAACCCCCAAATGTATTCTCCACAAACTCTTCTGTTTTTTTTGAGTAAAATTCATCTTTGCTAATCAACGAAGAAACAATTCCCTCATTATTTTGGAATAGACTTTTTTCACACAATTTTTTTAAAACTGTATAAGTAGTAGATTTCTTCCACCCAAAATTCTGTGAACATAGTCTTACTAACTCTCCAGAACCGATAGGTTCGTTTTCCCATATTAATTCTGCAAATTTCATCTGTACTTCGCCTAATTCTATTTTCATTTTTTTCCCTTCCGGTCTATTTGCATTAGACCTATTTTTAGTCTATTATGAATAGACTGTTTTGTCAACATCTATCATTATCATTTTTATCCATATAGCAATTAGCTTTTTCTATAGATATTTGGTACAATAGTTACTGATTTGATTTTATAAGGGAGATTATTTATATGTTTAATAAAACACACGGAAAAAAAGCCCTTGCTGCACTTCTTAGCATGACTATGGTTCTTTCAGTTGCAGCTTGTGGTAAGACAGACAGTAATACAAATGATGACGCTCAGTCAGAAGTTTCTTATGAAAAGATTGAAGCTAATGACGCAGCTACTGAGAGCGCTACAGCAGAAGCAGCTTCTGCTGATGAAGCTTATGTTCTTCCAGATGACATGTACTACAGCGAGCTTACTGGTGAGCCTATCAGCAAAGAGATTCAGGATCAGCGTCCTATCGCTGCAATGGTAGATAATGAGCTTACAGCTCTTCCACACTATGGTACAGCTCAGGCTGACGTAGTTTACGAGCTTATGAACAGCACCAAGAACGACCGTATCACAAGACTTATGTGCGTCGTTAAGGATTGGAACAATGTAGAGCAGCTCGGAAGTATCCGTAGTACACGTCCTACAAACATCCTTCTTGCTTCAGAATGGAACGCAATTCTTTGCCACGATGGTGGCCCATACCACAACGATGCTTACTTCGCAAAAGATTGGGCTAAGGATCATCTCTCAGGAGTATTCTCAAGAGTAAACAATGGTAAGAAGAAAGAGTTTACAGAGTACATCTTAAGCGGCGATATGAATTCTCAGATTGAGAAGTATAATATCTCAGCTACTTATAATGAGTTTGCTAATGAAGGTTCACACTTCAACTTCGTACCTTATGGAACAGAGATCAATCTCGATGAGAAGTATGACAGATCATACACAGCTAATAAGGTTTCTCTTCCTTTCAAGCACAATGGTTCAACTCTTACATACAACGCTGAAACAGGCATGTATGAGTACTCAGAATATGGTGAGCCTCACGAAGACGAAGATTCAGGTGAAGTTCTTGCATTCAAGAACGTAATCCTTCAGAAATGTTCTTTCACACAGCTTGATGAAAACGGTTATCTCATCTACAACTGTATTGGTTCAGGCGAGAATGCTTGGTACCTCACAAATGGTGTAGCTAAGGATATCACATGGGTTAAGTCAAGCGAGACTGCTGTAACAAAGTTCTATGATGAGAACGGTGAAGAGCTTCAGATCAACACTGGTAAGACTTACATTGCTCTTATCCCTGATGACACTTGGGATAAAGTAATCTTCGAATAATATGAGGACAAGCAAATGCCTATAGATCTTAAACCTTATCGCAAAATTAATGGCAATGTTTTAAAGATCATCGCTTGTATTACGATGCTCATTGATCACATAGGCGCAGCTATCATTGTTCCAGTTAATCAGGCAGGTCTAATTCCTGACCATGAAACATTTGAAAAGGTCAAAACTATATACAAAGCATGCAGATGGATCGGAAGGTCTGCCTTCCCCATCTTCTGCTTCCTTCTTGTAGAAGGTTTCATTCATACAAAAAGCAGACTAAGATATGCTCTTAGTCTGCTTTGTTTTGCTCTTCTATCTGAACTTCCTTACGACTATGCATTTGACACAGGTTCAGATCAGTGTAACGTAATGTGGACTTTATTCATTGCATTTATTACGCTGTGGGGAACGGATTTTATCAAGAAGTTTGTTGAAGAACATAAGCTTCCAACTGTAGCTTATTACTTGTTCTCTGGAATCCTGATGATACCTGCAATTCTATTAGCAGAATATATTCATTGTGACTACCGCGGCTATGGAATAGCTCTTGTGATCATCTTCTTTTTTCTACGTCCATTTGATCTAGTTAACCTCATTGCAGGATTTCTCTTTATTTCACTTATGCCGAATGAATCTCATGCTTTCCCTGCATTTATCCTAATGGCATTCTATAGCGGATTACAGGGGAGAAAGCTTGGCAATCTCAAGTATATCTTCTACGCCTATTATCCAGTTCACTTGACAGTGCTGTATCTGATAAGGTATGCGCTGTGTAATTAGTTTGTTTATAAGACTAAGCGTATTAATTCCAGCTTCGGAAGTCTTGATATCCAGGTTCCACAGGATAGAAATTCTACATTTGAACCGCAGGTAGTAAAGAAAAGGCAGAAGGCTTTATTTCTGATGTTACTGATAAGGTGCTACCTCAGATTGAAGAATGGCAGCATAGACCTTTAGAAGAAGGACGGAAGGCTCTAGATAAAGTAACAGAAAATTGGATTCAACTGTCCATAAAGAACTATTCTTTCTTCTGCCTTCTCCGAATCAAGAATACAATATATGCGCCAATTGCTACACCGATTGTGTTTAAGATCAAGTCATCAACATCCGTATGTCTTCCGAGACAAAAGAGCTGAGTCACTTCGATAAGTAGAGTAAACCCAGCACCTGCAAATATGGTTTTTCTAATCGTATCTAGTCTGCTAAAACAAATCGGCCATACAATCCCAACCGGTATGAACATTGTGATATTCCCAATAATGTTCATCTTCCAACCATCATACCGGTCTACAAGAAAATAAAATGGAAT
>JAILAV010000180.1 GCA_024681435.1 Pseudobutyrivibrio sp. | reverse complement strand
AGATTAAAGGCTTCACCTAAATTCCAGAAGTTCCAAACTGACTATGCACTCAACATCGAATATCTCAAAGAAAACTTCGATGCTATTATCGCAGGTGGCGGGGCAGAATGTTCTGATATGATGTTAGAAAGTTGCGAATCTCTTTTCAAATCAAAAACCACTCTTGAGCTTTTCGATATGCTTTTGAATATGAAGAGCCTTGAAGATCCAATTTATTCACATTCGTTAAATGTAGCACTCATCGCTCGTTCAATTGGTAAGTGGCTCAAATTTTCAAGGGATGATTTGAATGTTTTAACCTTAGCTGGTTTACTCCATGACATTGGAAAAACCCAGATTCCAGAGGAAATACTTAACAAACCTGGCAAGTATACAGATGAAGAATTTGATATTGTAAAATCTCATCCATTAGTAGGAAAGAAGATTCTTAACAATAAGAAATTTGATTCTAGAATATTAGCTGCAACATTGCAGCACCACGAAAGAAGTGACGGCAGCGGTTATCCAAGAGGTCTCATGGAAGATGAGATTGATGATTTTGCTAGCATCATTGCTATTGCTGATGTATACGATGCAATGACAACAGCCAGAGCTCACCGCGACCCACTTTGTTCTTTCCAGGTTATTTATGAATTTGAGAATGATGGTATCAATAAATACCACACCAGATTCCTTTTAACCTTCTTAGAGCGCATTGCTAACACTTATAATAACAGCCGCGTTATCCTTAATAATGCAAAAACTGGCCGTGTGGTTTACATCAATAAGAGCAACCTTTCACGCCCAGTTATACAAATGGATAATGGCGATATCATTAATCTCGCCGACAGTGCATATAAGGATTTATTTATTAAATCTATTCTCTAAATGCTTCTGTGATTCTAGCCTTGAGGCCTGAATATCTTTTAGCCTGTGAGGTGTTATCCACCATAGAATAAAAAACATTTGCGTCGCCTACCATGGTGACGCATTTTTTCGCTCTTGTAATGGCAGTATAGAGAATATTTCTGTTCATAAGCATCTTTGGGCCTTCCATAATAGGCATTACCACTGCCGGATACTCTGAACCCTGAGATTTATGAATAGTAATTGCGTAAGCCAATTCTAGCTCGTCTAAGCTAGCAAATGGATAAACTACTTTTTTACCTTCTTCATACTCAACTGTAATTGTCTTAGCCCAGTCATTAATATCCTTAATAATTCCAACATCTCCATTAAAGACACCAAGGCCCTTTTCAATAGTGATGTTGTAATTTCCTGTTATTTCCCACTCCAGCTGATAGTCATTTTTAATCTGCATGACCTTATCGCCTTCTCTAAAAATCCTACTTTCTCCGTTCCATTCCTTTTTCTGAGGAGATGGTGGATTTAAGAAATTCTGCAGGATTCCATTCAGTCTCTCAACACCTATTAAGCCTTTTCTCGTTGGAGTAAGGACCTGAATTTCACTAATTCCTGCATCTACATATTTTGGCATTTTATCTCTAACTAAAGAAAGCATTACGCGGATAATGGTATCTGCATCATCTCTCCTTAAGAAGAAAAAGTCTTTTGATTTATTATCAAGCTCCACATGCTGTCCTTGATGTATTTTGTGGGCATTCATGACAATGTCACTTTCCATTGCCTGACGGAAAATCTTCTGCAAAGTAACAGAAGAAAACTTCTCTGAAGCTAAAATATCCTTTAATACATTTCCCGGACCAACACTTGGAAGCTGATGCTCGTCACCTACAAGAATCAAGCGTGTGCCTGGTGAGATTGCCTTAAGTAAAGAATACATCAGTGAAACATCCACCATGGACATCTCATCAATGATTACAACATCGCACTCTAGCGGATTATCTTCATTTCGTTCGAATCTGGCAAATGAAGCGCTGTCATCCTCATCACTGATATTTCCTGTAACTTCAAGTATTCTGTGGATGGTTCTGGCTTCATATCCAGTAGCTTCGCTCATTCTCTTTGCCGCACGTCCTGTTGGAGCACCTAGGAAAATGCTGTAACCTTCCTTCTCGAAAAGATGAATCATAGTTGTGATAGTGGTAGTCTTTCCAGTTCCAGGACCACCAGTCAATATAAACAAACCTCTTTCTGCTGCCGAGATTACTGCATTTTTCTGAAGCTCATCAAGCTCTATCTCCTCTTCATGCTCAATACTGCTGATGGAATTCATAAGGTCATCGCTGTCCACCTTATATTTCACATTCAGTTCTTTTAGCATGCCTGCAATGGATTCTTCCATTCGATAGAAGGATTTTGAATACACTTGTCTTAGACCTTCGGAATCCTTTTTGATAATAATCTTATTATCCATGGCCAGGTTCATTACCTGAGCCTCGATAGAGTCCCTATCTACCTTCAGCAAGTCCTCAGACATATTAACAAGTGTTTCTATAGGCAAAAATGTATGCCCCATGCCAGCTCCCTGACTTAAGATATACTGAATTCCGCCTTTTATTCTGAATTCCGAATCTACTTTTATACCTACTTGGCTTGCGATTTCATCTGCTGTTTTGAAACCAATTCCTGAAATTTCATCTGCAAGCTTATAGGGATTACTTTGGATTACATTATAGATTTCGTTTCCAAATCGATTGAAGATTTTTATAGCTTTATTGCCGTGCAAGCCATATTTATCCAGAAAGATTATTGCATTTCTTATGTCCTTAGCGCCTACTATCTGGTCAGAGATTTCCATGGCCTTTCCAATAGAAATTCCCTTTACCTCAGCAAGCCTTTCAGGCTCGTCCTCTATGATATTAAAAGTGTTCGCACCAAATTTCTTTACAATACGCGCCGCAAGCTTGGGACCTATACCCTTGATAGCTCCAGAACCCAAATATCTTTCCATGGACAGCTCATCTGCAGGAGCCTCCACATCATAGCTTGCCACCTTGAACTGTCTACCATAAGTAGGGTGGTCAATAAAATCGCCTCTAAGAAGCAAATTCTCGCCCTCGCCTACCACAGGAAATAAACCTGTGCAGGTAATAAGTTCCTCGTCAGCGACGAAATCAAGTACTGTATAACCGTTATCTGCGTTTCTAAATATTATGTTTTCAACGTATCCTGTTAACTCGTCCATGCGTATTATGATAACACAAAAAGCACCATGTAGCTATCAAGCTCTTAGTGTTACTAAAGGAGAGCCTTCTTCGGCTCGACGTAGTAATACTGAGGCTTGAGAGCGTAACATGGTGCTCATAGTGTCCCGATATTTATGTTATGCCTGTACGGATGTTACGGTAGTTGCGTTGGTTTCGGCGATATCGTCTGATATAGAAGTATCGTCGGTGTTTGGCGATGATGCTGCGGCACTTGCTGATGTGCCTGTGATTCCGTAGTTTCGCATGATTTGATCTACGAAATCATCTGTAACGTCTCCGCCAATCTGGTCCACAAGCTGAGTAGCGATTTCGCTGATAGCTTTATCCATATACAAATCCTTGTACATAGAAATGTTATCATTTTTCTCTTCCTCGCTTACAAAGGACTTTTTGACTTCTTTAATCACCTGCTCCATCATAAATGTTTCGAAGCCCTTAACTGCGCCTTCGATTTCTTCACGAGATGAATCTGATGATATACCACTAATTGACTTAGCCGTTGAATCTGCCACTTGCTTTGTTCTATCTGCGTATTGATTCTGCAGATATGAGTTCATACTTAATGCATCCATTTTTCATCCCCCCTGTTCATTTATCGCTTAAGGTTATTTGCCTGCTCCAACATAGTATCTGAAGTAGTAATAGCTTTAGAGTTCATTTCATATGCTCTCTGAGAAATGATAAGGTTAACCATTTCATCAGCTACATTTACATTTGAACCTTCCAAGTAATTCTGTAAAACAGCACTTCTTATAATACCATTAGTGTTCCACTCACCCATTGGCTCGCCTGAAGCATTTGTTTCGTCATATAGATTCTCACCGATTTTCTCTAAGCCAACTCTGTTAGTGAACTGATAAATTGCAATATTTTGACCAGTGTTGGTATATGTTCCATCTGGATTCTGATATGAAATTGAAGCATCATCAGGATTTACTGCGAAGCCCTTTTCAACTGTGTTAGGAACTGTAATTTCCTTACCAGCCTGATCTAAAACTTTGTAACCTTCGGCTGTTGTAAGAACTTTATTTCCATTGGCATCAAGTGCCCAGTTGAAATTACCATTTCTGGTGTAGTGAGTCTCCTCACCATCCTGAACTGCGAAGAATCCGTTTCCATCGATGCACATTGCTGTTGGGCTATCATTTGCAAGCTGCGCGCCCTGTGTAAAACTAGAATTGATTGAGGCAACTCTTGTTCCTAAACCAACCTGTGCGCTGGTAGGCTTTGTCTCGCCCTGTGCATTTGTACTTGAAGACTGCATTGTTTGATACAACAAAGTCTTGAACTGTGTGCTCTGTGCTTTATATGCTGTAGTATTTACATTCGCTAAGTTATTTGCAATTGTATCAACTGATACCTGCTGCCCCTTCATACCTGAAGCTGCAGACCAAAGCGCTCTCATCATATTACCTGTCCTCCTACACTATGGCTCGCCTGTTACGCTCTCAAGACTTGGAATACTCCGCTCGACTAACACGTCTCGCTTGAGTCATCCCAAGAGCTTGATAGCTACATGCTATTTATACTCTATCGTACAGATCCTACATTGTTTACGGTTTTATCGAGGGTTGAATCCTCGGTTTGAATCATTTTCTGGCCGGCCTCGTATGCGCGTGCAATCTGAATCATGCTAACCATTTCGTCGACTACATTTACATTTGATGATTCTAACATGCCCTGTTCCATGTAGCCTTCGCTCTCGATTATTGTACCACCATCGATTAAATCGTAAAGGTTCTCACCATATTTATTTATGTAATCGTAATCCTCTACATCTACAAGTCCGATTGTATCTACCTCTTGGCCATTCTGAGTGATTGTTCCATCCTTAGCAATGGCGTATGGTAGGCTTGGGTCAATCTGAACGTAATAATCTTCACTTGGGTCGGAATCCATTGCGCCATCTGAATTAAGGACATAATCACCATCAGATGTTCTAAGATATCCCTCTGTATCAACTGTGAAAGCACCATCTCTTGTATATTTTACCGATGTCTCTCCAGCTTTATTTGTGAATGATACTGCAAAGAATCCTTTGCCTGCTATAGCAAGATCGGAATCCTTATCTGTAATCTGGAAAGCTCCCTGATCCCAATTGGTATAGGTCTCTCCAATTTTAGTTCCCAAAGAAATGTATCCAATTCCCTCAGGCTGATTACCTGGAGCTGATGTATCTTTTATTTTAATTGCCAGTCTCTCATCGAAAGCCTGTGCAATCATTGCTTCTTTTTTGTATCCAGTAGTAGCCGAATTAGCAAGATTATTGGTCATGACATCCATTCTGCGCTGTTCATTGACCATTCCCGTATAGGCTGTATATAACCCTTTAACCATTGGCTCCTCCTTTTACTCTGCCGTGGATATAATACTCTCCATCAGATTTATCGGTTATATTCTAAAAAAAATAACCCCATCTGAGAAAAAATTACTTACTATAATTCTTTCACAAAAGGGGTAAAATTTCAATAGGAAAACACAATATTTAGTTTAATCTCCTGCAAGAAGCTCAACATATCGTCCTGTACCAATAGCAACACATGTCATAGCTTCGTCAGCTGTCATAGTGTTGATGCCTGTACGGTCCTCGATAAGCTCCTCAAGGCCACGAAGCATTGCGCCACCACCTGTAAGAACGATTCCTCTATCAGCAACATCGGCTGCAAGCTCTGGTGGAGTCTTCTCAAGTACAGAGTGAATAGCTTCAACAATCTGCATTGTAGACTCTTTAAGAGCTTCCTCTGTCTCCTCTGAAGAAACTGTGATTGTCTTTGGAAGACCTGAAACAAGGTTACGTCCTCTGACATCCATTGTCTCTGCCTCACCAAGTGGGAAGCAACGACCAATTCTAATCTTAATATCCTCGGCTGTACGCTCACCGATAAGAAGATTATGCTTCTTTCTCATGTAACGAACGATAGCCTCGTCGAAATCATCACCAGCAACCTTAATAGATGTGCTGACTACTGAACTACCAAGCGAAATAACAGCGATATCTGCTGTACCACCACCGATATCTACAATCATGTTACCCATTGGAAGAGAAATATCGATACCAGCACCGATAGCTGCTGCGATAGGCTCCTCAATAATAGAAACCTCACGTGCACCTGCTGCAAAAGCTGCGTCCTCAACGGCACGCTTCTCAACCTCTGTAGCGCCAGAAGGAACACAAACCGCAATACGAGGCTTACGATAACTCTTCTTGCCCATTGCCTTCTGTACAAAGTACTTAATCATCTTTTCTGTAACAGTGTAATCAGAGATAACGCCCTGACGAAGTGGACGAACTGCTACGATATTTCCTGGAGTACGTCCAATCATAAGACGTGCCTCCTCGCCGATTGCCTTAATTTTATTTGTATCTCTATCAAAAGCCACTACTGAAGGCTCTTTTAAAACAACACCCTTGCCCTTAACATAAACAAGAATGCTCGCTGTACCCAAATCTATTCCGATATCTGATCCTGCCATCTTTCAAATCCTTTCCCGTGCTAAATATAGTATATTAACTGCCCCGTGGGCAAAGTCATGCATTTTTACTTTTCTATTATATACGAATTCACCCAACTTTCAAGAGGGTTACATCGTTTAACTCTATGGATTGGCTAAACATACTACATACTTATAACTTTTTGTTACATAGATTGCAGGCAGTAGGAGTTTTTGCGCAACCTCCCTTTGCTGTCTCTCTAAATTCAACTGGGAGACGTCGACCTACGTTATACATGCATTCAAGCATCTCATCCAAAGGAATCATTTGCTTGATTCCAGACAATGCCATCTCTGCTGCAATAAGTGCGTTAGACGCTCCAGATGCATTTCTATTCTGACATGGATATTCCACCAGACCCAAAACCGGGTCGCAAATAAGTCCCAACATGTTCATGAGAACTGTAGATGCCGCGTCAGCACATTCTCTTGGGGTGCCACCCATCAATTCTGTTGCTGCGCTGGCTGCCATGGCTGAAGCAACGCCAATCTCTGCCTGACATCCTCCAACTGCCCCTGCCACTGTTGCATTTTGCATAGCCAAATAGCCTATGGCGCTGGCATTGAAAAGTCCATCAATTATTTTGTCGTCAGGGATATTGTATTCCTCTTGAAGAGCTAGAAGCACTCCAGGCACAACTCCAGCCGAGCCTGCAGTTGGTGCAGCTACAATTAGGCCCATGGAAGCATTAACCTCAAGTACCGCCATTGAATAGGTAATAGCTTTTGACATAATAGTTCCTACTATACCTTTACCTTGCAGGCGATGCTCATTTAGCTTTTTAGCCTCGCCACCAATTAGTCCGCCTATTGATTTAACTGCATTTTCCGTAGGAGACTGAGCAGATTCCTTCATTATTTCCCATGCTTTTTTCATCTTGAGGATGATTTCTTCCTGAGTGGTTTCGAATTGCTCACACTCTCGCATCTTCATTATTTCTGATATGGTCAAACCCTCTTTATCACATAGGTTTAACATTTCTTCAGCTTTTTTAAAATCCATATATATTTCTTCCTATCTATACTTCAACTATCATTACATCTTCAACATACTGGTTCTCCATAATGGAATCCTTTATGTCTGCTGGTAATGGGCTGTCAGTTTCTACGATTGTGTATGCTCTCTCATGCTTTCCTTCGCGGAAAAGCTTCATGAATGCGATATTAATATTTCTGTCGCTGAGGGTTTCTGCGATGTGTTTGATTACACCAGGCATATCCTTCTGGACAACAATAGCGGCGCTGTACTCGCCTGTGAAATCTACTGGGACATTATCAATAAGAACTATTCGACATTTTCCGCCACCAACCGACTCGCCTCTAACATCAAGGACTCTGTCATCCTCAGTAACAGCGTGGATATCTACTGTGTTTGGATGCACGTCTGTTTCTTCTTCATTTATGATAAATTCAAATTCAACGCCTCTTTCTTTGGCGATGTTAAATGAATCTCTAATTCTTTTATCATCTGTTTTAAATCCTAAAATGCCACCAAGCAAAGCCTTATCTGTACCATGTCCATGGTAGGTCTTGGCAAAGGAACCATATAAAGTGAATGTTACACTTTTGATATTTCCTCCGGCCATCTTCCATGCAAGGTATGCTATTGAACTAGCTCCAGCTGTGTGGGAGCTAGATGGGCCAATCATATTAGGACCTAAAACATCAAATACACTAATTGAACTCATATAAAATACCATCCTTTTGGGTCATATTATACAACTTAAATTTAAATTTAAAAAGCCAGCGCATAAGCGCCGGCTCAAGATTCGGGGAGTGCGACCAAAGTTGCCCTTGGTCGCTGAGTTATGAAAAATTTGGTATTAGCTTTCCGCTAGTACAGTAGTAATATAATGGTCTAATGTGATGGTTAAGTGAATTTTTCACAAAAAATGCAATTTTTCTCAAACGTTTTAGTTTGCGTATTATAAGTATTCTTTGAGATATTGTCCAGTATAACTCTTCTTTACCTTTACAACCTCTTCTGGTGTACCCTTTGCAATAACAGTACCACCACGGTCACCTCCATCAGGACCCATGTCGATGATGTAGTCAGCACACTTGATAACATCTAGATTGTGCTCAATAACCACAACTGTGTTTCCTGAGTCAGATAGCTTGCGCATAATCTCCACAAGCTTATTAACATCATCAAAATGAAGACCTGTTGTAGGCTCATCTAAGATGTAGATTGTCTTGCCAGTGGCACGTCTTGATAGCTCTGTGGCAAGCTTGATACGCTGAGCTTCACCACCTGAAAGTGTCGTGCTTGGCTGGCCAAGCTTAATGTAACCTAGACCAACATCGTACAAACATTGAATCTTATTATATATGCTTGGAACATTCTTGAAGAACTCAACTGCCTCTTCAACAGTCATATCAAGCACATCATAGATAGTCTTTCCTTTATAGTGAACCTCAAGAGTCTCACGGTTATAACGTTTACCGCCGCAGACCTCGCAAGGTACATACACATCTGGAAGAAAGTGCATCTCAATTTTGATGATACCATCACCCGAACAAGCTTCACATCGGCCACCTTTAACATTGAATGAGAAACGGCCCTTCTTGTAACCTCTCTCTTTGGCTTCTGTAGTGCCTGCGAACAAATCACGAATCAAATCAAACACACCTGTATAGGTCGCTGGATTTGAACGAGGGGTTCTTCCGATTGGAGACTGGTCAATATCGATGACCTTATCCAAGGCTTCTGTTCCTAAAATATCATCATGCTTACCAGATACTTTGCGGGCGCGATTTAAGCGTTTTGCCAAATCTTTGTACAAAATCTCATTTACAAGTGAACTCTTACCTGAGCCTGAAACACCTGTAACAACTGTCATTATTCCAAGTGGAATATCAACATCGATATTTTTAAGATTATGCTCTCTAGCTCCTTTTACAGTCAACCAACCTGCCGGCTTGCGACGCTCCTTTGGAACTGGAATGCATAGCTTACCACTTAGATACTGACCTGTAATGGAATCTGGACATGCCATGATTTCCTCAGGAGTTCCTGCAGCAATGACTTCTCCACCTTCCTTGCCTGCGCGAGGTCCGATATCCACAAGATAATCCGCAGCTTTCATTGTGTCAGCATCGTGCTCAACAACAATCAGTGTATTACCAAGGTCACGTAGTCCCTTTAGTGATGCAAGCAGCTTGTCATTATCCTTTTGGTGAAGACCGATTGATGGCTCATCTAAAATATAGGCAACACCTACCAAACCTGAACCAATCTGTGTGGCAAGTCTGATTCTCTGTGCCTCACCGCCTGAAAGTGTGGCTGTTCCTCGGCTAAGTGTTAGATAATCAAGTCCAACATCTACCATGAATTTCAGTCTAGCCTTAATCTCTTTTAATACAACAGCACCGATTTTCTTCTGCTGCTCTCTAAGATTTAGTTTATCAATAATTTCATATAACTCACGAACTGGGAACTGAGTCATCTCGAAGATATTTTTATCATCAATAGTGACAGCCAAAGATTCCTTCTTCAAACGCTGTCCATGGCAGCAAGGGCACTCTGTATAGAACATGTACTCCTCATACTCTCTCTTCTGTGACTCAGAGTATGTCTCTTTATATCTACGATTTACATTTTCAATTAAACCTTCGAAAACTGTAGGATAAACGCCTCGACCACGCTGTCCCTCATAGTGAACGTCAACCGAGCGGTCAAATCCGTGGATGAACATATGGCGAATATTATCAGGGAGCTTTTTGTATGGTGTATCAAGGGAGAATTTGTACTCCTTAGCAAGAGCTTCAAGCAAAGCATGGGCAAAGCTTGTACTCTTGTTTGATGACTGCCATCCCATAACCTGAACACAACCTTCATTAAATGAAAGACTCTTGTCAGGAATCATTAAATCCTCATCAAACTCCATCTTGTAACCAAGTCCATAACATTCTGGGCAGGCACCAAATGGATTGTTGAATGAGAAGCTTCGAGGCTCAACCTCATCAATACTGATTCCACAATCAGGACATGAAAATCCCTCAGAGAAATTGATAGGCTCGCCATCAATCACATCTACAACCATAAGGCCGTCAGCTAGCTTTAATACAGCTTCGATAGAATCTGTAAGACGCTTTTCGATTCCTTCTTTAACAACTAGACGGTCTACTACAATTTCAATATTATGCTTGATGTTCTTATCAAGCTTGATTTCTTCTGATAAATCATATACGCTGCCGTCAACATTTACGCGGACGTATCCTGACTTCTTTGCTTTTTCAAAAAGCTTTTCGTGGGTACCCTTTCGACCTCGAACAACTGGCGCCAAAAGCTGAATCTTAGTACGCTCAGGTAATGCCATAATAGCATCCACCATCTGGTCTACTGTCTGTTTGCTGATTGGTTTGCCGCAGTTTGGACAGTGTGGCACACCACATCTGGCATAGAGAAGACGCATGTAATCATAAATCTCTGTCACTGTTCCAACAGTAGAACGAGGGTTGTGATTAGTGCTCTTCTGGTCAATTGAAATAGCTGGAGGCATGCCCTCCATATGCTCAACATTTGGCTTTTCCATCTGTCCTAGGAACTGTCTAGCATAAGAAGACAATGATTCCATATATCTTCGCTGGCCTTCTGCAAAAATTGTATCAAAGGCTAGGGATGACTTTCCTGATCCTGAAAGTCCAGTTAAAACCACGAACTCATCTCTAGGAATGTCTAGACTGACATTTTTAAGATTGTGCTCGTTTGCTCCTTTAATTTTTATATATTTTCTTTCTTTCATTTTATAAATCCTTCAACATCTTTTTAAGCTCAACCATTTTGTCACGATACTCGGCAGCGGCCTCGAAATTAAGCTCGGCAGCGGCCTTCTGCATCTTCTTTTGGATATCAGTAATGAGTTTTTCAAGCTCTTGCTTATCCATTTCTTCTGGGTCCTTCTTAAACTGCATCTCTTTGTGGGCAATTTCCTTTGAAATGGAGATAAGCTCGCGCACGGATTTCTGAATAGTCTTTGGAGTAATGCCGTGCTCCTCGTTGTATGCCTGCTGAATCTGGCGACGACGCTCCGTCTCCGAGATAGCCTTTTCCATGGATTCTGTCATGGTATCAGCGTACATGATAACGTGGCCTTCACTATTACGGGCGGCACGACCTATTGTCTGAATCAATGAACGCTCACTACGCAAGAAACCTTCTTTATCAGCATCCAAAATAGCAACAAGGGTAATTTCAGGAATATCCAATCCCTCTCTGAGAAGATTGATACCAACCAAAACATCAAACACATCCAAACGCAGGTCACGAATTATCTCTGCGCGCTCCATGGTATCAATATCTGAATGCATGTATTTTACTCTCACACCAAGCTCGGCTAAATAATCTGTCAAATCCTCCGCCATTCTCTTGGTGAGGGTGGTTATCATAACTTTATTTTTCTTTTCAACTTCCTTTTGAATCTCATTGAAGAGGTCATCAATCTGTCCCTCAACCGGACGAACTTCAACCTCTGGATCAAGCAAGCCTGTAGGTCTGATGACCTGCTCTGTGCGAAGAAGCTCGTGTTCTTCTTCGTAGTCGCCTGGTGTAGCTGAAACGAACATTATCTGATCAATCTTTGACTCAAACTCACCAAAGTTCAACGGTCTATTATCAAGAGCCGATGGCAATCTGAAGCCATACTCTACCAATGTCTTTTTTCTGGCCTGGTCTCCGGCAAACATCCCACGAACCTGAGGTAAAGTTATGTGACTCTCATCAACGATAATAAGAAAATCATCGTCGAAATAATCAATCAGGCACTTTGGTGGTTCCCCTGGTTTTTGATTGGTCATATGCCTACTGTAATTCTCGATACCAGAGCAAAAGCCTGTCTCGCGAAGCATTTCAATATCGAAATTAGTTCGCTCGGCAATTCGCTGTGCCTCTATTAATTTATCCTCGGATTTGAAAAACTTAACTCTCTCCTCCAGCTCTGCCTCGATGCTTGCGCAGGCAGCGTTGACTTTGTCCTGAGGGATAACGTAGTGACTAGCCGGGAAAATAGCGCAATGCTCTAGCTCGCGCTTCACCTGACCGGTCATGATGTCTGTTTCACAAATACGGTCAATCTCATCTCCGAAAAATTCGATTCGAATGCCGTAATCGCTGGTGTTGGCAGGAATAACCTCCAAGGTATCACCGCGAACTCTAAATGTTCCTCGATCAAAATCCATGTCATTACGCATATACTGGATATTGATGAGCTCATGGATAACATCATCTCTATCTTTTAAATCTCCAGGTCTGAGGCTAACCATCATGTTCTGGAAATCGTCAGGCTCACCAATGCCGTAGATGCAAGAAACTGAAGAAACAATAATAACATCCCTACGCTCGGACAGGGATGCTGTAGCTGACAAACGAAGCTTGTCTATCTCGTCATTTATAGATGAATCCTTGGCGATGTATGTATCTGTGCTAGGCACATAGGCCTCTGGCTGATAGTAATCGTAGTAAGATACAAAATACTCCACTGCATTCTCCGGAAAGAATTCCTTGAACTCGGAATAGAGCTGGCCCGCCAATGTCTTATTATGGGCAATAATCAATGTAGGCTTATTCAACTGCTCAATTACATTGGCCATGGTAAAAGTCTTACCAGAACCTGTAACACCAAGCAGCGTCTGCATCTGATTGCCCTCTTTGAATCCTCGCACCAGCTCCTCAATAGCCTGTGGCTGGTCACCTGTTGGTTTATATTCTGAATGTAATTTAAAATCCATAATTGATCCCCGAATTTACATATCAAAAACAACTATAAATTA
>JAILAV010000193.1 GCA_024681435.1 Pseudobutyrivibrio sp. | reverse complement strand
TAATTAATAATGCGGAAGATGGGACTTGAACCCACACGATCGCAATGATCACAAGATCCTTAGTCTTGCTCGTCTGCCAGTTCCGACACTTCCGCATGTCTTTCGATTGATTACTCTCTCGCGACGACTTGTTTATAATAGCACCCATATACCTATACGTCAACACTTTTTTATAAATTAAAGTGTCGAATTTTTATACAGTAAATCAGAATATTCTGACACAATCTTAATTATGGTTAATAAAATGCTTCTACCGCTAACAAAACGGGCGACACCAATTCGAAATCAACCGATTCCTAACTGATGCCGCCCCTGAAATTCGATCCCAATGGACTATACCTCTCTTCTGTCATATTTTAAAAGTAATAATTGTCGCGTGTTTAATAATTTAATTCTCTGGTGGACCGTACCTCCATTCACTAGATTTTAATAATTACTAAACTTTTCTTTCTGGTGGACCATACCTCCCTTTCTTAAAATCCATTTATTTGTCATTTGATAAATCTATTATATCTCCTATAAAGTAAATTGCAAGATAATTTGCTGATATATTTTATTTTTGTCAGATATTTCAATGTTCGACTAATTGTTTTGTTCAAGATTCCATATTGAAATTTTTGTATTGCCACAGTGAAGATTACAGTAAGAAATTATACTCAGATATTGTATACAATGCGTCTAATACACTTGACTTGATACAGCAAATTCTTTAGAATACTAACTGTTCGCAGGAATGGCGGAATTGGCAGACGCGCAGGCTTCAGGTGCCTGTGGTAGCAATATCGTGTGGGTTCAAGTCCCATTTCCTGCACTCCATAACAACGAAAAAGCTTCAGCTGTTAGCTGAAGCTTTTTTGACTCTATTAACATATCTCTTCCGAATTCAGGATAATGGTAAATGGCCCATCATTTTGGAGTGATACCTTCATATCAGCACCGAACTCTCCTGTCTCAACATGAAACTGCTCTGAGCATTTTTCGATGATGTACTCATACATTTCATTTGCCATATCAGGGGCGCCTGCTTCAATAAATGAAGGACGATATCCCTTTTTGCAATTTGCATATAAAGTGAATTGCGAAATAAGTAAAAGCTCTCCGCCAACATCTGTAAGAGATAGATTGATTTTGTCATTTTCGTCATCAAAAATTCTAAGGCCGAGAAGCTTCTTCACCATCTTATCAGCTATCTCTTTTGTATCTGAATCTGCCACTCCAATAAGTACCAAAAATCCTTTTCCTATCTGCCCAATGACCTTGCCATCTACTGCAACAGATGCCTCATTAACTCTTTGTACTACGAATTTCATTAACGTCTTCTCCTTACTGATATTTATTGCAACTAGTTATGCATAATTCATCAGGCTTTACCATACTGCATAAATATAAAACCTCAACGCCTGCATTAATGGCCTCCTGTAGAGCCACCCCAAACTCTGGATGAGTGTCGATGTTAGGACGCACCTCATTCACTCCTTCCACCTGGATTACAAAAGCAATCATAGCCTTATATCCTCGTTCTATAGCCGCTGTAAGCTCTCTAAGATGCTTCACTCCTCTTTCTGTAGGTGCATCAGGAAAATAGCCTATACCGTCTTTAATGAGGGTACAGCCCTTAACTTCCATCAAGAACTTATTATCACCCTTTTCCATATAGAAATCTATACGACTATTTCCATATTTGTACTCAGGTTTAATGAAATCGTAATACTGCCTATCTAGCCACTCTTTCACCACCACATTTGGGGCTTGGGAGTCGATATTGATTATTCCAATAGGAGTATCAACTGCAACCAAGTCATATGGAGTTTTTCGCTCAGGATTTTTTGCCTTTTCCAAGTAAACTGTACATCCAGGTAACAGTAATTCTCGGCATCTTCCAGTATTTTTTACATGTACTGTAGTCTCCACTCCCTCAATCTCAACTTGTGCAATAAATCTATTGGGCCTGGATATGAATTTACCTTCTACAATGTCTTCGTATTTCATCTAATTATTCACCTAAGTCACTTAATTCAAGAGCTTGTGAAATCACATCTTCCATAGTCTCTTTGCTCATTGAGCCTGGAATATATCCTAATACATTTCCATCTGGATCAATCATGTATGTAGTTGGATAAGCGGTAACATAATATGGCAACATAAGACTTGCATCCTCATCCATTAAAACTGGATAAGTATAACCATTTTTATCTAAAAATGATTTTATGCCTTCCACATCAGTTTCGCTTCCAAGATTAGGAAAAGCTACTGCTAAGATAACTACGTCAGGGTCTTCCTGTCCAGAGTACTCCTCGTATAATTCCTGAATATAAGGCATCTCCTCTCGACAAGGTGGACACCATGTAGCCCAGAAATTAAGGAATACAACCTTACCTTTATAATCAGATAATGAATGTGTATTACCATACTGATCTACAAGGGTGAAATCTTCAGCAGGAAGTATTTCGCCAACCTCTTCTGATTCTTTAGCTTCTGATTTTTCATCTGTATTTTCATTTGAGCTTTCTGATTCTACATTTGCAGTTTCATCAGAATTCTCTTCAACTACATTTTCAGTTGCTGAGTTTGATATCTCACTTAAATAACTTGAAATGCTATTTAATTTGCCACTCAACATCAATACGCCCATGACAATCATGAGTATTCCGCCAACCTTAGCAGCATATTTTACAACTGATCTATGCTTACCAAAGAAATCTAAAAGCCCTGTTGTAAATAGTCCTACAAACAAAAATGGAATAATATATCCAAGAGTATAAACTCCAATCAACAAAAAGCCTGCTCCGGCCGTTTTGGATGAGGCTGCCATTATCAATACCGACGATAATGCTGGACCAACGCAAGGACTCCATGCAAAACTCAAGACAAATCCCATTACAATCGCAGTAATAGGCGACATTGTCATCTTTTCTATGTCCAGTGGAATTCTTCGCTCTGTACTTAAGAGCCTATTATTTCCAAAAAGCCCTAATTGATAAAGTCCAAAAATAATTACAATAATTCCGCCAACTCTAGCAAAAAGAATCTGATTTCCACTAAAGAATTTTCCTATTACGCTCATACCGAGCCCTAAAAGGAAGAAGGCAAAACTAACACCTATCACAAAAAATAATGTATTTATCATTACCTTTTTTCTGTCATAGCGTGTATTGCCCTCATCATCCCTTGAAAGGGTTCCACCAGAAAGATATCCCATATAAACAGGCAAAAGCGGTAAAACACATGGTGAAAAGAAACTAACTATGCCTTGAATAAAAACTGTAATAACTGAAATACTTGTATCTACTGAAATGCTCATAATTACCTCTCTAAATATTGATGGCTTATTATAGCATTAAATTGTGCGCAATTAAAGTTATTTCTCTTTTACGATAATAGTTATCATATACTTAGAGTCGTCTGGAATCGTCATAGCTGACATGTATATTTGCTCTGTTTCCATTCCGCAGTCAGTGACAGCATATACATTAGCTTTACCCTGCTCTTCTAAATCAATCAACTTTTCTTTGATTGCTCCAATGTTCTTTCCACTTTTCATAATTATCTTAGTTCCAGAGAGCTTTAATTCTTCATCTAAATCTCCCTGCCCACTGATAATATGAATATTTTCATTTCCTTCACTGATTAAAACACCTGCCGCTGCGGCTGTACCGCAAAAAGAAGTAATACCATTGACAATCTCAACATCCACCCCATCTTTTTTTGCAAGCTTCATAATATATCCAAATGTTGAATAAACAGTTGGGTCACCTATTGTAAGAAAAGCTAAATTGTAGCCTTCCATAAGAAGTTGCTTGTATTTGTTATAAAAATCTTGATGAATCTCATTTAATTTCTCATCATCTTTTGTCATTTCAAATTCCATACTAATGACTTTTTTATATCTGATTTCTGGCACAGCAAGTAATGCAATCTGATATGCCCTACACTTATCTTTTTCTGCTCGTGGCAAACAAATTACATCCGCATCCTTTATAGCTTTAACGGCCTTGAGGGTCATCATATCTGGATCCCCAGGGCCTACTCCTACACCATACAAAATTCCTGTCATATTTCTGATAATCTCCTAATCATCCTTTTAGAACATATTCTATCATATCCATGGCAAATAAAAAAAGGCATCAAGCAATGCCTGACGCCCAACTATCTGTTAAAAATTATTTATTCTTTGTTAATGCTCTATAAACAACTGTAAATACAACACCAACTACAGAAATACAAGCTGCGATTAAGAATGCCTTCTGATATGCACCTGTTGCTGCTACTGTATTTGCCATAATCTGTGGTCCAAATAATCCTGCAAGAGCAAAACCGATGAACATGATACCGTAGTTTACAGAGTTGTTCTTTGGTCCAAACTGGTCAGCTGTAAATCCAGGGTAAACACCCATGAATGAACCAAAGCTAATGCCAACTACTGAAAGACCAACAAAGAACTGAGCTGTAGAGCCAACGCCTGTAAAGTAGAGGCAAAGAAGACCTGCTGC
>JAILAV010000168.1 GCA_024681435.1 Pseudobutyrivibrio sp. | reverse complement strand
CATGCCTGGCGATAACGTAGAGATGACAATCGAGCTCATCCACCCAATCGCTATGGAGCAGGGTCTTACATTCGCTATCCGTGAGGGTGGTAGAACAGTAGGTTCTGGTCGTGTTGCTACAATCATCGAATAGTCGCGAGTGACGAGAAGCAAATTCTTAATGAAATAACTAAAATGCTCAGCACAAGCTTGCTTGGAGCTGAGCATTTTTTATTTCATAAATGTTTGCGGCGACAGACGCGAACATGAAGATTGCGAAGCAATCTGAATTTGCGAGCAAACGAGCGTCATACTTCTATATATTTAGGAGATAAAATGAAAAAATCAATTAAGAATATTAATTGAACAGCCCAACCCAAATTATAAAATTAAGCCCTTCGAGGATCATTTCCTCGGAGGGCTTTTTATATAAAAAATATTGCGGCAAAATAATATGAGATTATTACAGTATATAATGATGATATATTTTGCCGAACATGATATAATATAATATGACTATTTGTTGGAAAGGGCGTAAATATGCGATATATTGATGTAAGTGCTGCGGCAAAAAAGTGGAATATCTCCGAAAGAAGCGTTAGAAATTATTGCCAGAATGGAAGAGTTCCTGGCGCTGTACAGGATAAATCTGTATGGTTAATTCCGGATGATGCTCAAAAGCCTGCTAGAAAACAACGTAGTGGGAAGATTCCAACTGATGTATTATCCCGTTTGAAGATGGAGAAGGATGCTGGTATTAATGGCGGATTGTATCATAAGATTCAAATAGATATGACATACAATTCAAACCACATCGAGGGAAGTAGGCTTACTCATGACCAAACCAGGTATATATTTGAAACTAATACTATAGGTGTTGAAGAGGATTCGGTTAATGTTGATGACATTGTAGAGACTGTTAACCACTTCAGGTGTATTGATTTATTAATAGACCAAGCGAATTATAAGCTTAGCGCAGCTTTTATAAAGCAGCTACATTTTGTTTTAAAAACAGGAACTTCTGATAGTAAAAAAAATTGGTTTAATGTAGGTGATTATAAAAGACTTGAAAATGAAGTTGGTGGAATGCCTACCACGCTTCCTAAGGAAGTAGCAGGAGAAATTAAAGCACTTCTGAAGGACTATAATTCGATAAATACAAAGACCCTTGATGATATAATTGATTTTCATTATAGATTTGAAAAAATACATCCATTTCAAGATGGAAACGGCCGTGTAGGTAGACTTATTATGTTTAAGGAGTGTCTGAGAAATGATATCACTCCTTTTATTATTTATGACGATTTGAAAGAATTCTATTATAGAGGACTAAAGCAGTGGAATCATGAAAAAGGCTATCTAAGGGATACCATGTTGACATGTCAGGATAGATTTAAAGTATATCTTGACTATTATGGAATCCAGTATAATGACTAATAACCAAACCCTCAATAGAAAATATCTTTGGTATGGATAATTATCCCAAGATATTAAGCTAAAACATGGAGAAAAATATTGACGGTTTTAACAAAGTAGACTAGACTAAATACACAATTGAAAAGCAAGAGCTTTTATAGGGAGTCGCCATTTGATGGGGCTCCTTAATTTTATTTACAGAAGGATTATGGCTGATCGTCATAATCCTTTTTACATTTTACAACAAAAAAGGCGCGTTTCACTCAAATCATAGAGCAAATAATATTCATAATTGACTATAATGAGTAATAAAAGGAAGGTTAGTATCATGAAGATAGCTATATGTGATGACGAAAAATACATAAGAGATTTCATGAAAGCTTGTATTGCCAATGAATATCCTGATGCAGATATTTTGAGCTATGAGTCCGCAGAGAGTTTACTTAAATTTGATGAAAATGCAGATATTGTGCTTTTAGATATTCAGATGAATGGAATCGATGGAATGGAGCTGGCGAAACAAATGCGCGCCAATGGAAGCGATGCAGTGATTATATTTGTCACAGCCTTGGAGGAATATGTTTTTAATGCCTTCGATGTGAGAGCTTTTAATTATCTTGTTAAACCTATTGATAAAAATAAGTTAAACGAGGTGTTGCATGCAGCCGTTGAAGAAATAATACATAGACAAACTAGAGTATCGCCAGTAGTGCCTGATAATAAGTCATTTATAATCAAAGCCAATGGATTAAGCCGAAGTGTTTCTATATCAGAAATTGCATTTGCTGAGGTATTTAACCGTAGAATTGTGCTTCACATGAGGGATAATGATGAGATTGAATACTATGGACGAATGACAGATTTAGAGAATACTGTTGGAAATGATTTTTTTAGGGTTCATAGGGCATAT
>JAILAV010000099.1 GCA_024681435.1 Pseudobutyrivibrio sp. | reverse complement strand
CCTCGCTCTACCATTTCATTTGTGATTTTTTCAAACTCTGCAAATTGTGTCTGGCGGTAAACAGTTCCTTTGAAGCTATCAAGATAATGATTCAAAAGATATGCTCGTTCCTTTTTATCATCACAATTTTTAAGCAGATATTCCAACAACAAAATCTCGTTACAGGTAGAAGCTACCTCAGCAACAAAAATCTTGTAGTTTGAATAAATATAAGGCTGTGCACTGTTGGAATAATAACTGTGCATTGAATGTCCCATCTCATGGGCTGTTGTAAACATATCATCAAATGTCTCATTATAGTTTAACAACATATATGGATGGCAACCGTATGAGGTAGATGAATATGCGCCACTGCGCTTTCCTTTATTCTCATAAACATCAATCCATCGATTTGCAAAGGCTTCCTTTACAATCTGAATATAGTCATCTCCTAAAACTGCTAATGCCTTGCAGATTGTATCCTGAGCCTCTTTATATGGCACCTTCTTTGCCACATCTGCAATCATAGGAGTATAGATATCATACATATGAAGCTCATCTACTCCAAGACATTTCTTTCTTAAAGAAACATATGCGTGTAATTTATCTAAATTCGCATTTACGGATTTAACTAAGTTCTCATATACCTCTGGTGAAACATTATTTGCATCAACAGCAGCTTCCAAATTCGAGTTATATTTTCTGACTCTCGAATGGAAAATACGCTGCTTAACCTCTCCACTATAAGAAGCGGCAAAAGTATTTATATAGCTTTTCATAGTGTCATAATATGCCTTAAATGCATCCTGTCTGACACGTCTATCTGGTGACATTAATAGTGGTACAAAGCGACCATTGGTTAAAACAACTTCCTGTCCATCCTCATCCTTAATAGCAGGGAATGTAATATCAACATTTGTAAATGCTTCATAAACCTCACCAGGTGTGTTGGACATTTCATTTGTAAGAGCCACAACTCTTTCCATCTCTGCAGAAAGGGTATGGTCCTTTAATCTCTGAATTTCCTGGATTTGTTTTCTATATAATTCAAGCTTAGGCTCTTTCTTATAAAAAACTTCTAACTTATTTTCAGGACATTCCAAAATCTCAGGGTCAACGAATGAAACATCTGAAGAAAGTTTAGCCATAATGCTAAACATCTTTTGGCTCATGGTCTGATGAGCGGTATTTCCCTGGTCCTCGTCAAATAGTCTAGAGGCGTATCCATAGGCATAATCTAATTTCTCTGAAGCAAAGGCTAGGTCTTGAAGAACTGTCAAAAGATTGGCTTCATTCTCACAAACTTTACCTTGGAATTTAACTATTTCTTCTGCTTTATCAAGTATGAGCTGGATGTCTTTTTCCCATTCAGCGTCACTTTCGTACATATCTTTAAGATTCCAGGTATCTTCTTCGTTAACCTGACTTCTTAGCATCAACTCTTTAGCCAAAATCACACCTCCAAAACAAATCTGAATCTTTCACTATTCTATCACAGATTCTTCAAAGATACATTGTATTCTATATACAAATAATAACGGAGAGGAGCACACTATGGCAGATAACCGCGAAGCCCTTATTATGGGGTTAAATCAAGCAATTAACGGAAATAAAGAGGATGAATTAGGACGTCAATTCTTCGCAGATACCAACACTTTAAAAACTGGTGCCGCTGGTGGAAATGTGGAAGTCAGTGTGCTTGTTTCAAAGGCTGAATTTGCTCGAATTGCAAGTGGTGTTGTTAAATATCATGTTACCGACAGACGCGGCATAGAAGATGGCAATGATATTATATTTAATGAGGTTGAGGCTGATGGCTTCACCCAGACCGGACACAAGCTTGCAAAGCGTGTATTGGATGTAAAATCCTACCTGCAGATTGTCGGTCTTAAAGATGGCTATTCCATCGTCTCATTCTAGTATACGCTACTTGGAGCAGGATGCTTCAGGTAACTTATTATAAAAGGACTCCGATGACCTCCCTGTTTAGCTGGGATTCGGAGTCCTATTTTTATACTTCGTCGTAGGTTTCGTGGAAAATATTACGCTCGATTATGTATACATCTGAATTATCCATAGTGGATACAGCCATGTAATCACCTGGCTTTCCAAGATAATAATTTTCTGAATCCCACTTAGTAAATATTTTTGTTCTATTTTTTAATTCCTTAGCAAAGATTTCTATTTTATCAGTTGTAATGCAGCTGTGTGCATACTGAAGAAACTCTCTGCTCTTGCCATCGATATCCTTTATAGATGGCATATAATTGCCAGGATAAACGTAAGGATCGTCGGTTATTTCATACTTTTTAATAAAGTCATCCCATGACATTGGGTATATCTCGCCGCGAATTCCTATAGCAATAACGGTATCCTCCATTATTTCAAGTTCAACGTCTCCTTCAAGAGTACGAATAATGCAAGTACCTGTTGAAGGCATCATATCCTTGGCCTTTACATAGCCCACATGAACTCTCTTTTTACGATATCGCTTCATTGAGCTAGTATCTGCTACATACTTATCAGTATAAATAGTTTCACTGTCTGTAAAGTACGCCCTCATTCTCTCTCTGAAAAATTGTTGAATAGCAGGTGCTGTGTATGTCATTTCTTGCATTTCAAGAAGTGAGCGCCTGATTGAGCCACCAGCTTTAATAAGGTGGCCACCACCATTTCCAACGCCGGCGCAAATAAATTTTGCAAGCTCATCTGCCTTAACTTCTTTGACGCAACTTCGAACTGAAACTTTAATTCCACCTTCATGGATAGAATATACCAGGCAACAATCTACATCTTCTACCTCAAGAAGCATATCAGAAATTATTCCCAAAATATTAGGATCACATGGATCTGACTTTACGATTGAATAGTGATGATCCGAATAATATTCTGAGCCAAGAAGGGCGATACCTGCAATCTTAAGCTCAGCCTGAGATATATTTGAATTTTTGAATTTTGTAATAATCGACGAACTATACTTAATATCATCACGCATATCCAAATCTAAGGGATGATGCAACTCTGAAAAATTATTACTATCCGTCATTAAACCATAATAAAGAGCTGTGGAAAGATTGATATCACGGTCCACAGGATAATCCTCAGCTCTAAGCATGTCCCAGACTACTGTTGCGCAGCTCGCCTGATAAGGTCGCACTTCTGCAAGCTCTGGCAAATGACCTGAAATCTGATGATGATCGATTATTGCTATGTTTTTTGCTCTAAATTTTTTAATATTTCCTTCACCATATTGGCTATCTACAGCCACTAATAAATCAGGGATATCCTCCTTATCAATATTAAGAAGGTCATTAAGTTGCTCCTGATATTTAACATGATTAGCCTCAATCGCTAAATCTACAACCATAAGTTTTAGATTGCTCTTGGTTATTCCAAAGTTTCCCCCATATATAAACTTGGCATTTTTTCCCTTGGATTGAAGGTATTTTGTTACTGCGAAACCAGATGCCAATGCATCTGCATCAGGATTGTTATGACACTGTACTATGATGTTGTCGTATTCTAATAATTGTGCTAGTCTCATAAAAATAATTATATATTTTTAGGTATGCAATTAAAAGCCTATTTTGTCCTAAAAACACTTAACCAAGCGAAGTCGCAATAGTTGTCACTAGCCTCTTTATTTGACGATGTGTACATCCCTGCTGTACACCCTACAAAACCTCCTGCTTCCTCTGTTGTATAAGGCAATAGATCAAGTTCATCTGCCACCAAAATATTTTTATTATTCTGAACAACCCATATTTCAGCTAACTGATTTTCAGCTGTTAATTCAATTTGAACCAAACCATCTGTAAGGTCTTTTGAAGCAACTACCTCTTCTTGGCCTTTGATGACAGTTCTCACCTGAAGCTTACGCTTGCCATTTCTTTTAACTACTTCAGCCACCAAATGACTTTCATGGCTTTGGAATAAAACTAATCCAGCACATTCCTTTTCACTTTTAGGTTCAAATTCAAGACATGTACTTACCTTAAATGAATAATCCTTTTGGCGGACTCCCAAATATGAAGGATAGCATGTATCCTCTATTCGCTCTGGACGTGTATATAATCTTAAAAATCCAGGTCGGTAATCTAATGAATATATATCGTAATTACGATTTAATAGTCCCACGAGCCTGTCATCCAATTTGTCAGAATTAAAGTGAATGTCATCACTGCAATCCACCTGTGGGTACGCATTATATTTTTCAAATGGAAGCTCAACATACTCTGTAAGACGGCCAACCCCTGGATTGATAACTGGCCAACCATCCTCCCATTCCATCTTAGCTAAAAATGTTTCTCTACCAGTGCTGCAACGCTGCTTGCAAATTCTAGATGCAAGCATGACAATATAGTAATTTCCATCTTTGTCATCCACCCAGTCAGCATGTCCGGTATACACTACCGGATAGTTCTTTCCCAGATTTCGATGGGTGAAAATCGGGTTTCTAGGGCAACCTTCAAACCACTTAAATAACTCCTTTGACCTAGCAACTGATATGGCATGGTCAGAGGCTGTTCCTCCTTCTGCATGCATCAGATAATAATAGCCATCTTTCTTATAAAGGTGTGGACCCTCGGGCCAAATAACATCCTTTACGGCACCCTTCCAGATTGCCATGGACTCCCCTACTAATTTCATTTCTTTTAGGTCAATTTCCTGAACCCAAATCTCCCAGTCTCCGTTGTATCTGACTCCCTCTGGATTTGGTCTTGTTCCAACGTAATAGCTTTTTCCATCGTCGTCAAAAAATAGTGATGGATCAATACCAGGACATTCCTCTTCTCCCAAATAATATGGGTCAGACCAAGGTCCTGCTGGGTTATCCGCTTTTACTATGAAATTACCACCATGGCTAGTGTTAGTTGTAATCATGTAAAATGTGCCATTATGTTCACGAATAGTTGGAGCAAATATTCCCTTTGATGTATCGCCGCTTAGCGGAAGCTGAGACTCTCTATCGAGGATATGACCAATCTGCTCCCAATGCGCCAAATCTCTGCTGTGAAAAATAGGAACTCCTGGTGCATAAACAAAGCTAGAGCACGCCAAATAAAAATCCTCTCCAACTCTGCAAATTGATGGGTCTGGATAAAACCCCTTTAAAATAGGATTCTGCGCTATTGTCATAATCATCTTCTCCTTTATTTAACCACCCCAAAACCAAGGATTGTAAATTTATTTCTAACTGAATCTTTGTCTACCTGGATTTCTACGTGATGTATTTTTGTTTCAGACTCTTCAATAAGAATTAGAGGATTGCAATGCCTCCATCTGTTTACATATGGGTCTAAGTCCCTTATAAATTTGCCATCAACATATGCCTTGGCAGTGGCAGCATCAATCTCCCCTGAATCTTTCATGATGATAACAAGTGCCTTGCACTGAAGATCTATAGTAAATACGTTATCATCTGATTTGCTGCCATCATACATCCAGTTATGTGGAAACTCTGGAGTCTGTTTCAAATCTATATCTAATTCCACAGACTGCAAATCTGTATCTGTCTCAGTGAATCCTCCGATGTGAATATCACCATAGTCTTTGTTATCCTTTTTATCTATTAAAAAGACTTCGTCATAGGTGTTTCCAATAATGCCTGGGCTTAAAAGTTTTGGATCATATTCATCTACTGCTTTGGCATCAAAAGCTTGTTTTACAGCGTTAATTACGCAGTCAGCCATTATGGTATGCCCAAGGTTTGTAGGATGGAACATATCGTAAAAATACTGATTTTTGGTAAGTACTCTTTCCTGCCTGTTATAAAAATTAGGCACCACCGCATTCTTTACACTGGCCATTGGAAGGTCGTAGCGCTTGCCAACTGGAATCAATCTTTCCTGCAAATTGTAATCATCTGAAAATACCGAAAACAAAAGTAATACAGCAGGCTCTCCCGGAAGACCTAATGCCTTTCGAACCAGGCTTTCGTAGCAATCTCCTTTAGTCTCGTCTCCATCATCATTTACTGCAAATTCAACCACAACTAAATCAGGGGTAACCTCTCCATCTCTAAGGACATCTCTTTCAAAACGAATCATGCCAAGCTCTGATGGAGTGCCACCAACTCCTGCTTTTATGAAGTGGATATTTTCTGTATCTCCCAAAAGCTTTTTGATTCCAACAAAAGATTTGTAGGCATAACATTCAGTATTGATTGGTGTAGCTCCTGCACCTTGGGTTATGGAACCGCCAATAAATGTAAGATAAACATCTTTACCTGCTTTTGCCTTTTCATAAAGCCTTTGCAATCTGTAAGGATTTCCTGCCTGAACCAAAGATGCCTTAATCATGTTTTTATATGCATCGCCATTTACATCGACAGGCTTTTCCTCTATCTGCTCCGGTGCTTCATAACCATCATTTAAATACAGACGAACAGTGATAAATCCTTTTTGATAAGGCTTTGGTGTGTACAGCTTTATCTGGCCTGGAACATTATCATCCTCTGTCCAGTTAATATCGCTCATGTAAATTCGCTTCTCGCTACCATCAGCTTTTTGAACAGAAATAAGATTTGCACCGCCTCCATACAAATCCTCTTTTCCGTACATCTGGAATACAAATTCACATTCTGTATCACTATCATCCATCTCAACAGATACACCCACACTGTGAACCAGCTTTTTGAAACCATCAACAGTTTCAAGGAGCTTTAACATTGATTCGTCTTCAATGTTTCCCGTATATTTTGCGCTGCTTATTAATCTTCCGTCGCTTTGATGAAGATAGCTTATTCCCCTGTCACCATCATCCTCAGAAAAGAAATCCTTATCCTTAACAATATAAAAAAATGGTCTATTCTTTTCTGGGTCAGTTGGAGCCTTTACAATTTCCATAGCATTTCCTCCAATACATTTCTCCATAATTATCGCTAATTTAAATATATCTATTGGGGAAATAAATGTCTTACTAATTTTAGCCAATCTATGTTTAATTTTTATCTTCTAAAAATAAAAGGCCCAGGTCCTTAGACCTGAGCCGTAAAAAGCATTTTTAGTTGTTACCCTTAAGTAATGGGCGAAGTGGCTGATAAATTAAAATTGTAATTATTGCTGAAAGCATTCCCTTTACAAATGTGAATGGAACGTTAAACATAAGCAAACATTTTCCAATAGTATCAAGATTAGCAAATGGAGCTAAAACCTGATATGCCTGAATAATAACTTCCTTTGGCATGAAGTTGTAATATACCGGATATACGATATATAGATTTGAAGGGAAGCTGATTGCAGCCATTACAAATGCACCAACTACTGCACCAAGAATCGCATGCTTCTTTGTCTTTTTTCTCTGATAAATATAACCTGCTGGAATAACAAAGCTTGCTCCTAAAATAAAATTAGACAACTCTCCAATTCCACCAGTCTGTGTTATTAAAAGATGTAATGCGTTTTTGATAAAGCAAACAATTACACCCCACACTGGGCCCAGTGCAAATGCTGCCATAAGCGCTGGCAACTCTGATAAATCTAGCTTAATAAATGATGGCATAATTGGAACAGCTGTGTCTAAAAACATAAGCACAAATGCAATTGCTGAAAGCATTGCTGTAACTGTCATTTTTCTAATATTCACTTTATTACCTGAAACCTTTCTTAAATCTTGTCCTGTCATTTGTGTTGAGTCCATGATTTTCCTCCTAATATTTATACATATTTGGTTTAGGAAGTCTTCGGAATTAATTGCATACAATCAAAAAGCCCTGAGATTAACTCAGGGCTCATCATCTAATAAACAATTCATGTCTATCTTCTTCCATCCAGACTATACTGTCGGTACTGGAATCACACCAGTTCGGCTCAAATGAGCTCGCGGACTATACCGCCGGTCAGGAATTGAAAGTAAATACTTTCGCACCTTGCCCTGAAGATTTCCTATTTAACTGTATTCACTATACTACATTGTGCGCAATTAATCAATAGATTTCATTTTTTGAAACCGGAAAAAATATCTATACCAGCAGACATTTTCTTCAGCTCTGTTAAATGTTCACGCATATATTTTTCAAGCTGGGCTATTTCAATTTCTGCAAATCCCTCATTTTTGAGAATCTTACAATCAGGGATTTTGCCTTCGGCCGCTCTAACATCATCAGCGAAATTCACAAAGGCATACTTATCTCCCTTCTCGTTTTGACATATTGCCGAAACGGACATGTTTAATTCACCTGCACTATAATTGCTCATAACAGCCCCCTTTAGTTAAAACTATTTTACTGCTGCAATTTCATCCTCTAACCAGCTAATAACATCATCCAAGCCTTCGCCAGTCTTACCACTTACAAAGAAGATTTTAGCGTTTGGATTAAGCTTAAGAATTCTTTCTGTAACCTTCTCTTTGCTGAAATCAAAATAATCCAAGGTGTCGATTTTATTAATTAAAACCACATCACTAATTTCAAACATAAGTGGATATTTTAATGGTTTGTCATCACCTTCTGGTACAGATAACAACATAAGATTTTTATTGGCACCAACATCAAACTCTGCTGGACAAACTAGATTTCCAATATTCTCTAAAATAAGTAAATCTATATCCTTTGTATCATACTCTACCAATGCTCTGCTAGTCATATCAGCATCAATATGGCAAAGTCCCATATTGTGAATCTGGATAGACTGAACTCCTGTGGCATCTGCCACTCTCTGGGCATCGATACTTGTTTCGATATCCACGTCCATCTCTCCGATTTTGTATTTTTCCTTCATTCTATTAATAATGGCAGAAAGTGTTGTTGTCTTTCCTGAGCCTGGGCCAGACATAACATTTAAGAAAAATGTGCCCTGCTCCTTCATCTGCTTTCTAATGTCAGCTGCTGCAGCTTCATTTTCTGCAAAGACGCTCTCGCCAATTTCAATTACCTTTACTTCACTCATTATTTATACTCCTAAACAAAAAGTCATACGAATTACTCGCATGACTATTATATCTCATAAATGCATCAAAAGACTACCTTTATTTCAGTGCCAACTCCAAGCTGACTATCTAAGATAATATTAGCTTTGTGAAGCTCAACAATATGCTTAACTATAGCAAGTCCAAGCCCGGTTCCGCCAGTAGCTTTGGAATGACTTTTATCAACTCTATAAAATCTTTCAAAAACCTTTTGTTGATCCTCTAAAGGAATGCCTATGCCATCGTCCTTTACTGATAATACAGTAGAGCCCTCTGAGCAAACTTTTACCCAAACATGACCATTTTCTTTATTGTATCTGATGGCATTTTGAACCAGGTTATATACCACTTCCCTAAGATTTTCTTTATTTCCATACACTGTGCAATGCTGGCCCTCGAAGGAAAGATTCACATTTGCTTTTTTAGAAATAACCTTTAAAGTATCCATGCACTCCAGCACCAAATCATATAAATCTAAAGATTCGAAAGTCGTATCCTGAACTCTATCTAACTCAGACAGGCTTATTATGTCATCTATAATATGAAGCAATCTATCTGAGCTCTTTTTTATTTCATTTGCAAAGTGCTTTTGTTCCTCAGTGGAATTACTTCCATTTTCAATTAAATCCGCATATCCATTAATAGCAGTTAATGGAGTCTTTAACTCATGGGAAACATTCGCAGAAAAATCCTGTCTGGCCTTTGCTGCTGCAAGCACATCATCGTGCTGACTTCTGATGCGATTCATTATAGGAATCAATTCTTCATACTTTGGCGTGTAAGCTGCATCATCTAAATTCTCTGCCATTTCTTCAACTGGTTTTACCAATCTTTTGCTGAGTCTTTTTGCTGCATAAATACTCACACATATGATTAGAATTGTAACTATCAAAAATAATACTAATTCCAGCCAGCTGTCTTGCTGCATACGCCTTTTATAAACCATTAGGTATATAGTTTCCATATCAAATGTCATTAAAATAATGGTTAATACAGCTACAGTTATTATGCTTTTTTGAATTCGTTTCTGCATATTTATTAACTCCCATAAACATAAACAATAAAGGTGTTTTTTATTACATATTACAAAAAAAGCCGACGTATACAACGCCGGCTGAAAATTCGGGGAGTGCGACCAAAGTTGCCCTTGGTCGCTGAGTTATGAAAAATTTGGTATTAGCTTTTCGCTAGTACGAGTAAAATATAACATTTAATCTTTTATTGTGCAAGTGGTTTTTTCAAAATTTTTTCACATTTAAGAAAAATTTAATAATTTGCCAGTTTCGCTGTAACCCTTGATTTATCAACGCTTTTACGGGAAAAATAGTTAAAGAGTTTTTTATAATTTAAGTAGTTGATTCCTAATATATGTGATAAATTCTTCAACCTCTTTACTGATTCGTCCATTATCATTAATCAGGACTCCAAACTCGATTTCACCGCCTTCGTTTTTAAGTCTAATGCCTGGTCTAATTCCCATATCATAGCTATTAAAACTGTCGGCACTTAAATTGGCCAGTGAATTTTTCTCAAGCAATGCATGCATAACATAATCACTGTTGGTTATTACTGCGATATCATCGTTAATATTTACCTTCTCACCACTTTCAGTTTGCCAAGCAGCATTTCTAATATACTCATCCTGCTCTGACTGAATGTACTTAAGATTATGGATAATATTAGTACGCACTTCGTTTTTCTTAACAACATCATCAGGCTGAAAATAAATCATTCCATCCACAGATTTAAGCTTTTCAAATTTAAGCTGATATTTTTTCAGTTCATACTCAAACTGTAATCTGGTATCTGGAAAAACATAAACAAATCCAACCTCATCTTCCATAAGGCGAATTCTATTTATGATATTTGATGTGGTATCAGCATGAATGCAAAAGCATACATCATCATCCTTATGACTCTCATAAAAATCTGAAAAGCAATTAGCAAGCCATGAGCTATGATTAACAGCAATCTTAACCATATTCCTCTGACGTTTTACACTGTCATTTTTTAGAGTTTCAAAATCTGCAACTAATCTGCTGGCTCTTTGATGAAACTTTTTCCCTTCATAGGTTAGGGCGATTCCTTTGCTTTCCCTTCGAAAAAGGCTATAGCCAAGCTCTTTTTCTAAAGCTCCAATCACTTTACTTATGCTGGATTGAGTTGTGTAAAGAACCTTTGCAGCCTCACTAAATGAACCTATATCTGCTGCAACTACAAAATACTTTAACTGCTTTATCTCCATGGCTTATCCCCCTGCATAAAACTATTATTTAATAGCCTTAATGCTAAACATCTTATCCGGAATATAAAACTCATCATACTCTAGGAAAATACGATTTGAGAAATCCTCACATGTGATAATTTTTTCAAATCCTATCTCCTCTAAAATATGCTTATCCCACATAGGTCTATCAAGCATACTGATTGTAAGCATATGATAAATATTATGACACTCGTCCTTTAAACTATCATCGATATCTTTGTGAGCTAGATTCTCTGGACTCTTTAGATTGTGAGCCCCCTTTGCATACTCCGCGTCAAAATTAATTAACACGCCTCCCTTTTTTAAGACTCTGTGCCACTCTTTGTATGCATCAATTGGATGTGGCAAAGTCCATGTAAGGTTTCTTGTGATTACTACATCAAAGGACTCTGCTGCAAAATCTAAGCTTTCAGCATCCTTCACCTGGGCTTTAACCTTATCAGAATCTAATCCGTATATACAAATCATCTCATTTGCTTTGTCAATCATCTCTGGTGTAAGATCGATGCCTGTAACCTTATGTCCCATCTGGCCTAAGATTACCTCGAAAAATCCTGCTCCGCATCCTACATCAAGTATATTAAGCTCTTCTTTATCTGGAAGTAGATTTGTAATTTCTTTAATCCACCTCTTAGCCATATCACTTTCAATTTCATCGTGCCTAAGATTGAAAAATCCATCTGCTCGCTTAGTCCAATAGCTTTCAACCTTTTCTTTTATATCATCTGCCTCATCATCAAAGGCAATATAGTGCAACTCACCCATTAAATAACCCTTTCACAACTCTAACCATAAACAGTGGTGTAGATGAGTAATTAATCTTTTCTTTGTCAGAATACAGAATACTTCCGATATCCTCTTGACTTGTGACCATTCCTGCATGAATACTATTTAAATAATCCATATCCCATTTAGGTCTACACTCGTTAGTTAGAGGCATCTTGTAAGCAATCTGTTCCATT
>JAILAV010000095.1 GCA_024681435.1 Pseudobutyrivibrio sp. | reverse complement strand
TTTTTTATATTATTTTATGCTTCGTCTAGCTGGAATTGATTTACGATTATTGATAAGGCTTCGATGGCTTCAGCAGTATCGCTAACTTTTTCTGTTACATCAGTGGCTCCAGTTACGATGCCAGTAGTCTTTTCAGCAATGTTGTATACACCGCTTGCTGACTCGCTGACTGTGATGTTGATGTGCTCAAGTGTATCAGAAATTCTTCCAATTGAAGTTGAAAGAGTTTTAACCTGATCACTGATTGAACCCATGCTGCTCTGGAATACTTCAGCATCAGAGTAGTATTGGTCAGAAACTTTACTAAAGTCTTCGTAATCAACAAGTACAGTCTGCTCTAAGAATCCAGTTGTTTCTTCTAGACAGCTTGCCATCTTAGAAACGGCATTGTTAACTTCACCAACAATCTCGTCAATATTTCCAACAGCATCGCTTGTCTGATTTGCAAGGTTACCGATTTCAGTAGCAACTACTGCGAAACCTCTACCAGCTTCACCAGCACGAGCTGCTTCGATAGAAGCGTTAAGAGCAAGTAGCGATGTCTGAGAAGAAATCTGCATGATTGTGCTTGTAAGCTCGTTGATTTTCTCAACAGCCTTAGCATTTTCAATTGCTTCATCAGTTTGTTTTCTAACATTTTCATAAGTGGCTCTTGTTCTATCTGTAGCCTCTTTAGTAGTAACCTTAAGATCTGTAGCACGAGACATAATTTCTTTAGATAGTGTAGCGCCATCCAATGCCATATTATCGATGCTTGCTGCTTCGTTTTTGATATTAGAAACATTCTGGTTGATTTCATCTGTGGCTGCAGATGTTTCCTCCATAGAAGCTGCAATTTCTTGTGTAGTAGAATTGTTGTCATTACACATAGAATTTACACTTCCTGCAGTTCCTTTTAACGTAATTACGTTATTATTAATTCTATCTTCAGTAGCAGAAATACTTGTAACCATTTCTCGTAAAGAGCCGCGCATCAAACTAACTGAACGAGTAATCATACCGATTTCGTCTTTACGTTTTGAAAGGATAGCACCCTTCGCGCTCTTTCTGAAGTTCATATGAGCTGTATCGTCAATAATTTGAACTACATCACCAAGAGGTTTTAACATTACCTTAATTAAGATGTAGAAGATGATAACAACTAATACTAAAGTAATTGCTAAAATAATTACCAGTGTAGTTGTTAGAGTTGTTACAGGCTTCATAATAAGGTTATAGTCACCAGTTACGATAACCATATTTCCACCAGATGTGAATGCATAGCCTGCATATTTTTTAGCACCATTATATTCGTATATAACAGAGCCACTTCCGATTTGCTCAGGTGTTTCTCCAGCCTTGAGTCGTTCTACAAGGGTCTTTACAGCGGCATTCTCAACATAACCGCCAACCTTTTCCACTGTAGGATGATAGATCATGAGTCCTTGTGAGCTTACGTAATAAGCATAAGAACCTTCTACGCCGGAAATTGAAACAGAACCTAAAGCCACATCAAAAGTATCAAACATGACCTGTCTTTGCTCATCTGGTGAGGCAAGCAATTGATTGACTAGATTTTTTTCAATAGCTGCGCCGTTTAATTGGCCTTGACCATTTAGGCGAATGGTGGCGATGGTTTGTAGAGTGGTGTCAACATTCTGAGCTGCAACTTCTGCCAAGTTCTTTGTGTAGTTTTGATAAGTCTTGGAGATAGTGTTTCTCGAATTAATAATTGAAAAACCACCAACGATTCCCATAGCAATTGTAAAACCGATGAATATGGCAATTACAATTTTGAAAGCCATGGAGTTAAAAATAGACATTCTTTCAGAACTCTTTTTCCCCGTAAAAGATCTCTTTCCCATAAGATTATTGTCCCTCCAATACAAGTTATAAATAAAGTTTAACATTAAAAGCTTTATTTACCAATAACTATATTAATAATCGGCGAAAATTTTTTCAAAATTAGAGGTATTTCACTAATGATTGATAATTCAGATGATTAAATTAATATTATTTTGTATAATGACTTTAATAGTTTGATAGATTTGTTTAGATTAAGAGGTAGTTTATGTTAAAAAAGTTTTGGGATAAATTGGATAAAAAATACGCAAAAACATGTGCTTATGTTAGTGTTACGGTAATAATCACATTTATTATATTAGGACTAATATTTGCATCAGGTGGATTTTGGCTTAGACTTTGGACTATATTTACAGCGGTGTTGAAACCAATTATTGTAGGCGGAATTATCAGTTTCCTATTATCACCATTAGTAAATAAAATCGAGAAATTTTTTAACAGGAAAAAGAAACATAATTGGGCAAGATATGTTTCTATTTTACTTAGCTTTTTGATTATTATAGGAGTGATAGCAGCCATTGTATTCATTATGGTTTTGACTATTTATAAGAATATTTCAGCCATAAGTATTGAAACTTTTACCGCATTTGCGGATTTGATTCAGCAGGATACTCAAAATCTCATTGAATCAATAAAGACTATGTTGGTGAGAGCAGGCTTTTCAATTAATCAGCTAAGCGGTTATGTAATGAACTTTGTTGTGTCAGTTAAGAATATAGTTACAGGACTGTTCTTTGGTATTATATTCTCCATATATTTCATGATTGATGGTGGCCGAATTAAAAGATATTGGAAAAGAGCTTTCCGCATTATAACCAGTCGAAAGGAAGAAGAGTGGGTTGAAGAATTTTGGCATGATGCAGACAGGATTTTCTCTGGATATTTAAGAGGCCAATTCGTAGATGCGATAATAGTTTCATTTTTGACAGGAATTGTATTTCTAATTGAAGGCATACCAGAAGCTTTGTTGATTGCACTTCTTGTTGGAATAGGTAATCTTATTCCTTATGTTGGGCCAATAGTAGGGTACTGCTCTGTATTGGTAGTATGCTTGCCTACGGGAGCATATAGGGAGCTTATAATGGGACTTGTTTCATTGCTAGTTATTATGGTGATAGATGGAAATGTTATCAATCCAAGATTGCTAAGCAACAACATTAAAATTCATCCACTTCTTGTTGTGGCAGCCCTCATTGGAGGTGGCGCAATTGGTGGATTTGTGGGAATGTTAATTGCTGTGCCTGTGGCAGCGTTGATAAAACTGTATTTTGATAAATTCTTAGATAAAAGAGAGAAAGAAGAATAAAAATAGGAGTGGGGAACCACTCCTATTTTAACATAGCTGTAACTAAATCTTTGTATTCAATTAGCTTGTTTGATTTTCTAATTTTCTTAATTGTTTTTTCCTGGTCAGGAAAGTTTACCTGCCAGTATGCCCAGAATTCCTTCATTCTATGAAGAACCGGTTTATCTCCAGAAAGTACATTAATATATTGCTCAAGAAGGCTATTATGAAAATCCTTGAATTTTGATGTATCGTAACTGTCCTTCTCATCGTTAGTTTTGTACCATAGAGCAAGTTCCGGGTTAGCAATAAGCCCACGGCCAATCATTATCGCATTTACGGTATCATGACTATCTTCAAATTCTAAAATATCGCTTACAGTTTTTATCTCTCCATTAAACACTACAGGAGCTTTGCTGTGTTCTATCGCATATTCAAAGAATTCGTTTCTTATAGGTTCTCTATAGAAATCCGATTGAATTCTAGGATGAATAGTCAGTTCTGAAATGGGATATTTGTTGTAAATATCAAGTATTTCATAAAACTCATCAGGCTCATGCTTGCCAAGTCTTGTCTTTATTGAAATGTTGCATTTGCCATCAATATGCTGAAAGACTTCGTAAAGCAGCTTATCCAATTCCTCAGGATAAAACAATAATCCTGAACCCTTTTTCTTTGCCACAACAGTACCACTAGGACAACCTAAATTAAAATTGATTTCTTTAAATCCAAGTTTTGATATTTCATTTACTGCCCAAAGAAAATGCTCAGAATTATTAGTGATAATTTGAGGAACTGTAATGTATGGATCATTTTTATCAGGATCTATATCCTTGAATTCTCTTGTGGTGAATTTGTATGTTGAATTTGGGGAAATAAATGGAGTGTAAACCTTATCAACACCGCCATAATATTTCATAAAAGTATTTCTATAAATGCTGTCTGTGACGCCCTCAAGTGGGGCTAAGTATATTTTTTTCATGAGAGTATTATAGCAAGTAGAAATCATTTATGTACAGTGTATATCTGTTTTGTTTATTGATATTCGAATAGAGGCGGCTATAATGGTAATAAGTGCAGATAGGAGTAAGACATGAATAATAAATTAAAAGGAATAATCTTTATTTTATTAGCCGCTGTTGGCTTTTCACTTATGACATTTTTTGTGAGACTTTCAGGGGATTTGCCTACGATGCAAAAAGCCTTTTTCAGAAATATCGTGGCACTTATGGTTGCCGGTGTCACACTTATCAAAACAAAGGAGAGTCTTGTTGTAGAAAGAGGATGCTGGACACCACTTTTAGGCCGATGCTTTTTCGGCACTGTTGGAATCATAGCTAATTTTTATGCTATCGATAGACTTGGTATTGCTGATGCAAATATGCTCAACAAGCTATCACCATTTTTTGCAATCATTCTCTCTATATTTATACTTAAAGAATTTCCAAAGAGGGTAGATATTCTTGCAACCATCATAGCCTTTGTAGGAGCCTTGTTTATCATTAGACCTACGGGAGCATTCACCAGTGCATTCCCAGCATTCATCGGTTTGCTTGGGGGCTTTGGTGCAGGAACAGCTTACGTTTTAGTTAGAAAGGTAACCCAGAAAAATGTGAAGACACCAGTGATTGTTTTCTACTTCTCATTTTTCTCAAGCATAGTTACACTTCCTTATTTAATTAAGGATTACACCCCGATGAGCGTGGGACAAATTATATGTCTTTTGATGGCTGGTGTTTCAGCTTCTCTTGGCCAGTTTTCGATAACAACAGCCTATAAATATGCACCGGCAAAAGAGATATCAGTATTCGATTATACGCAGGTGGTTTTTGCAGCACTTTTAGGGATTATTTTCTTTAAAGAAACGCCTACTTTATACAGTATAATTGGTTATGTTTTAATAATCGGGGTAGCTATTTTTAGATGGTATATTAATTTAAAAGAGGATTATCGACTTTTGGATTAAGTACTGATAAAATATGAGTGTAGAATTTTTAATGAAAGAGTTGGTATTAGCATGACAAAGAAAGATGATGATATTTTATGTTTGGAAAAACAGTTGTGTTTTCCATTGTACGCTTGTGCGAAGGAGGTAGTTAGAAAATACAGAAAACCACTTTCTGTACTAAATCTTACATATACTCAGTATGTTGTAATGATTGCGCTATGGCAGTATGGTTCAATGACTGAGGGTGAGCTTGGTCAGAAGGTATGCTTAGATTCTGGTACATTAGCACCTCTTCTTAAAAGAATTGAAAAAGAAGGATTAATAAAGAGACAAAGACAGGAGGAAGACGAGAGAAAGCTCCTGATTACTCTTACAGATAAAGGTATTGCTTTGAAGGAGAAGGCAAAGGAAGTACCTGTTCAAATGAAATGTTGTTTAAAGCTAGATGACGAAGAAAAGCAACAGCTTAAATATTTATTAGACAAAGCATTGAGGGGCATTGAAGAAGAATGATTTATACATTCAAAGACTACAATAAAAGTGTTATTAAAAGAGGCCATCTGAACCTGGGCGAAACTAGGGCAGATGGCTCTAGCTTTAATGTGAACAGTTTATACATTGAAAGAAATGGCAAGCCATGGATTGGAATCATGGGAGAGTACCATTTCGTTCGAGATAATAGTGCAAACTGGGAGCAGGAGCTTAGAAAGATAAAGGCCGGCGGAATTACTGTGGTAGCCACATATGTCTTCTGGATTTATCATGAAGAAATCGAAGGAGAATATGATTTTACCGGTGACAGAAATCTGCGCCGGTTTATTTCGCTTTGTCAAAAGCTAGGATTAGATGTGGTTCTTAGAATTGGTCCATGGTGCCATGGCGAGGTTCGTAATGGCGGATTCCCAGATTGGCTTTTGAAAAAGGATTGTAAGCTTAGAGAAAACGATGAAGCTTATCTTGCCTTAGTTAAAACCTGGTATGCTAGGATTTTTAAGGAAGTCGATGGATTACTTTTCAATCAGGGTGGACCAATTGTAGGCATTCAGATTGAAAATGAGCTAGTTGATCAGCCTGAGCATTTGGCTAAGCTAAAGGAGATCGCAAAAGAAGTAGGCTTTGAGGCTCCTTTATGGACTGTCACAGGCTGGAATAGTCTTTATGGAGCCGAGATTCCAACTAAGGAATTTTTGGCTGTATTTGGTGCATATGTGGATGCACCATGGACTCAGCATACCAAAAAGCTTCCACCTTCACGACACTTTACCTTTGACCCAATCAGAAATGATGCTGCCATTGGTATGGATTTGATTAAAGAGGCTGATGATGAAGGCTGGAGACTTCCTTATGAGGATTATCCATTTGCTACATGTGAGTTGGGAAGTGGACTTCCTATTGCTTATAAGCGCCGTTCAGTTGTTTCTGCTATGGATGCATATGGACTTAGTCTTGTAAAGCTTGGTTGCGGTAATAATCTGGTGGGATACTACATGTATCATGGTGGTACAAATAAGATTGGCAAGCTTTCTACATTGCAGGAGAGCACAGCTACAGATTATCCTAATGATTACCCAATTTTAAACTATGATTTCCACACCTGCATTTCTATGTACGGCGAACCATATGAGCAGTATGATCTGTGCAATATTTTGCATATGTTTATAAATGACTTTGGTGATATTTTGGCTCCAATGGAGCATGTTGCGGCTACAGAATTTGTAGATGAGAATGATGTATCGCATTTACGATATGCCATGAGAACTAATGGTGAGTCAGGCTTTATTTTTGTGAATCACCACCAGAGATTTTTAGAGCTTCAGGATGTTTGTGATGTAGTATTTGATACAGGTAAAGTTAAATTCCCTGCAATTGATGTTAAAGGGGATATTGCCTTTATTTTACCTTTCAATATAGTCATTAATGGTAGAAATATCGACTATGCTACAGCTCAGCTTTTATGTAAGGGTGATGATGAGGTATATTTTGCTGCTATAAATGGAATTCAGCCAAGGATAAGCATAGATGGTACAGAATATCTGATTAAAGATGGCAAGATAGAATTAGGAGATTTAAAAGTTATAGTTTTATCTTGGGAGGACGCAAGGAGACTTAGAAAAGTAGATGGAAATATCTATTTTGATGAGGTATTTAATGGAGATAAATTTAATGTAGAATTAACACCTTGTGAGCCTGCTTTTAACATTCCTTACATAGATGAATTCTATTTGAATGGGCCAAATGAGATTCATTGGCAGAAAATATCAGTGGATTCTCCAGATGGTTTTGTAGAAATAACAGACAAATACGATGTGGCGCAAATCTACTCCGATGGCCAGTTTGTGGCGGATAGCTTTTATTATGGAATGCCATGGCGAATACCTGCTTCAATTATATATGGTAAGGAAGCTTATTTACTCACATCTGACTTCTGTGATGATGTTTACATAGATTAAAATATGTGAGTATTAATTCAAAATTTAATTTTCAACCTTCCTATTTTGTGATATCATTATAGACCGCGACGCTATTAGGAAGGAGAAGTGATGTATGTCACTTTAGTACATCACAACAGTAAAATGAAAGAAAAAAAGCTTGGGTTAATGTCCCTTATTTTGATGATTTTTACATCAGTTTATGGCTTCAATAACATTCCAAGATCATATTATTTAATGGGTTATGCCGCAATCCCTTGGTTTGTTATAGCTGGTATTTTATTCTTTATTCCATTTGCATTCATGGTTGCAGAGTTCGGTTCTGCCTTCCGCCACGAGACAGGTGGTATGTATTCATGGATGTGTAATTCAGTAGGACCAAAGTATGCATTTGTTGGTACATTTATGTGGTACACATCTTATGTACTTTGGATGGTAAATGTATCTTCTGGTATTTGGGTACCTGTTTCAAACATCATATTCGGTGAAGACTGCACATCTAAATGGTCATTTTTTGGTTTTGAATTCTTATCAGGTTCAAGACTTCTTGGCATAATGGCAGTAGTATTTTTCATCTTTATCACATATTTCGATGCAAAGGGTATCGATAAGATTAGCAAGGTTACATCAATCGGTGGAACTGCCGTACTTACAATCAACATCATGGTTGTTATCGGTTCTATCGTTATGATTATTGCAAGACATGGTAGACTTCAGCAGCCATTCATGGGCTTAGAGTCATTAAAGACACCACTTAACACAGCATATCAGGGCAGTACAATTATGATTCTCTCATTTATCGTATATGCTCTTTTTGCTTACGGCGGAATCGAAGCAGTTGGTGGTCTAGTTGATAAGACAGAGAATCCTAAGAAGAATTTCCCTAAGGGAATCGTTACAGCAGCAATGGTTATCGTTGTTGGTTATGCACTTCTCATTATGCTTGTAGGTTCATTTACAAATTATAATGAGATTTTAGGAACAGACAGCATTACACTTGGAAACGTATCATATGTAATCATGTCTAATTTTGCAGCAGCATTTGGTGATGCATTTGGTGCTTCACAGGCTACTCAGGTAATGCTTGCACACGGATTTGCTCGTGTATATGCATTTATAATGCTTCTAGCATTGATGGGAGCCATGTTTACACTTGTTTATTCACCGCTTAAGCAGCTTATTGATGGTACTCCAAAGGAGCTTTGGCCAGGCAGAGTTGGTGAAATTACAGAGGACGGCATGCCAAAGAATGCTATGTGGGTTCAGTGTGCTATCGTTTGCATCATGATCCTTTTAGTATCATTTGGTGGTGATACAATGCAGCAGTTCTTCTTGATTCTTACAGCAATGGTTAATGTTGGTATGACAGTACCATATATGTTTATTTCATTTGCTTTCCCTAAGTTCAAGAAGATGGAAGGCATTGATAGAAGCTTTGTTGTTTTCAAATCTCAGACATCAGCTAATATCTGGGGCTATGTTGTTACATTGACATTGTTCTTCGCAAATGCCTTTGCTATTATCCAGCCAGCTTTAGATGGCGATATGAAGACTACATTCTGGTCATTAAGCGGTCCAATCATTTTTGGTTTTGTTGCATGGGTTATTTATACTAGATACGAAAAGAAGATGAGTTCAGGAAAGATTGTTGCTGAAAATATCAAATCGTCAGATAACGAAGATGTAAAACAGAATAATAGAGCTTAATATAATATTTAGAGCCGAATTCGCAAAAATTTGTGGATTCGGCTTTATTTACGCAATTAATTGACGATATCTATTTTAGCAAGGATGCTAACTGCTAGAACTATGGATGGTTCATTTTTTGTTTACTGATGGATCTTGGGGATAGTTATGGTAGTTCAGCATAATACTTCTGCTAGCAATGCTAGCCGTATGTTAAACATCACAAATTCTTCAATAGGTAAGACTCAGGAAGAGCTTTCAAGCGGTTTCAGAATCAACCGCTCAGCTGATGATGCAGCAGGATTGTCTATTTCTGAGAAAATGCGTAAACAAATCCGCGGCCTCGATAGAGCTTCTACAAATATTCAAGATGGAATTTCCCTAGTACAAGTTGCAGATGGTGCATTAACTGAAACTCATAATATGCTTCAGAGAATGAATGAGCTTTGCGTGCAGTCTGCAAATGGCACAAATTCAGAAAGCGATAGAAAAGATATTCAGTATGAGATTAATCAGCTGAGAGATGAGATAGATAGAATAGCTAAGACCACAAGCTTTAATGGAAATATTTATCCACTTAATGCAGATACTTCTATAAAAGAAATTGATTTTATTCCTATTCAAAAGGTTCCAGAACAGGTAGGCCTGTGCGATTTTAATCTTACAAACGATGTTGGTAAGGAAATTATTATTAATGGCGTTAATTATGGCGTTAATGATGTGACTATTGAAGGGGCTATATATGATAAATATCAAAATATAAATACTGGCGCACAGTTTCCTGAAAGAGTATATTTTTCAGGTTATTATATAATGAATGACGGAACTGTTCATGCTGCTAGCTGGGGACATTTAATACATGGAACAGGTGCTAGTATTTCTACAGTTATTGGTTCAGATGGTTTTTTTAAGAATAATAAGGATGACATAAAGAGTGTACAGTTTTATGTTCCAGTCGCAGAGAACTTACATACCAATGATGAAGGATATCTATATTTTGGGCAATATTATGGGAATGAAGAAGCTGAAGAAGAGTATAGAAAAATGTTTTTGACTTCGAAAGGTCATGCACAACCAAGTGATATCGCAGGCTTTACATATTCATCACCATGGACAAATGGAAACAAAATCACTCAGTATACTATCAACACTATCCAAGAAAAATGGAATTTGGAATTTCTTACATACTTGCCTGATGAAGAAAAAGTTCTCACCTTTAATCACATTGATGGTGTAGGAAATGATTCACTTTTCTTACAATCGACCAATGGGACAAACCAGGGCATTACTGTTCAAAGTGTTAATGCTACAGCAAAATCTCTTGGTATAGATAAGCTAGATATTACCACAGAGGATAAGGCTACAGCAGCCATAGATATTGTTGCAGTGGCCATTAATAAAGTTTCTGATATGCGTAGCTATTTTGGCGCTATTCAAAATAGATTAGAGCATTCAGTAAAAAATGTAGATAATGTTGTTGAGAATACTACAGCAGCTGAGTCGCGAATCAGGGATACTGATATGGCATCAGCAATGGTAGATTATTCAAAGAACAATATTTTGCAACAGGCTTGTCAGTCGATGCTTGCACAGGCAAATACAGATATGCAGTCTGTATTATCATTATTACAATAAAATGGGACGAAGCTTAAAGATAAGTTTCGCCCCATTTTTTTAGTTCTAATAAAATTGGAATCATTGATTTAGTTTTTTCAGTGAGAGAGTATTCCACTCGCACAGGCATTTCGTTGTACTGAGTACGGCAAATTAGCCCATCACTTTCTAATTCTTTAAGAGATTGAGCGAGCATGGTATTTGTAATGCCGTAGACAGTGCGACGTAAATCGCCGTATCTTACCACTTCATTATTGTCGATGACGCAGAGAATCATTATTTTCCATTTACCGCCAACGATATTTAATACTTTCTTTAATCCGCAGCCTTCGCCTGCGATATCTTCACATAAAGGTTCTTTTTTCATAGTCAGTTTTTCCTTACTAGGTTAATTAAATTTGCGTACTTGATATATTTTTCTTACCACATATAAAAAACATATCGTGTTAGAAACACAAGTATAAAATGTAAAAGGAAAACAAAAATGGCAAAAAGAAAAGCGAATATCGATGTAAGCAGATGCGTGGCTTGCGGTGTATGCAGATTACAATGCCCGAGAGAAGCAATATCTATATTTAAGGGCTGTTATGCAGTTGTAAATGAAGATGTATGCGTGGGTTGCGGCTTATGCGAGAAGGCCTGTCCAGCAGATGCGATTAATTTAGTGGAAAGAGAGATTATAAATGGCTAATACAAAGAAGAAACACTGGTACAATTACCTTTGGATATGGAGCATTATTTATTTTGCTCTCGGATTTTTTAATATATTGTTTGCGTGGCTTGGATTGATTGATTTTATTCTTCCATTGATATTTGCCGTAGTCGGAGGAAACAAATGGTTCTGCAACAATATGTGTGGGAGAGGACAGTTATTCTGGGTA
>JAILAV010000068.1 GCA_024681435.1 Pseudobutyrivibrio sp. | reverse complement strand
ACTTATGGTACAGGTTGCTTCATGCTTATGAACACAGGTGAGAAGCCAATCTTCTCTAAGAATGATCTTCTTACAACCATCGCTTGGGGATTAGATGGAAAGGTTACATATGCGCTTGAAGGTTCTGTATATGTTGCTGGTGCTGCTATCCAGTGGCTCCGTGACGAGTTAAAGATTGTAGATTCTTCGCCAGATTCAGAGTACTTCGCTACTCGCGTTAAGGATACAAACGGATGCTACGTTGTACCTGCATTTACAGGTCTTGGTGCTCCTTACTGGGATCCATACGCACGTGGAGCAATCACAGGTCTTACACGTGGTGTTAATAAATATCATCTTATAAGAGCAACTCTTGAGTCTCTTGCATATCAGACATATGATGTACTTCATGCTATGGAGCTTGATTCAGGAAAGCACCTTACAGCTTTAAAGGTTGATGGTGGTGCATCTAACAACAACTTCTTGATGCAGTTCCAGTCTGATATCATCAACACAGACGTTCTTCGTCCAAGTTGTGTTGAGACAACAGCTATGGGTGCAGCTTACCTTGCAGGTCTTGCAGTTGGCTACTGGAAGAGCAAAGAAGATGTTATCCAGAACTGGTCAGTTGATCGTGAGTTCAAGCCAGAGATGACAGATGCTGATAGAACAGCAGCTATTAAGGGCTGGTCAAAGGCTGTAGCAGCAACACGTGGCTGGGCTAAGGAATAAAAAATCGTAACCGTATATATAAGTGACTATAAATTGTTTAAAAATAGCCAGTAGGCATCAAGCTCTAATATTTCTTAAGCGAATCATGTTAGATGAGCAAAGAAATATTAGGCTTGTAGCCGTGACTGGCGAGAGATAAAAAGGGGGTAAAATTTATGTCAGTTTATTTAGGCGAGTTTATTGGTACCATTTTACTTGTTCTTCTTGGTGATGGTGTTTGTTGTAACGTTTCATTGAACAAGTCAGGTTTCAAGGGCGGCGGAGCAGTTCACATCCTTATTGGATGGGGAATGGCTGTTATGGTTCCTGCATTTGCAATGAGCAACTTTACAGGATGCCCATCAGCATTTAATCCAGCTGTTACAATCGGTCTTGCAATCAGAACAGGTGACTGGAGCACAGTTCCAGGTCAGATTGTTGCTCAGATGCTCGGCGGTTTTGTAGGCGCAGCAATTCTTATGATTCTCTATCATGATCATATTAATGAGACAGCAGAAGATGACGTAGTAAGAGGATGCTTCTGTACAGCACCATCTATTCCAAACCAAACATTGAACTTCCTTTCAGAGTTCGTAGCTACATTTGTACTTGTATTCACACTTGCACTTATTCCAGCAGGCTCAGACCGCACAGTTTGGGTACTTGTTTATGGCGTAATCGTTGCTTGTGGTGCTTCATTCGGTGGTCTTACAGGATACGCAATGAATGCAGCAAGAGATACAGCTCCACGTATTGCTTACCTTTGCCTTGCACCTAACTTTGGCAAGAAGAATGGCAACTGGAGCTATGGATGGATTCCAGCAGTAGCACCTATCTGTGGTGGTATTGTTGCATCTCTTCTTTACAATGCACTTGCAGCAGCTCAGATGTTTGGCTAAATCAATAATCTAATTTGCATTAGATATTAGTATTCAGTATTCAATACTGGAACCATTTTTAAAAACTGAACTATTGTATACACTGAGGATTGGAGTCGGTATTGAACGCATGATGAGATGCGTCTAATTGCCGACTCCTTTTCTAATTAAAAATTATTTAGGAGAAAAAACTATGTTGTATGATGTCATAATCATAGGCGCAGGCGTTTCTGGCAGCGCAATTGCGAGAGAGCTTTCACGTTATGAAGCAAATGTCTGTGTTCTAGAAAAATGTGAAGATGTTTGTGAAGGAACATCAAAAGCTAATTCAGCAATTGTACACGCAGGTTTTGATGCAGCTGCGGGTTCATTGATGGCAAAATTAAATGTACGAGGAAATGAAATGATGGACGACCTCTGCCGCGATTTGGATATACCGTTCAAGAGAAATGGTTCCATGGTTGTTTGCATTCATAAAGAGGCTCTTGACGGGCTCAAAGATCTTTATGACAGAGGTGTTACAAACGGTGTAAAAGGATTAAAAATTCTTACACGAGAGGAGGCTCTTGAGATGGAGCCAAACCTTTCTGATAACGTAGAAGGAGCGTTGTATGCACCAACAGGTGGTATTATCTGTCCATTCAAGCTTTGTATTGCAATGGCTGAGAATGCTAACGTGAATGGTGTTGATTTCAGATTTAATACTCAGGTCGAAAACATAACAAGTGATGAAAATGGCTTGTGGCATATTCGTACCAACAACGGTGAATATGTTTCAAGATATGTAGTTAATGCAGCAGGTGTTCACTCTGGTGAAATTCACAACATGGTAAGTAAGGCAGATGATAAGATTGAAATCATCCCTCGTCGAGGAGATTATTGCCTTCTTGATAAAGAGGTTGGCAATCATGTAAGTCACACAATCTTCCCACAGCCTACTAACCTTGGCAAGGGTGTACTTGTATCACCTACTGTTCATGGCAATTTGATTGTTGGCCCAACAGCCATTGATATTGAAAATAAAGAAGGAACCAATACAACAGCAGAAGGAATCAACGACCTTATAGCCAAAGCAAATGATCATGTAAAGAACCTTCCAATGAGAAAGGTAATTACATCATTCGCAGGACTTCGTGCCCATGAAGCTAGACACGAGTTTATTATTGGTGAGGTTGATGGTGCGCCACATTTTATTGATTGCGCAGCTATTGAATCACCAGGCCTTACATCAAGCCCAGCTATCGGCGAGATGGTAGGTAACATGTTAAAAGATATGATGGGGCTTTCTGCAAAGGCTAATTGGATTAGCACAAGAAAGGACGTAATGAACCCAGAAAATCTTACAATTGAAGAAAGAAATGAATTAATTAAGAAAAATCCAGCCTATGGAAACATTATTTGCCGCTGCGAATCAATTTCCGAGGGTGAAATTTTAGATGCTATCCACAGACCACTTGGAGCTCGCTCATTAGATGGAGTTAAGAGAAGAACCCGTGCTGGTATGGGTCGTTGCCAGGCAGGTTTCTGCTCACCAAAGACAATGGAAATACTCCATAGAGAGCTTGGTCTTCCTTATGAGGAGATTACAAAGAGTGGTGGACGTTCAAATATCGTATTAGAGCGCACCAAGAATCAGAAGGGAGGCAATCAGTAATGACAAACTATGATATCGTTATTGTAGGCGGTGGTCCTGCGGGACTTGCAGCAGCAGTGTCAGCTAGAAAAGCTGGGGTAGATAAAATTCTTATTTTAGAAAGAGATAAGGAACTTGGCGGAATCCTCAACCAGTGTATTCACAATGGTTTTGGACTTCACACATTCAAAGAAGAGCTTACTGGCCCAGAATATGCATATCGTTTTATGGAGCAGGTGTTTGATATGAAAATTGAATACAAGCTCAATACAATGGTAATGGATATATCTGAAGATAGAGTTGTAACGGCAATGAGTCGCGAGGATGGTATGTATCAGATTAAAGCTGGTGCAGTTATTCTTGCAATGGGATGTAGAGAGCGTCCACGTGGAGCCTTAAATATTCCAGGCTACAGACCTGCAGGTATTTTTTCAGCAGGTACAGCACAGCGTCTTGTAAATATCGAAGGCTATATGCCAGGCCGTGAGGTGGTAATCCTGGGTTCTGGTGATATTGGACTTATCATGGCACGTCGTATGACTCTTGAAGGAGCAAAGGTTAAGGTTGTTGCAGAGCTGATGCCATATTCAGGCGGTTTGAAGAGAAATATTGTGCAATGTCTTGATGACTTTGGCATTCCACTTAAATTAAGCCATACTGTAGTTGACATTGAAGGTAAAGAGCATCTTACAGCAGTAACAATTGCAGCAGTGGATAATAAAGGCAAACCAATTCCTGGTACAGAAGAAAGATATACTTGTGATACATTACTTCTTTCATGCGGACTTATTCCAGAAAATGAGCTTTCAAGAAATGCAGGTGTTGAAATGAGCCCTATTACAAGTGGACCAATTGTAAATGAATCACTAGAGACAAATATCCCAGGTGTATTTGCTTGTGGAAATGTTCTTCATGTACATGACCTGGTAGACTATGTTTCTGAGGAAGCCAGCCGTGCAGGAGAAAATGCTGCAAAATTTATTAATGGTCAGCTTTCAGAGAGTAAGGGTGATGAAATCGAAATCATAGCTACAGATGGAGCTCGTTACACAGTTCCTTCTACCATCGATGTAGGCAGAATGGATGATAAGCTTACAGTTCGATTTAGAGTAGGTGCTGTTTATAAGGACTCATATGTAAGTGTTTACTTTGACGATGAGCGAGTAATGCACAACAAGAAACGTATCATGGCACCAGGCGAGATGGAGCAGGTTATTCTTTTAAAAGATAAACTTGCTGAAAAGCCAGGCCTAAAGAAAATTACAGTAAAGATTGAAGCAGAATAAGGAGGGCGAAGATAATGGAAAAGAGAGAATTGACATGTATCGGCTGCCCAATGGGGTGCCAGATTACAGTAGAATTAGAAAACGGGGAAGTAATATCAGTTTCGGGTAATACTTGTGGTATAGGTGATAAGTATGCAAGAAACGAAGTTACTCATCCAGAGCGTACAGTTACATCTACAGCTATTATCCTTGGTGGAGACAAGCCCCGTGTATCTGTAAAAACTGCAAGCAATATTCCAAAAGACAAAATAAGTGATGTCATGAAAGAAATTGATGCAGCAGTTATGAAAGCTCCAATTCATATTGGAGATGTAGTCGTGAAGGACGTCTGTGGAACCGGGGTAGATGTGGTAGCAACTAGAAATGTAGAAGCAATTTAATATTGGATTAACACATAGTAGGACTGTAGCGGTAAGCTACAGTCCTTTTTTAGATTTTGATATATTTGTATGAAAAAATTCAAAATATATCCTCACAATGTTCATAGAATTATCAACATTTGAAGCTCAGATTTGCTTAAAAAATGCGCTAATTTTGTTATAATACCCACATAGGAGGTATGATATATGAATAGCGATATTATGAAAGTTCGTATACTCAGAGCGCTGGTGTGCGTGTTAGCTATTGCATTGGTGGCAACTTTAATAATTGATAAACCAAAGTTTGACCCATCAGCAAATGATAATGCTTCAGGCAGTTATACACCAGGAACTTATACAGCAGTAGCAAATGGTTTTGGCGGAGATGTTGAAGTAGCCATAACTGTTGGCGATAACGGCGGTATTTCAAGTGTTGAAATCACAGGAGATAAAGAGACTCCTGAAGTCGGTGGTGCAGCAATCCCAACATTAAAGGATAGTATTCTTGAAAAACAGTCGGCAGACATTGATGGAGTATCAGGAGCAACAATCACAAGTACAGCTGTTAAAACAGCAGCAGCTAAGGCTTTATCTGAGGCCGGTGGTTCTGCATCAGCAGGTGGTCCTTCATTTAATCCAGGTACATATACTGGTACAGCAAAGGGCTTCGGCGGTGATGTTGAAGTTACTGTTACAGTAAGTGAAAGCACTATCGACGATATTCAGGTAGCAGGCGATAATGAGACAGAAAATATTGGTACTTTTGCGTTATCAATGATGCCAGATCGTATCCTTGAGGCTCAGACAACTGATGTTGATGCAGTTTCTGGTGCTACAGTTACAAGTAAGGCTATCTTACTTGCATTACAGGATGCCCTTACTCAGGCAGGATGTGATTTAAGTACACTTCCAGTAAAGCCTGCTAAGGAAAATGCAACAAAGACAGATAAGACACTAGATACTGATATTGTTATTATTGGTGCAGGTGGCGCAGGTATGACTGCAGCTATTAATGCAACAGAGCAGGGTAAAGATGTTATTCTTCTTGAAATGATGCCATACGCTGGTGGTAACACAACAAAGGCTACTGGTGGTATGAATGCAGCAGAGACACATTATCAGAAAGAGCAAGGTATCGATGATAGCGTCGAGACTTTCATTGAGGATACAATGGAAGGCGGTCACCAGATGAACAACCGCGACCTTGTAACTGAGATGGCTGAGAACTCAGCAGATGCTATCGATTGGCTTGATTCAATCGGAGCTCCACTTCCAAAGGTTGGATTCTCAGGTGGTGCTACAAATGCTCGTATCCATGCTCCAGAGGATGGTTCAGGCGTAGGTGCTTTCCTTGTTACAAGATTCTTGAACAAGGTAGATGAGCTTGGTATCAATGTAATGTATGATACAAAGGCTACAGAGCTTATCAGCGACAACGGAACAATCGTTGGTGTTAAGGCTGAAAGCGATGAGTTTAATTATACAATCAACGCAAAGGCAGTTATTCTTGCAACTGGCGGTTTTGGAAATAATCAGGATATGATTGTTAAGTATCGTTCAGATTTGAAGGGAACTGTTTCAACAAGTGCTCCAGGCGCTATGGGCGATGGTATTGTAATGGCAGAAAAAGTTGGTGCTGATTTAGTTGATATTGATCAGATTCAGCTTCACCCTACAGTAGAACAGGGAACTTCAATGCTTATTACTGAGAGTGTTCGTGGTGATGGTGCTATCCTTGTAAATCAGGAAGGTAAGCGTTTCACAAACGAGCTTCTTACAAGAGATGTTGTATCAGCTGCAGAGCTTGAGCAGACAGGCGGATACGCATATATTATCTTTGATCAGAGATTAAGAGATGGTCTTAAGGCTATCGAGAAATATGTTTCTACTGGTATTACAATCCAGTCTGATACAATCGAAGGACTTGCAGAGCAGATTGATGTAGATCCTAAGGTATTAGCAGAGACTTTAGAGACATGGAATAAGGCAGTTGCTGATCAAAATGATGCAGAGTTTGGCCGTGACACAGGTATGGAAAATGACTTAAGTGTTGCTCCTTACTATGCAATTAAGATTGCTCCTGGAATCCATCACACAATGGGTGGTGTCAAGATTGATACTAATTGTCAGGTAATTGATACAGATGGAAGTGTAATTCCAGGATTATATGCAGCAGGTGAGGTTACTGGTGGTGTTCACGGTGGAAACCGTATCGGTGGTAATGCTGTTGCAGATATCGTTGTATTTGGTCAGGTAGCTAGTGATAGCGCTGTAGAGTACTGCGATAAATAATTAATACGTTAGTTTAAATGCCAACCCGATTGGGTTGGCATTTTTTTGTTTAGAATTGATAAGCTCTTTTTATCAAAGTTGATAACAGATTTTGTTTTTTATATAATTTATTGGAAATTAATTTTAGGAGTTACAGCATGGATATTACAAAACAGATTGCATTAGAACTACAGGTTCGTCCTGCCCAGGTTGATGCAGCAGTGAAATTATTAGATGAGGGAAATACGGTTCCTTTCATTTCACGATATAGAAAGGAAGCTACAGGCGGTCTCAATGATGAGCAACTCCGCGCCCTTTCTGAAAGACTTACATATTTAAGAAATTTAGAAGAAAAGAAAGCTACATGTCTTGCTTCTATCGAGGAGCAAGGTCTTCTTACTGAAGAATTAAAGAAGGCTATTCTTGAAGCTACAACACAGGTTGCTGTTGATGATTTATATCGTCCTTATCGCCCAAAGAGACGTACACGTGCAACTATCGCAAAGGAAAAGGGATTAGAGCCTCTTGCAAATATTATTATTCTTCAGATGACAGATAAATCTCTTGAAGAAGAAGCAAAGGCATTTATCAATCCTGAAAAGGAAGTTAATACACCAGAGGAAGCTATAGCAGGTGCCTGTGATATAATCGCAGAATCAATTTCTGATGACGCTGATTATCGTACATGGATTAGAGAAAAGACCTTCAAGAATGGTCGAATTATTTCTAAGGCAAAGGATTCTGAGGCAGAATCAGTTTATGAGAATTATTATGATTATGATGAAGCTGTTGCAAAGCTTCCAGGTCATAGAATTCTTGCCCTTAACCGTGGTGAGAAGGAAAAGATTTTAAAGGTTTCCATCGAAGCTCCAGTTGAGGATATTTTGAACTACCTTCAGAAGAAAATAATCAGTCGTGATAACGTAAATACGAATCAGGCTTTAATCAATACAATCGAAGATGCATACACTAGACTTATTGCACCATCAATTGAAAATGAAATAAGAAACAATCTTACAGAGATGGCAGAAGATGGAGCTATCAAGGTCTTTGGTAAGAACCTTACTCAGCTTCTTATGCAGCCTCCAATTGCTGGACGTAATGTCCTTGGCTGGGATCCTGCCTTTAGAACAGGATGTAAGATTGCAGTAGTTGATGCCACAGGAAAGGTATTAGATACCACAGTAGTTTACCCTACAGCACCTCAGAACAAAGTTGAGGAAACAAAAAAGGTTATTAAGGCTCTTATAAAGAAGTACAATGTCAGCCTTATCTCTCTTGGAAATGGTACTGCCAGCCGTGAGTCTGAGCAGATTATTGTTGATATGTTAAAGGAGATTCCTGAAAAGGTTGAATACATCATCGTAAACGAGGCAGGAGCTTCAGTTTACTCTGCTAGCAAGCTTGCTACAGAGGAGTTCCCAAACTTTGATGTAGGACAGCGTAGTGCAACATCTATGGCTCGTCGTCTTCAGGACCCACTTGCTGAGCTTGTAAAAATTGATCCAAAATCAGTTGGTGTTGGCCAGTATCAGCACGATATGAATCAGAAGAAATTAGATGAGACTTTAGCTGGAGTTGTAGAGGATTGTGTAAACGCAGTAGGAGTTGATCTTAACACAGCCTCAGCATCTTTACTTGAGTATGTTTCAGGTATTAACAAAACTCTTGCAAAGAATATCGTTGAATACCGTGAGGCTAATGGTCGTTTCAATTCAAGAACTGAGCTTAAAAAAGTTCCAAAGCTTGGACCAAAAGCTTTTGAGCAGTGTGCAGGTTTCATGCGTATCATCGGTGGAAAGAATCCTCTTGATGCCACAGCAGTTCACCCAGAAAGCTACGATGCAGCAAAGGCTCTTCTTGAAAAGCTCGGTTTTGACACAAAGGATATTGCAGCAGGCACTTTAAAGGATATCCACAAAAGCATTTCAAATATCAAGGCTTTATCAACAGAACTTGGTGTTGGCGAGATGACATTGGAGGATATTGTAAAAGAGTTAGAAAAGCCAGGCCGTGACCCACGTGAAGATATGCCAAAGCCAATCCTTAAAAGTGATGTTCTTGAGATGAAGGATTTGAAGCCAGGCATGCAGCTTAAGGGAACCGTTAGAAATGTAATCGATTTCGGTGCATTTATCGATATAGGTGTTCATCAGGATGGTCTTGTTCATATTTCCCAGATGACAGACCGCTACATCAAGCATCCACTTGAGGTTGTGTCAGTTGGTGATATTGTTGATGTTGAGGTTCTATCTGTAGATGAGAAAAAAGGTCGAATTAGTCTTACTATGAAGCTTAATAAGCAGGCCGCAAAGAAAGATTAAGGTCCCTTAAAGGTTTAAGTCTTGTAATCATACACAGTTTACACATGCAAAAATTGTCTAACATGAACAAATTAATTCTCAAAGGCTGACTCCTTGTTGACATTATTGTCAATAACTTCTATACTTTACTTTAGTTAGAAAAAGTAACAGGGAGTTTGCTTTTTAGGAGAAATGGTCAGGAGTGAGTCGTTAGGGGTTTCGACTCACTTCTTTTTTTATAAACTTTTACTAGTTCCGCACTTTATGCTAAAATATGACTGTATTATAAGTAGGGAGAATGGACTCATGGATAATATAAAATTTTGCGTAAAGATTGAAGAGAACGACCTATATAGATTTAATTTGCATCATATATATACCTCTTCTCAGGGAATTATTTCTGTAGTTCTATTCGTGCTTTTAATTGCAGTGTGGATTCTTAGGTTTGCAGCGTTGTCACCTATCTATAGAATTTTCTATCCACTTGTGGCTATTATATTTCTATTTTATATTCCAATGAGTTTAAAACTTAGAGTGAAGGCTCAGATGAATCAAGAGGTATTCAAACATCCTCTTACATATGAACTTAAAGAAGATGGAATTGAGATTTCGTCACCTTCATCTGAAGAACCGGCAGAGCTCCCTTGGGAGTATATTTATAAGGTTTCCATATGGAAGGAGTATCTACTAATTTATAGCAATAGAGTGAATGCATACATCATTCCTGTTGAAGCTATAAAGGACGAATACGATTCAATTGTTACATACATAAAAGATAAGGTTGAGGATTATAAATTACAAATAAAATGATAGAGATATTTGAAACTAATTCAGCTGAAGAAACAGAAAATCTTGGACGCACCCTTGCTGAGAAAGCAACAGAGGGGCAGGTATACACATTGATTGGAGATTTGGGAGTTGGCAAAACAGTTTTTACACAGGGCTTTGCCACAGGTCTTAATATAGACGAGCCAATTTGCAGTCCTACTTTTACCATAGTTCAAGAATATGATACAGGTAGATTGCCGTTTTATCATTTCGATGTATATCGTATAGGCGATATAGAAGAAATGGATGAAATTGGTTATGAGGATTATGTATATGGTGATGGAGTTTGCCTGATAGAGTGGGCCAATCTCATTGAAGAGATACTTCCAGAAAAATACATTCAGATTACAATCGAAAAGAATTTAGAAAAAGGATTTGACTACCGTAAGATTACGGTGGAATATAAATAACTATGAAGATATTAGGTATAGATGGCTCTGGTTTAGTTGCATCAGTTGCTATCGTTGAAGATGATAATTTAGTAGGTGAATATACAACAGGCTACAAGAAGACTCATTCTCAGACATTGTTACCAATGTTAGATGAGCTTTCTAAAATGGTAGAGTTGGATTTAAACACAATAGATGCCATAGCAGTTTCTGCAGGCCCAGGCTCCTTTACAGGACTTCGTATTGCTTCTGCTACAGCAAAGGGTATGGGATTATCTTTGGGATGTCCAATTATTTCTGTTCCAACTGTAGATTCCATTGCATTTAATCTTTGGGGCCAATCAGGTGTTATTTGCCCTATCATGGATGCTAGACGAGGACAGGTATACACTGGCCTTTATTCATTCTCACAGGACGGCACATTCAATATTTTAAAAGCTCAATGTGCAGTAGATTTTCATGAAATTGCAGATGCGATTAATGATAGAGGTGAGGCTGTTACATTCTTAGGAGATGGCGTTCCAGTATTCAAAGATCTTATTGCAGAAATAATCAAGGTGCCATATAGATTTGCACCAGCTAATTTAAATAGACAACACGCTTCATCAGTAGCTGCTCTTGGTGAAATTTATTATAAGAATGGTGAGTGTGAGCCAGCAGCAGATCATCGCCCAGAGTATTTGCGATTATCTCAGGCGGAGCGCGAGCGCATGGAGAAAGAAGGAAAAGCTTAATGGCTTTGGAATATAGATTTGCTACAGAAGCAGATTTAGAGCAGATATTTGAAATAGAACAATCTGTTATGCCATGTCCATGGTCAATGAAATCCTTTCAGGAGGCTTTCTCTTCTGATTATTCTATTATATTAGTGGCAGCAGATGATTATCGTATATGCGGATTTTCCGTTTTGTATATCACAGCTCCTGAAGCAGAGCTTCCAGATATTGTTGTCAGTAAAGAATACCAAGGCCAAGGAATAGGTAGAGCTTTGCTTGAATATACAATATCCGAAGCAAAAGCTAAGAAAGTAGAAACAATTTTTTTGGAGGTTCGAGTTTCTAATGCTCCTGCCAGAGGTTTATATGATAGTTTTGGCTTTGAGGAAATTGGTACTCGCAAATACTTTTACTCCAACCCCGTGGAGGATGCAATTTGCATGCGATTAGACGCAATAGAGACACTATGAAAGGACTATAGATGTTAGATGTTTGTTTACTAGGTACAGCCGGCATGATGCCACTTCCAAACAGGTGGCTTACATCATGTTTGTTTAGATTTAACGGCGAAGGCCTTTTGATAGATTGTGGCGAAGGTACACAGGTAGCCCTTAGGGAGGCAGGTTTCTCCCCTAATCCTATTTCAATAATATGTTTGACTCACTATCATGCAGATCATGTTAGTGGATTGCCAGGATTCTTGTTATCCATGGGTAATTCAGACAGAACAGAGCCTATTACAATAGTGGGCCCAAAGGGGTTAGAGAGGGTTGTTAATTCTCTTAGAGTTATAGCACCGGAGCTTCCTTTTGAGATAAAGTTTCATGAAATACTTGAAGCAGATGAAAGATTTGAGATTTTAGGTTATCATATACATGCGTATCGCGTTAATCATAATGTACTTTGTTATGGTTACACAATCGATATACCACGAAAAGGTAAATTTGACATAGAAGCTGCAAAAGCCCTTGGATTACCAGTTAATCTTTGGAATCCTCTTCAAAAAGGAAATGCAGTGGAGTTCAATGGAAAAACATATACTTCTGATATGGTAATGGGGCAGGCAAGAAAAGGTATCAAAGTTACCTACTGCACTGACACCAGACCAACAAAATCTTTGGTAGAGGCTGCGGACTCATCAGATCTTCTGATTTGTGAGGGAATGTACGCCGAAGAAGATAAATTGTCAAAGGCGAAGCAGAATAAACACATGACTTTTTATGAAGCAGCAAAAGTGGCAAAAGACGCCAATGTTAAAGAACTTTGGCTTACACATTTTTCTCCTTCTATGACTGGTCACAAGAGATATATGAAAGCAGTTTGCGAGATTTTTCCACAGGCAAAGTTAGGGGAAGACGGCAAGTTTATAGAACTTGATTTTTCGGAGGAATAGGCATGAGAAAGGTACTGCGAATAGGAATAGCGGTTATCTGTATGGTATCACTTGTAGTGGGATACTATGCTTATTTGTCACGTCGAAATGATGCTACTTCAGCTGATGATAAGGTAGAGCTATCAGAGGTGCAGGCAATTATTTCTCGAGACTTTAATAAAGATTACCCAGCTACACCTAGAGCTGTGGTTAAGTGGTACAATCGAATAATTTCAGCTTATTATAATGAAGAGTTCGACCAGGAACAGCTTGATCAGATGGCAGATAAAGCCAGAATGCTAATGGATGACGAGCTTCTTAACTACAATCCTAAGGATACATATGTTGCATCGCTTACATTAGAAATAGAAGATTACCATAATCGTCAAAGGACAATTGTTTCAAGCACTGTCAGCGATTCAAATGAGGTTCAATATAAAAAGGTTAATGGCTATGAATGCGCATTCCTTTCTACTTATTATTTTATTAGAGAGGGAAGTTCTTACACAAGAACTTATGAGGACTTCTGCCTAAGAAAAGATTCTGATGGCAATTGGAAGATTCTCACATGGAGATTATCTCCAGAAGGTGATAGATAAATGGATACAAAAGAAATAAAGATATTGGCAATAGAAAGCTCCTGCGATGAAACTGCAGCAGCTGTAGTAATAAATGGACGAGATGTCCGAAGTAATATCATATCTACACAGATTCCACTTCATACTCTATACGGTGGAGTTGTTCCAGAGATTGCCTCTAGAAAACATATCGAAAGAATTAATCAGGTTATAGAACAAGCTCTTGAAGAAGCAGACATGGGATTAGAGGACATGGATGCTATAGCAGTAACTTATGGTCCAGGTTTAGTTGGAGCATTGTTAGTAGGCGTTGCGGAAGCGAAGGCTATTGCATTTGCGACTGGAAAACCATTGATTGGCGTTCATCATATTGAAGGCCATATTAGTGCAAACTATATCGAAAATAAAGATCTTAAGCCACCATTTTTATGCTTGGTGGTTTCAGGTGGCCATACTCATCTTGTACGAGTTGAGGATTATGGTAAATACGAAATACTTGGACGTACAAGAGATGATGCGGCAGGAGAGGCTTTTGATAAAGTGGCTCGTGCTATAGGTTTAGGTTATCCAGGTGGTCCAAAAATCGAAAAGGCAGCCCATGAGGGTAATCCTTTTGCAATCCAGTTTACAAGACCGAAAGTATCTGATGGCGTTTATGACTTTTCTTTTAGTGGGCTTAAATCTCAGGTCTTAAATTATATAAATGGAGCGCAAATGAAGGGTGAGACTTTTAATGATAAGGACTTAGCCGCTTCATTTCAGCAGACTGTAATTGACACATTATGCGAACATGCCAGCATGGCTATAGATGAATTTGGCATGGATAAATTTGCTATCGCAGGTGGTGTTGCATCAAACCAGACTCTTAGAGTGGCATTGGAAAAAATGTGTGAAGAAAAAGGTGTTAAATTCTATCATCCATCTCCTGTATTATGTACAGACAATGCAGCCATGATAGGTGCGGCGGGATACTATGAATTTATGGCAGGCAAGAGAGATGGTTGGGATTTAAATGCCATTCCGAATCTTAAATTGGGAGAAAGATAAACATGAATAAATTTACTGCAATCGTTTTGGCAGCAGGTAGTGGAAAGCGAATGGAACAAGAGGTTCCTAAACAATATATGAACATAGGTGGGGCGCCACTTATGGCTCACTGCTTACGCACATTTCAGGAGAGTAAGGTAACTCAGATTGTACTTGTTGTAGCTCCTGGGGATATAGAAAAGTGCCGTAAAGAAATAATTGAGAGATATCATATAGATAAGTGTGTTGCTATTGTAGAGGGCGGCGAGGAGCGTTATGACTCTGTATACGCAGGTCTTCAAGCTATTAACGACGGTTATGTATTGATTCATGATTGTGCTAGAGCTTTTGTTAGTGTTGATGTAATTCACAGATGTATGTCTGCGGTAGCTTTGTATGAATCATGTGTTGTTGGTATGCCTACCAAAGACACTGTTAAAATTACTGATTCTCATAGAAAAGTACTTGATACTCCAGATAGGACTAATGTATGGATTGTACAGACACCACAGTGCTTCGAGTACAATCTTATCCGTTCTGCTTATGATAAGATTATGCCAACAGCTGACAAGAGCATTACAGATGATGCTATGGTTGTGGAGATGGCTACAGACCATGAAGTACATATGATACAAGGTTCGTATTTGAACATCAAAGTTACCACTCCAGAAGACGCTGCTTTAGGTGAAGCTATAATAAGAAATAGTCGCTAAAAAACAGGCGATGTCGCAATTTTCTGAATTCAAGGATTTTGGAAAAAATTTCAGGTTTTCGTGTTGACATTCATATGTCAGGATGATATTATACTATTCGTGTCCGAGAGATACATGCAGAGGTATCGAAGTGGTCATAACGAGGCGGTCTTGAAAACCGTTTGTCCGCAAGGGCGCGTGGGTTCGAATCCCACCCTCTGCGTTATATAGGCAATCGCGAAAGCGGTTGCCTTTTTACGTATATACAGGTATAAATAATTGCAA
>JAILAV010000170.1 GCA_024681435.1 Pseudobutyrivibrio sp. | reverse complement strand
CGAAGGCGCTTATGAGCTGCTTTGGCAGCTTGGCCAATGACCTTGATAAATAAGTCCTGAGTCATGAAATGTGAGCATGAGCAGGTAGCAAGGTAGCCTCCGTCCTTGACAAGCTTTAAGCCCTTCATGTTAATTTCGCGATAGCCTTTCATGGCATTCTTAGTAGCCTCACGTGATTTTGTAAAGGCTGGTGGATCAAGGATTACTACATCATATTTTTCTCCAGCCTCAGCAAGCTTTGGAAGCTCGTCTAATACATTTGCCTGGCGGAATTTTACAGTGGAATCCAAGCCATTGAGTTTTGCATTTGCAGTTGCTTGCGATACAGCAAATTCTGATATATCAAGACCTGTAACATCCGCTGCACCTGCAATACCAGCATTGAGAGCAAAGGTCCCCATGTGAGTAAAGCAATCCAAGACCTTCTTACCCTTGCAAAGTCTTTGGATGGCAAGACGATTATATTTCTGATCAAGGAAAAATCCTGTCTTTTGGCCATTTACCACATCAACCATGTAGTGAACACCGTTTTCGATGATTTCAACATTTGTATCAAACTCATCTCCGATGAATCCCTTGTATGGAGCCAATCCCTCTTTCTTACGAACTGCTGCATCGCTTCTCTCATAAACACCGCGAACACTAAAGCCATCAGCAGCCATAAACTCCTTGAGGAAATCAACAATCTTTAATTTGAATCTATCAATTCCAAGAGCCAAAGACTCCACTACAAGCACATCATCATACTTATCAATAACAAGACCTGGCAGGAAATCTGCCTCGCCAAAGATTACTCTACAGCAATTTAAATCCTGCTCAAGCAATACGTTTTTACGATAATCCCATGCATTCTTTACTCGCATGCGCAAAAAATCCTCATCGATAAGTTGCTCCTTATCACGAGTCATCATGCGGACGCGAATCTTGGAATTAGTATTGATAAAGCCTCGCCCCATCATATATCCATCAAAATCATGAACAATGACAATGTCTCCATTTTCAAAACTGCCCATGACTGTATCTATTTCATTATCAAAAATCCAGGCGCCGCCAGCCTTGATTGTGCGTCCTTCGCCCTTCTTTAAAGTTACTATTGCTTCACTCATAAAATCTCCTTAAATCTGAGTTTATATATTACATCCCACATCCTTATGGTTCAAATCACCATAAATTGCATATGTAAGACATTTTAATCCGCCTTTGCAGAAATGAGAATGCTCGCAAGCCTTGCAGTCCTCCGGTGTGGTATCCTCTCGCAAGGATTTTAGTATATCGCTATTTTCATATAGATAGTACATATCATCCTCTAAAAGATTTCCAACTACAATTGGCATGCGGCGACATGGCACCAAATCGGCATTTTCCATTACAGTCAAAAGACTATCACCTGCTGTACAACGATAAGCATAATCATTGGTCATTTGAAATTGAAGTGCCCTATACATAGCCACATTTGTGCTGGATTTTTTCATCTTTAACCAGCGTCTAGCGTCTGCCATTAGCTGAAGATATTCACTAGTTTCCTCCTTAGACATTTGCAAATCAATATCTTTTTCATCTCCAAGGGGAATGAATCTATCAGACCAGACGTTATCAACCTTATGGTGCTTGGCAAACCTTACAACCTTAGGGAACTCCTTGTAATTTAGCTTTGTAGCTGTAAAGGATATTGAGGTGTATATGTCATATTTTTTAAGGTATTTTACAGCTTGGGCTACTTTAGAATACACAGCTTTGCCACGGATATAGTCGTTAGTTTTTCTTCCACCTTCTAGGCTGACCTGTACATACTCAGGGTTGTATGTGCTAATTCTCTTAGCAACCTCCTCAGTAATCAATGTGCCATTTGTAAGAATTGAAAAACTGTAAAGATCACTATCCTTTTTGAATTCCTCTAACAGCTTATAAAAATGTGGAGAGCACAATGGCTCTCCTCCAGTCAAATTTATATGTCCACGAACATTTAGTTTTCTAAGTAGCTGTCTGTACTGCTCTAAAATATCATAGAGCTTTTCATAGGAAAGCTGTACTGGCTTGTGGTCTTCTTGATAGCAATGCAAACATCTGAGATTACACTGCTCTCCTATATGCCACTGCATAACAAACTGACCTACCATGAACCGCCACCTCCACAAGATGAACATCCGCCTCCGCATGACGAGCAACCTCCACCACATGAAGAACAGCTTGAAGATGCTCTTGTAGATGCATCCACATAAGAAATCGAATCGTATATTGTATCTAGATTACTTACATACTCGAACTGTGCACCATTTGGAATAGGGAATTTAGAAATCCATTTCTTTGAAACATCAAGCACATAAGCATATGGCAAAATATCAAAGAAATAATGTGGATTTTCTTCAACAAGCATATCAATTCTATCTTTTTCAGCCACCTCTAAATAATGTCTAAAGCCATTAACTTTGGCCTTTACTGTCTCGCCGTAAGAGGATGTTCTATGCATCTGAGTAATAAAAACAAATGCAATTAATAGGGCAAGGTATGTCACGTAATACAATATGTTATATGAAGGATTTAGATTTTCCATCATAAATACTACAATCCATATCAAGATAAAAATATTAAAAAGCATACTTGTAGAAAGCTTAATTCCGTATGACTTCATGTCATTCATCTTATCTTCGAACTCTGCTCTAACATTATTATTGATTACAGAATAGATATCATGGAACTTTGTATGCTCCTTAAGTAATACCTCGTCTCCATCTACAAAAAGTGATTTATAAACGATAGTTTCATTTTTTGTTAGCTGAGAGATATCTTTAGGTGGTTCCTTAACCTTTACAGCTTTTATAGTGTCTTTATCTGATGAATCTATAATATCCACGTATCCTTTGCTGGCCAGCTCAACGATAAGTGCTATAGCAAGTTTTCTACCTAAGTCAGACTTGTATAAGTATCCTATCTGAGATGCATCCAGATTATATGGTGGATAGAACTCTACTACTTCTACAGCGTCAGGCAACTTCTTTCCAAAACAATACCACAACACAATTATAAACACTGAAAATCCAAGGCATACAAGCAGAAGAACCATAGGAATATGGCTGTAATTCTCGCTTCCTCCTACAAAGTAGCCCTCAGGAAGTTCTATATCTAGAGTAAGTGATTCTGTTAAATCATATGTTGGTGAAACCTTAGCAACTATCGTATTTCCGTTAATTGAATAATCAACCTTTGAAGTAATATCGTATTCACGATTTTTATCTGCAAAGAAATGCACCACACTATTAGCATCAATACTCTTTGGCAAATTAACAGTCACAGAGGCGTTGTTAATTTCTGTTCCCCAATAATCACCAAATGTATGGAAGATAAGCTCATCAAAACCATTATAAGGGTCCTTGCCCATATCGTACTCGTAAGTAATCTGATATGTATAATCGCCCTTGTCAAGAGTGCGATAAGGACTTCCTATTTTGATACGCTTTTTATTTTTTACTGTATCAACATCATAATCTTCATTCTCGCAGCGAAGGTTTGATATTTTAGCCTTTCTAGATTTTGTCTTTCCAGTTTTATCTGTATACTTTAGAAATTCTGGAATGAATCGATAAATACCGTGATGGCCACTTTCATAAAAGTTGACGGTTACATCTTCACTGACATTTATTACGTCATCTTCTTCAACATCAAGAACAACATCATAACTTTCTATAGTAAA
>JAILAV010000178.1 GCA_024681435.1 Pseudobutyrivibrio sp. | reverse complement strand
AAATAATGTGGAGTATGCTTTCCACACTCGGATGCCGTTCTCTATGATTGCACTGTGTTCTATACAATCATGCTTTCCCGGATAATCTGCTCTGACATCGGCTAAATGTATTGAAGTATTTTTGTCGTAGCCTACCCCAATTAACAAAACCTTAGCATCAAGCTCATAGAGCCTTGCAATTGGAGAACCTTCTCCAAAAATATTAGATAATGAATGATTTTCAGTAAGATACGTAGCATATTTTCCCCAGGCACAGACTGACCTTGCGGGATGATTTGACCTTACACTTCCAGGCCATCTACGAAACATCTCAGCAACCGCTCCCATTGTATTAGTCGGAGTAATATTTTTATCATATGCCGGCCAATTTGCTCTGATTTTGTCCCACTCTGATTCATCCACATCCCAGTGTACTCCCGTTTCTGGATCCAAATTCTTCCACGACTGGGTCGGCATCATGATTGTGCCTTCAAGACCAACCACATCGATCAACGCTTCAATTACTGTTTGTGCTCCTCCACATACATATCCGATTTTTTTTAATGATGTATGAACAATAACAACATCTCCTTTTTCTAGTCCAATCCTAATAAAATCATCAATTAACTCTTGCTTAGTTATTGCTTGCATATTAGTCACAGAATCCTCTCTAAAAATTATCAAGTAGTGTTCGAAAATAATCCCATTCCCATTTTAAATTACATATTTACAATTTCATTATTATGCAAAATAATACTATTACTTGATTTAAGAACTCTAAAAAAATCAAGTTTACTGATTTTTTTATGTTGTTTTCTTTTTGATAACAAATACAGAAGGTTTTGATATAAAAAATAAATATATGCCAAACAGTATTTTTGTGATTGCATAGGCATATCCTATTGTTTTTATTGATACATCCGGAAATGTATATCCAAAGATGCAAATAGCAATATCTATTATTGCAAGAGCCAACATACTAAAGCCATGAATAATGAACCACGGAATAAAATGTATTGCTGTTGCCAGAAATACTCCAAGCCATATTAGTCTCCAGTTCCATCCGGGAATAAAAGGCCCCGCAATGCAAAACATTAAGACAAATAGCATTACCAAGGATACATATATTACTTTGATTTGAAATTTTGAAATTGCGCCCTGTGAGAGTCTTTTTCTAACTTTTTTATTTACATTTACACTGAAAAAGCAGATGTAATATCCTGCCAGAAAGACGATGGGATTGATCAAAAAAACACCACCAAAAATGTCAGATAATACAATTACTATGCCAACTAACATTAACCAAAGACCGCATTGCTTTTTGTTATTAAACTCCAACTTATCCATTCTTCATCCTCCCAAGCGAATCGTTTTCACATATCATTTATGATATCTTTTTTCCAGGCAAATAGGAAGATATATCAAAAACATACTAATATTAAATTCCAACCTGTAACCCCCGGTATATATCAACATTTTAAGTGTTTGTTGTTGTTTTTCCTGTGATATCATATTATACAAATGCAAAACACAGCATGTAATCATTGATAATCGGGGAAAAAAATGGAAAATCTGATCTTTAGCTTAAACGCCACTCTACCTATATTTTCGCTTATGATCCTGGGATATATTTTCAATAAGATCGGACTTATAGATGAAAAGGCCGCTTCATGGATGAACAAATTTGTATTTAAAGTTGCTCTTCCGGTTCTTCTTTTTGAAGATCTTGCTACCCAAGACTTTGCAGGAACCTGGAATGGGAAATTTGTCTTTTTCTGCTTTGTTGTCACTATGGTCAGCATCGCAGGAATATACTTGTTATCACGAGTTCTTATAAAGGATACTGCTAAAAGAGGTGAATTCGTGCAGGGTGCATATAGAAGCAGCGCCGCATTACTGGGAATCGCCTTTATACACAACATTTACGGCGAATCAAGTTCCGGTATGGCTCCCCTCATGATACTTGGAAGCGTCCCACTTTATAATATTTTTGCTGTGATAATTCTGATGTTTACTGCTGAAGCTAACGGCGAAAGCCAGGATTCAAAGACCATTTTCAAGAAAACTGCTAAGGGAATCCTCACAAATCCTATTATTCTAGGCATCGTGGCAGGCCTTTTGTGGTCACTTTTTCAAATTCCAATGCCCAAGATTGGAGAGTCAATTATAAATAATCTTGCAAAACTCGCTACTCCTCTAGGACTTATGTCTATGGGAGCAACCTTTGATTTCAAAAAAGCAGCAAAGGATGTAAAGCCAGCTCTTACAGCCACATTCATCAAGTTATTTCTACTGGTTGCCATCTTCATTCCAGTGGCTGTAAGCTTTGGATTTAGAGGCGAACAAATTGTCGCACTTCTAGTAATGCTAGGCTCCGCCACAACAGTTAGCTGCTTCATCATGGCAAAAAGCATGGGCCATGAAGGAACACTTAGTAGCAGCATCATTATGATGACAACCTTTGGATGTTCCTTCTCTCTGGCCTTTTGGCTCTTTTTGTTAAAAACATTTGGGATAATCTGAGGTGAATTCTATATATTTAG
>JAILAV010000177.1 GCA_024681435.1 Pseudobutyrivibrio sp. | reverse complement strand
CATAAGTGATAAAATAATCACAATTGATAATTTTTTAACGAGCGGAGGTTATTATGGATTTTAGAGCTGAGTATAACAAAAAGCTTACTACAGCAGCAGAGGCTGTAAAGGTAGTAAAAAGCGGCGATTGGGTGGATTATGGCTGGTGTACAGGCACTCCAGATGCTTTGGATAAGGCATTGGCAGCACGTACAGATGAGCTTACTGATGTTAAGGTTCGTGGCGGTATCGTTATGAAGCTTCCTGCTATTTTTGAGCGTGAGGATGCAGGAGAGCATTTCTGCTGGAATTCATGGCACATGGGCGGTATCGAGAGAAAGCTTATCAACAGAGGATGTGCTTACTACGCACCTATCAGATATTCAGAGCTTCCACGTTATTATCGTGATCACATCGAGCCAAACGATGTACTTATGATTGTTACAACTCCAATGGATAAGCATGGATATTTCAACTTTGGTCCTAATGCATCACATCTTATGGCTGCAGTTGAAAAGTCAAAGCATGTTATCGTTGAGGTTAATGAGAATATGCCAAGATGCTTAGGTGGCTTCGAGGAAGGTGTTCACATTTCACAGGTTGATGCCATCGTAGAGGGCGAGAATCCAGCTATCCTTGAGATGGGTGGTGGCGGAGCTCCTACAGATGTAGATAAGGCTGTTGCTAAGCTTATCGTTGAGGAAATTCCTAACGGCGCATGCTTACAGCTTGGTATCGGCGGTATGCCAAATACTGTTGGTGCTATGATTGCAGATTCTGACTTAAAGGATCTTGGTGTTCATACAGAGATGTACGTTGATGCTTTTGTTGATATTGCTAAGGCCGGTAAGATTACTGGTGCTAAGAAGAATATTGATAGATTCCGTCAGACATATGCATTTGGTGCAGGTACAAAGAAGATGTACGATTACCTTGATGAGAATCCAGAACTCATGAGTGCACCTGTTGATTACACAAATGACATTCGTTCAATTTCTGCTCTTGATAATTTTATCTCTATCAACAATGCTGTTGATGTGGATTTATTTGGTCAGATTAATGCTGAGTCTGCTGGAATTAAGCATATCTCAGGAGCCGGCGGACAGCTTGACTTCGTACTTGGCGCTTATCTTTCAAATGGTGGTAAGAGCTTTATCTGCCTTTCATCAACATTTACAACAAAGGATGGTACTGTAAAGAGCCGTATCCGTCCTACACTTGCTGAAGGCTCAATCGTAACAGATACTCGTTCAAATCTTCACTATCTTGTTACTGAGTATGGCAAGGTTTGCCTCAAGGGTCTTTCTGCTTGGGAGCGTGCAGAGGCAATTATCTCTGTTGCACACCCTGACTTCCGCGACGAACTCATCGCAGAGGCAGAGAAGATGCACATCTGGAGACGTTCAAATAAATAATAAAGCTTAGTTAGAAGCACCGCACCAGTAGGGCACTGATGTGGTGCTTTTTTGTTGATTTTGTGCTATTATATTATAGATTGTAACTACTTGGGAGGATGCTATGGATGTAGAAACAGTTACAGCGGATGAATTAGTTGAAGATATTCAAACTGGAGTGCTTCAGCAGCAGTTAGAGGCTCTAATTCCTAAGTTTTGGAGCTTCTTCTGGAGTGCAATAATTGCGCTGATAGTTTTCTTTATCGGAACTCGTATAATAAAAGGCATAATTAAGGTGTTCCACAAGGCCATGAGTCTTAAAGATATTGACCCAGGTGTGGAGACCTTCCTTGAATCTGTTCTAAGATGGATTCTCTATATAATACTAATCACAATTATTCTTGGCTTATTTGGCGTTACCACTACGTCGATTTCTGCAGCTGTCGCAGGACTCGGTGTTACAATAGGTCTTGCTCTTCAAGGAGCACTTTCTAATTTTGCAGGCGGAATTCTAATTCTTCTAATGCATCCATTTAGAGTGGGGGACTACATAATTGAGCATGCCACAGGCCAAGAAGGAACAGTATCCAAAATCAACATCATTTACACAACCTTAAAAATGCTTGATGGAAGATTGGTACAGATTCCAAACGGTACGCTTTCTGCGGCTTCAATTACTAACTGCACAGCTCAAAGCTACAGAGTATTCAATGAGACAGTTGGTATAAGCTATGATTCTGATATAAAAAAGGCAAAGGAAATCATGTATGACATTGCCCAGCATCAGGACCACAGAACAAGTGACAGTGAAATCCAGGTTTTCGTAGCTGAGCTAGCAGATAGCGCAGTTATGATTGGATTGAGATTCCCAATTAATATAGATTATTACTGGAAAGTAAAATGGAACACTCTTGAAGAAATTAAAAGAAGATTTGATAAAGAGGGCGTAGAGATTTGCTTTAACCAGCTTGATGTACACTTGAAACAGTAATAGACAGAAAGGCATTACATTGAATAAGGCATACGAATTACTTAAAGAGGAAAAGCTAGAAGGCCTAGATTCACTGGGCTTTATATTTGAACACAAGAAAACAAAGGCTAGAATTTGTTACATTTCAAATGATGATACTAATAAAGTCTTTTATATAGGTTTTAGGACTCCACCTAAGGATTCCACAGGTGTTGCCCACATTGTTGAGCATACTGTATTGTGCGGCTCAGATAAATATCCTGTTAAGGACCCATTTGTTGAGCTTGTAAAGGGTAGTTTGAATACATTCTTAAATGCAATGACATATCCTGACAAGACTGTATATCCTATTGCCAGCACCAATGATGCTGATTACATGAATCTCATCGATGTTTATATGGATGCAGTTTTCCATCCTAATATTTATAAGTATCGAGAGATATTTGAGCAGGAAGGTTGGCACTACGAAATGGAGAGTCCAGAAAGCGACTTAACCATCAACGGTGTTGTCTACAATGAAATGAAGGGCGCATATTCATCACCTGATGATGTGCTTTCAAGACAGATTTTAAATTCATTGTTCCCTGAGACTACTTACGCCATTGAATCCGGCGGAGACCCAAAGGTCATCCCATCCCTTACATACGAGGATTTCTTGGCATTCCACAGCAAATACTATCACCCAAGTAATTCATATATTTATATATACGGTGATGTAGATATTGATGATATTCTTGAATATCTAGATAATAAATATCTTCGTCACTATGATTATCTCGAGGTCGATTCGGAAATTGGCATGCAGGCTCCATTTGAAAAGCCTGTAGAAATTACTATAGATTATCCAGTTGGCGCAGACCAGGATATCAAGAATAATGCATATCTTTCCTATAATGTGTGCATTGGTGATGTTTTGGATCCCAACATGTATAGGGCGTTTGACGTGCTTAATTACGCTTTGGTTTCTGCCCCAGGTGCACCACTTTATAAAGCACTTATCGATGCTAATATTGCAGAAGATGTTGACTGCTCGTTTGAGGCATCCCAGAGACAGATGTATTTCTCTATCGTTGCCAGAGGTGCAAACGAAGAGGATAAGGATAAATTCGTAAGCATCATTGAAGATACGCTTAGAAATGAGATTAAAAAGGGCATAGATAAAAAGACTCTATTTGCTTCAATCAATGCCGAGCAATTTAGAGCTAGAGAATTGGATTTCGGTAGTGCTCCAAAGGGATTGATTATTGGACTTCAGCTTTTGGATAGTTGGCTCTACGATAAGAATCGTCCATTCTTACATCTGCATGCAGTTGAAGTTTTTGATAAAATTAAAACTAGAGTTAATAATGGTTTATTTGATTATATTGCAGATGTTTACATTCTATCAAACAACCATAAATCTATTGTTACACTTCGTCCTAAGCAGGGACTTACAGCTAAGGATGATGAGGATTTAAGACAAAAGCTTGCAGCTAAAAAGGCTTCCCTCTCAAAAGAAGAGATAGATGAAATTGTTGCTCATACAGCATACCTAAAGGAATATCAGCAAACGCCTAGTCCAAAGGAAGATTTGGCAAAGATTCCTATGCTTAGCAGATTTGATCTTACAAGAGAAGCAAGACCAATTGATTTAAAGGTTTATGACGAAGATAGCACAACAATTCTTCATCATAAAGTTAACACAAGCGGAATTCATTATTTTAATATGGTTTTTGATATTAGTGATGTTCCGCTTAGCGAAGTATCTTACGTTTCATTGTTGGAGCGAATCATTGGACTTATGGATACTGAGCATTACACCTACACAGATTTAACTAACGAAATTTACTTGCATACAGGTGGAATAACAACTAATTCAACAGTTCATGAGATATTTGGTGAAACTGATAAATACAAAATTGTATTTGAGGTTCGTTCCAAGTTTATTTATGAGGAGGCGGATGCAGCTAAGGATTTAGTTCTTGAGATGCTTTGTCATTCAAAGTTTTCTGATGCTAAGAGACTAAAGGAGCTTATCATCGCAGAGAAATCTCACATGGAATATGTATTAAATTCCAGAGGAAATCAGGTGGCAGCTACTAGAGCCAGAAGCGGTTACTCAAGAAAAGCTGCTATTTCAGATGCAGGCAGTGGACTTTCTTTCTACAGATTCTTAGTTGACTTAGAAGAGAACTTTGATGATAAGAAAGGGGAAATTATATCTAAACTTAATAAAATGCGAGAGCTTATTTTCTCAAAGGATAGACTATTAATTTCATCAACAGGAAAGTCAGAAGCCTTAAGTCAGGCCAGAAGATTAGTTAATGATATTAAGCCACAGTTATCTCAGAACAAGATTGATTTTGTAGGAGAAGATACCTTTAAAGTACATCCTGTAAAAGAGGCTCTTAAAGATGCATCGCAAATTCAGTACGTTGCAATGGCTGGAGATTTTGTTAAAGCGGGATATAATTTTGATGGAGCGTACAAGATTTTAAATACAATCTTAGGATATGAGTATTTCTGGATTAAGGTTAGAGTGCAAGGCGGCGCTTATGGCTGTAATATGAATTCCAGCCGTCAGGGTGATATGGTTTTTGTATCTTATCGTGATCCAAATCTTACAGAGACCTTAAAGGTATTCGAGGAGACAGGAGATTATCTCAGAAGCTTTGAAGCTGACGCTAGAGATATGACCAAATATATTATTGGTACAGTAAGTGGCATGGATACACCGCTTACACCATCACAGCGAGGAATTCGTGGACTTAATTGTTATTTATCTGGTATTACAATTGAGGATTTACAAAAGACCAGAAATGAAGTTTTAGACGCAACAGTAGAAGATATTCGAGCATTGGCTGACCCTGTTGATGCGGCCATGGCTCAAAAATACATTTGCGTTGTAGGTAATGAATCAGTTATTGAAGCTAATCATGAGTTATTTACAGTAGTGGAGAATTTATATGAGTGATAATTTTAAATCGGGTTTTGTAACAATAGTTGGTCGCCCAAATGTAGGCAAGAGTACTTTGATGAATCACATCATTGGACAGAAGATTGCTATCACTAGCAACAAGCCTCAGACTACAAGAAACAGAATCCAGACAGTTTATACTGACAGTGAAAAAGGCCAGATTGTTTTCCTCGATACACCAGGAATGCATCAGGCAAAAAATAAGCTTGGCGAGTACATGATGTCAGCAGCTAAAAGCACAGTCAACGATGTTGATGTAATCCTTTGGCTTGTGGAGCCAGATGTTAAGGTTGGTGCTGGCGATAAGAAAATTGCTGAGCTCCTTTCAACAGTAGATGCACCAGTTATTCTTGTTATTAATAAGATAGATATGGCGGATGGTGCAAAGGTTGGTGAATCTATTTCCGCCTACAAGGATTTGTGCAATTTTGCAGAGGTTATCCCAGTTTCAGCACTTCATGGCGAAGGCTGTGACGACCTTCTTTCTACTATATTTAAATACTTACCAGAAGGCCCAGCATTTTATGATGAGGAGACTGTGACAAATCAGACTCTTAGAGAAATTACAGCAGAGATTATTCGTGAGAAATCATTGCATGCATTAAATGATGAAGTGCCTCATGGTATTGGAATCCTGATTGATTCCATGAAGGAGCGCCCAGCCAAGAAGTCAATGTGGGATATCGAAGCTACAATTGTTTGCGAGAAAAATTCCCACAAGGGTATTATCATTGGCAAGGGCGGAGCGATGATTAAAAAGATTGGAACCAACTCTCGATATGAAATTGAGAAATTATTGGAAGCCAAAGTTAATCTTAGACTCTTCGTCAAAGTCAAGAAGGATTGGCGCGACAGCGATTACGAACTAAAGAATTTTGGTTATAAAAAAGAGGACTTAGGATAAATGGGACTAGTTATCCTTACAGGAATTGTGCTATCTAGCTCAGATGTAGGGGAATTTGATAAGAGATTAGTGATCCTCACAAAGGAAGCCGGCAGGGTAACAGCCTTTGCAAAAGGCGCTAGACGCCCCAATAATGCTTTAGTGGCAGCTTGTTCTCCGTTTTGCTTTGGCACCTTTGAAGCCTTCGAGGGAAGGAATTCTTACCATATAAGTAAGGCAAACATATCAAACTACTTTAGAGATTTGGCTATAGAATACGACAAGGTATGCCTAGGCTCTTACTTTTTAGAGGTGGCAGATTTTCTTTCTGTTGAAGGAGTTGACGAGAGAAATCGCCTGGCATTATTATATCAAAGCCTTAAAGCTTTGGAGTCTGGCAGATTCAGCCACAGATTATTGAGAAACATTTATGATTTAAAGACCTGGGTTATAGATGGTGAATATCCCAATGTCTTCAGTTGTATGTGCTGTGGCAAAAAAGAATCCCTTACTACCTTTTCCATTAAAAGACATGGTATGATATGTAAGGAATGTTCCGAGACAGAACCGGGTGTTGATATTTCAGGTTCCACATTATACGCCATGCAATTTATAGTTTCATCAAGCATAGAAAAGTTGTATACTTTTGTGTTGAATAGTGAAACTGAGGAAGAATTAACTAGAATTTTAGATGCCTATAGATTAAACTATAGGGCACATAAATATAAGAGTGAGGATTTTATATGACAGAAAGTAGGTCGGGGGCAGGCATGCGCTCTAGAAACAATGCTGCACGTCCTAGACAGAAAGTTGCCTCAAAAGAGCTACAGCAGGCAAGACGAAGAAAGAGACAGCGCGAAGTAATGCGCAATAGAATAATCTTTGGCGCAGTGGTAGCAATTGTAGCAGCGTTGATTATTCTTTTAGTTACAAAGCTTGCTGGATTTGTTTCAAATGCCGGCGGTGCATCTGACACATCTACTTTGACCTTCAAGGAAGACGGTAAAGTAGTATTTGAGGAAGTCACAGATTTTGATACTGGTACATATTCGAAATCGGAGCTTAAAAGCTACACTAAAGATTTAATAGATAGTTTTAACGAGACCTATGGCGATGAAGCTATTTCCCTTAATAAGCTTTCAGTTAGAGGGGATAAGGCTTACATCAAAACTACATATAAAGACGCTGAGTGCTATAGCTCATTTACTTCATATGATACTTTAGATACCACATATGAGCAGGCCATCGAAGCAGGTTATGATTTTAATACATTGTTTTCTAGCGTCAATGATGGTACACTTGGTGAGCCTCAATTGGTTAATGCTGACACAGTGTTTGCTGGGGCCAATGTTGCCATAGTAAATGAAAATGTTACTGTTAAGGTGCCTGGAACAATCACATACGTTTCAAATGCTAACGTAGAATTATCAGGCAAAGACACAGTTACAATTTCACAGGCTGATGATAATGAGGATGCTACAGATTTAGTATTCATTATTTATACATTGCAAAAATAAAGAAGGGAAATACATAACATGGAAAAGACAATGGACAAAATAATTGCTCTTGCAAAAGCAAGAGGCTTTGTATACGCAGGTTCTGAAATCTATGGCGGACTTGCTAATACATGGGATTACGGTAATCTTGGCGTTGAGCTTAAGAACAACGTTAAGAAAGCTTGGTGGCAGAAATTTGTTCAGGAGAATCCATACAACGTTGGTGTTGATTGTGCTATTCTTATGAATCCACAGACATGGATTGCCAGCGGTCACCTTGGTTCATTCTCAGATCCACTTATGGATTGTAAGGAATGTCACGAAAGATTTAGAGCTGACAAAATCATCGAGGATTTTGCTGCAGAAAACAATATTGAGCTTAAGAGCTCTGTTGATGGTTGGTCAAAGGACGAGATGAAAGAATTCATCGAAAGCAATAATGTTCCTTGCCCATCATGTGGTAAGCACAATTTTACAGATATCCGTGAGTTCAACCTTATGTTCAAGACATTCCAGGGTGTTACAGAGGATGCTAAAAACACTGTATACCTTAGACCAGAAACAGCTCAGGGTATTTTCGTTAACTTCAAGAATGTACAGCGTACTTCACGTAAGAAGGTTCCATTTGGTATTGGCCAGATTGGTAAGTCATTCCGTAACGAGATTACACCTGGTAACTTCACATTCCGTACTCGTGAGTTCGAGCAGATGGAGCTTGAGTTCTTCTGCAAGCCTGGCACACAGGACGAGTGGTTCCAGTACTGGAGAGGCTTCTGCCGTGATTGGCTTATCAGCCTTGGCATGAAGGAAGACGAGATGCGTCTTCGTGACCATGATCCAGAGGAACTTTCATTCTACTCAACAGGCACTACAGATATCGAGTTCTTATTCCCATTTGGTTGGGGCGAGCTTTGGGGTATTGCCAGCCGTACAGATTACGACCTTACACAGCATCAGAATGTTTCAGGTCAGGATCTTACATATTTTGACGATGAGCTTAATGAAAAGTATCTTCCATACGTAATCGAGCCATCACTTGGTGCTGACCGTGTCGTACTTGCATTCCTTTGTGCAGCTTACGACGAGGAAGAAATTGGCGATGAGGAGAGAAGCGACGTACGTACAGTACTTCATTTCCATCCAGCACTTGCACCTGTTAAGATCGGTGTGCTTCCACTTTCAAAGAAGCTAAACGAGGGTGCAGAAAAGATTTTCACAGAGCTTTCTAAGAAGTATAACTGTGAATTTGATGACAGAGGTAATATCGGTAAGAGATATCGCCGTCAGGATGAGATTGGTACACCATTCTGTATCACATATGATTTTGATTCTGAAGAGGATCACATGGTTACAATTCGTCACCGCGACTCAATGGAGCAGGAGCGAATTGCAATAGCGGATTTAGATGCATACTTTGCAGATAAATTTACATTTTAGGAGGATGCTATGGAAAATGTTAATGTAGAGGGAATGCAGGAGGTACCCGTTGTACCAACGGTTTCACCTGCACCACCAGTTGATAATGGTGAGGATTTACTTTTAGAACAAATAGACGCCTTCAGAGAGAAGGCAACTCAGCTTCAGCAGCTTATTCTTCAGAAGGAGCGTAAAGCTGCAGAGCTTGAGGCTTTAGTAAAAGAGAAAGAAGCTATTAATGTCAAGCTTCAGGATGAGTTATCTAAGAAGCAGGAAGAGGCAGATAACCTCGTTGCTGACGTAGAAACTCAGGTAGATAGAATGATGCAGGTTGTTAAGATCAACATGGATCAGCTTGAAGTAGACATTAAGGGTCAAGTCAATAATAACCAGGAATCCTATGAGGAGCACAACAGAAATCTTCAGGATACCCTTAAGAATGTATCCGAGGGCTTAGATTCAATTCAGAACGAGCTTTCAGAAAAGACACATTCAGAGTCAGTTCACCTTTATCGTTTGATTCAGGATTTATTAAAAGAGCACGATAATAGTGAGGAACAGGCGCTTAAGGCTGTCGAGCATTATAGCTCTTTAAAGAAGCTTTCGGTTGTTGTAATTGTTTTACTTGTTCTTACAATGGGAGTGTCTATCGCTTCATTCATTCTTTCTCTAGGAGTTTTTTAAAGAGAAAATGGAGGAATTATGCCGAATTCAGTTTTTATAATCGGTCACAAAAACCCAGACACAGACAGTATCTGTGCTGCAATTGGATATTCATATCTTAAGAATGCACTTAGCACAGGAGAAAATATTTACATTCCAAAGAAGGCTGGATCTCTTAATAAAGAGACTCGCTATGTTTTAAATCGTTTTAACATTCAGGAACCAGAAACAATATCAGACGTGGGCGCTCAGCTCATGGATATTGAGTACAGAAATCTTGAAGGTGTTGATGGGCACATTTCATTAAAGAAAGCATGGGAAATCATGCTTGATAAGAATGTTGCCACACTTCCAGTTGTTGGACCTTCAGGTAAATTAGAGGGAGTTATTGTTAATGCAGATATTGCTAACTCATACATGGATGTGTATGACAATAGCATTCTTTCAAGAGCCCGTACACAATACTCCAACATAATTGGCACATTAAATGGAACTCTTGTTACAGGAAATCCACATGCTTATTTCGTAAAGGGCTCAGTTGTTATAGCTTCTAGTAATAGAGAAGAATTAATTGACGATATTAATACTGATGACCTTGTTATCGTTGGTAATATTACAGCAAGACAGCTTACCTGTATCGAAGCAGGATGTAGCTGCTTGGTTGTTTGCGGTTCAAGTTCAGTTGATCCATCAGTTGAGGCGCTTGCAAATGAGCGTCAGGTAGTGCTTATTACTACAGAATATGATACATTTACAGTAGCACGATTAATACATCAGTCTATGCCAATTCGTCAGTTCATGAAAAAAGAAGGAATTGTCAGCTTTGAACTTGATGATTATGTAGATGATGTTAGAGAAGTAATGAAGACTGTTAGACATCGAGATTTCCCAATCTTAGATGAAAACAGACATTATATTGGTATGGTTTCAAGACGTCTTCTTTTAAATATGCAGAAGAAGCAGCTTATTCTTGTAGACCATAATGAAAAGTCTCAGGCGGTAGATGGAATCGACCAGGCAGATGTTTTGGAAATCATCGACCACCACAGATTAGGTTCATTGGAAACAGTTTCACCTATTCTTTTCAGAAATCAGCCTCTTGGCTCAACAGCCACAATAGTTTCGCTGATGTTCAAGGAAAGAAATGTTGAGATACCAAAGGATATTGCAGGAATTCTTTGTTCCGCAATTCTTTCAGATACATTGATGTTCAGATCACCAACCTGCACACCAATTGACGAGACAAGAGCAAGAGAACTATCAGAGATTGCAGGAGTTGATGTGACAGAGCTTGCTACATCCATGTTTGAGGCCGGTAGCGACTTCAAGGATCGTACAGCAGAGCAGATTTTCCATCAGGATTATAAGATTTTCACCAGTGGCGAGACAAAATTTGGAGTTGCCCAGGTAAGTTCAATTTCCAAGGGACAGCTTAATTCTATTAAGAGTGATATTCAGAATTACATGAGTACTGTGCTTAACACATCGGATCTAAATGCCGTATATGTTATGCTTACAGATATACTAAATCAATCAACAGAGCTTCTATTCGTTGGCGGGGAGGCTGACAAAATAATTGCCGATGCATTTAGAATGCCTGTTGCTGCAGATAGCTATATTCTAGAGGGAGTTGTTTCTAGAAAGAAACAGCTGATACCTCCTATCATGGAGTCTCTGCAGGAATAAGCAATCCAAATTCTTAGAAAAGGCAGATTTTGTTATGATCATCAACGGATTCAATATCGCGGCAGAGAGGGTAGACCTGCTTATTTCGCTCACAATGCTCTATCTTACAGTGGCCACCAGACCAAGGCGGACCACTGGTCTTACTGTGGTTTTCTATGGTCAGATTCTTTCAATAGCAAATATTATCCTTCATATGGCTTGTATCTATCAGCTTGATTTTGATACAGCCATAGAAGGCTTTATCTTTAGAATGACCGTATTCCTTTACTACGCAACTTACCTTGGAATTTTGATGCTAATCTATGCGTATATTCACCTTTTGAGTTTAAAGCAAAGAGAAAACACAGATACTTTAAATATTGTTATTATCTTGTTTTCAGCTATGTACATAATCGCTTCTGGTTGTGTATTTTTCAGTGATAGTTACATAAGAGTTGTGGATAACGTATATCAGTTCACAGAATACTTTTATGTTAATGTTTGGTTTGCACTTTTGGATGTGGCGCTTGTTGTTATATCTACAGCAGCCAATAAAAACACTATTCCACGTGTTCTAATGAAGCTGATTTACTTATTTGTTCCATTTGAGATAGTTGCTTTGATTATCCAGATGATTCAAAAGCAGTATGTCATATTGAGTGTTACATATGTTGTACCATTCATGCTTTGCTATGTAGTGTTCCATAGTATTATTTATGATGAGGTAACAGGTTGTCAGAACAGACAGGCCTTCGAATCACATCTTGCCGCAATTAAAGCTTATAGAGAAGAGTACACATTTGTTTACATTAAATTCCCTCGTCTTGATGTTATTGACAACATCGAGCTTCAGAAGATAGCGCAGAAGAGAATTTCAAATGCTATCAGAAAGCTTGAGCAGCAGAATAATGAGGCGAGAGTTTATCAGCTTACTAATTCCATGCTGTCAATCATTTTCCCTAAGCAGGCTACGCCAAGCAGTGATGACACAGTTAGATTTATCAAGCGTGGTATCGATAAGACTATGTCTGAGTGGGAGTACTCAAACACACCAGAATACTGCATGGTAGAGGTTCCAGGTGAAATTGAGCTTAGCAATGAAGTTAATATTGACGCTTTCAGCAGCTTCTTGTTTGAGAAGGCAGCTAGAAAGCAGGTTAATTTCTATAAGGGAACACCAGCTGATTACAGTATTTGTGTAGAGCAAAAAGAAATTGAGCGTGTAATTGTTGATATTAGAAATAAAGATGATCTAAATGATCCACGTGTAATTGTTTACGTTCAGCCAATTTATGATGTTATTCAGGAGAATTATCATAATGCTGAGGCTCTTATGAGATTGAATGTGGGAGGTAAAATTATTGCCCCTGATATTTTCATCCCATTAGCTGAAAAGGTTGGCTGTATCCACGCACTTACAAGAATCATTTTAAATAAAGTCTGCAAGAAGATTTATGAGATACAGGATTATTATGTATTTGATGCTGTTTCAGTAAATGTTTCATTGTCTGAGTTTATGGATTATTGTCTACATGATGAATTGATGGAAATTATCGATCGAAATGGTATTCCATATAGCAAGATTCGTCTTGAGATGACAGAATCTATGACAAGTGATGAAATCGAAGCAATCAGCCATAATATGAAAGAGTTCAATGCCAAGGGCGTTCATTTCTATTTGGATGATTTTGGTACTGGATATTCTAATCTTGAGAGAATTGTTAGCCTTCCATTCAGAACTATAAAATTCGACAAGAGTCTTTTGTATAAATCAATGGATGACCCGATTTTGCTCCGTTTGATTCAAAACATGGTAGACGTATTCAAAAGCCACGGTTTGATTGTCCTTGTTGAGGGCGTTGAAAATCAAAAGCAGGCTGAGCTTTCAATTAAGCTTGGTTTTGAATATATCCAGGGCTTTAACTATGCAGCACCTGTACCAATTAATAATCTTGCTAACTTTTTTGACTCTAAAATTACCACAGCCTAAAAAATATAGACATCAAAAGATTTTAAGTATATAATGCATTTATCATCAAAGTTAATTCAATAGTCGGTTCGGCTTTTAATTTCCATGACGTTATATATTTTTATTAAGGAGAGTTAGATGAGAGAAAAATACGAAAGCTTATCAGTTACAGTATTGCGCGACTTAGCAAAAGCTAGGGGAATAAAAGGCGCATCAGCTATGAAAAAAGCAGATTTAGTTGAAGCTATGCTTGCTCAGGACGAAATAGACAAGCAGAACGAAACAGCTACTGCAGCACCTGCACCTGATAAAGCAGTAAAATCTGAAAAGGCAGAGCATGTAGAGAAAGAGGAAAAGGCTCAGAAGGCTGATAGAGCTGATATTCCTATGGATAATCTCATTCCTGCAAGTGGTATTCTTGAAGTCATGGGCGACGGTTTTGGCTTCATCCGCTGTGATAATTACATGCCTGGTACAGACGACGTTTATGTTTCACAGTCACAAATTAAAAAGTTTAATTTAAAGACAGGTGATATTGTGGTTGGAAAGAAGCGTTTTAATAATCCAACTGACAAGTTTGCTGCTCTTATGATTATCGATACAATCAATGGATACACACCAGATGTAGCAACAAAGCGTCCTAATTTCGAGGACTTAACACCTATTTTCCCTAATGAGCGCGTGCGCTTAGAGCGTCAGCGCAGTTCTGTAGCAATGCGAATTGTGGACCTTGTTAGCCCTATCGGTAAGGGACAGCGTGGTATGATTGTCTCTCAGCCTAAGGCTGGTAAGACAACACTTTTAAAGGAAGTTGCTACATCTGTTAATTATTCCCATCCAGATATGCATCTTATTATTCTTCTTATCGATGAGCGTCCAGAGGAAGTTACAGATATGAAGGATACTATGAGAAACAGCAAAAATGTTGAGGTTATCTACTCTACATTTGATGAGAGTCCAGAGCATCACAAGCGTGTTTCTGAGATGGTTATTGAGCGTGCTAAGAGACTTGTTGAGCACGGCCAGGATGTTATGATTCTTTTGGATTCCATTACACGTCTTGCACGTGCATACAACTTAACAGTACAGCCATCAGGTCGTACACTTTCAGGTGGTCTTGATCCTGCAGCTTTACACATGCCAAAGAAATTCTTTGGTGCTGCAAGAAATATGCGTGAGGGCGGTTCCCTTACTATTCTTGCAACAGCCCTTGTTGACACAGGTTCAAAGATGGATGACGTTGTATTCGAGGAATTCAAGGGAACAGGTAATATGGAGCTTATTCTTGATAGAAAGCTTTCAGAAAAGAGAATCTTCCCTGCAATCGATATTACAGGCTCTGGTACACGTCGAGAGGATCTTCTTCTTACAAGAAAAGAGCTTGATGCTATGGAGATTATGAGAAAAGCTATTAATGGCGCTAGAAAAGAAGATGCCGTTGAAACTATTCTCAATATGTTTGCTCATACAAAGAACAATGATGAGTATATTGATATGATTATACGCAAGAGAGTGATTTAGAATTTCATGGCAGAACCAAATTTGATTTACAAAATTACAATACTAGAATTATTACACCGCAGTGGTTTTCCACTTAGCAATAGTCAAATTACGGATTTTTTCTTGGAGGGTAATCTCACAGATTACTTCACAGCCCAGCAGGCTATCAGTGATGATGAGGAAGCAGGGCTGATTCTTTCCAAGACCAATCATAATAATACTACTTACAGTATTACCGACGAGGGGGAGAAGACCTTGGAGTTATTCAAGGAAAAGATTTCTCCTGCCTTATCAAAGGATATAAACAAATATTTAAAAATCAATTCTATCTCTATGAAAGAGGAGAATTCGTATAAAGCGACATATTTCAAAGCAGATAGAGGAGGATATGTTGTACAACTACGCATCACAGAAAATGATGTAACCACCATGGACTTAAGCTTCCATGTGGCTACAAAAGAGCAGGCCGAGACCCTGTGCAATAATTGGAAAGTGCGTAGCGATGATGTATATGCAGCTGTTTTAGATATACTTATGGGGTGAAGTATGAATTCAGTGCAGAAGAGGGTGTTTTTTGCAATTCTTGGCATCTTGGCAGTAATTATTTTATTACTGCTGGGGGCTGTTGCGGTCATCGCAGGGGAAGTCTTAACCGAAGATCATCTAATCAAACTTCTTAGTTTTTCACTAGTTTTATTCATTTTACTTACGATAATTAGTATTTTTGTATCTCAGGTAATTGTTAAACTTCAAAATCAGTTGGAGACAATAGATGCTGCCAATAAAGCAAAAAGCAATTTCTTGGCAAATATGTCCCATGAAATAAGAACGCCAATCAATGCTATTCTTGGTATGGATGAAATGATTATCCGAGAAAGTGTGGATGAGCAGATTGTAGAATATGCCACAAATATTAAGCAGGCAGGAAAATCTTTGCTGGCTCAGGTTAATGGTATTTTGGACTATTCAAAGCTAGAAGGTGGCAAAATGGAGATTATCTCTGCCGAGTATGATTTGGCCACCATGATAAACTCCGTAGTTCCAAGCGTTGCTACCAGGACAAAGGCTAAAGGTCTTGCATTTAAGACCGAGGTTGATAACAATCTTCCAATGACTCTTTTGGGAGATGATGTTAGAGTTAGCCAGATTCTGATGAATCTTCTTACTAATGCTCTGAAATACACTGAGACAGGGGAAATCCTATTTTCCATGAAAGAGGTTTCTCGCATCGATAACAGTATCAATATTGAGGTTTGTGTAAAGGATACTGGTATCGGCATCAAGCCTGAGGACTTAGAGGATTTGTATGTGTCCTTCAAGCGAATCGACGAGGAGCGAAATAGAAATATTGAAGGAACAGGACTAGGAATTCCTATTGTTATTCAGCTTTTAAAGCTTATGGGAAGTGAGCTTCAGGTTGAAAGCGAGTATGGCCTTGGTTCTAAATTTTCATTTGTAATTACCCAGGGAATCGTCAACAGTGAGCCAGTGGGAGATTACAAAAAGCGAATTAAGAAAAGTTATAAGAGAAGAAATAAATTTACATTCCCATCAATGCCAACGGCATCGATTTTAGTTGTTGATGACTATGAGATGAATCTTATTGTGGCGAAGAATCTCATGAAGATATATGATTTCATACCGGATTTAGCATCTTCGGGAAACGCGGCTATAGCAAAGACTGCAGAAAAGCAATACGACATTATTTTCATGGATCACATGATGCCGGATCTAGATGGCCTCCAGACTATAGAGTTAATGAAGGAAAGAGGCCTGTTAACAGATAAAACCGCTGTTATTGCTCTTACGGCAAATGCTATTGCAGGTGCTAAGGAATATTATTTATCTAAAGGCTGTGATGATTACCTTACAAAGCCAATTGATGCAGAGGCTCTTGAGGATATGCTACTAAAGTTTGTTCCTAAAGAAAAGATGGTGAACAAGCCAATCAGTGATATTAAGCACGATAAATCTCTTACAACAAATGATGATGAGCGACAGGCTTTGATTAAAATCTTTGTATCTACTATTGATGAGATTGCTAAAAAACTAGATGAGTTTATTGCAGCTTCAGATATTAAAAACTACACCATCAAAGTCCACGGCCTTAAAAGTACAGCGAGACTCATTGGTGAAATGTCAATTTCGAAAAAGGCAGAAGCCTTAGAAAAAGCAGGAAATGCCGGTGATTGGGACTACATTTTAGAAAATCACAAGGAACTGATTTCTGAGTACCTAAGTATACGTGATAACTATGAAGGCAAAAGTAAGTCTAAGCAACCGTTGGAGGAATCTGATTTAAAGGATGCCTTATATTCAATTATTGAAATGGCAAATGTGGCAGATTTTGCTTCCACAGAAATGGTATTAGATAAGCTTGATGAGTATGAAATTCCTGAGGATATATCAGAAAAGATTAAAAATATTCGTAGACTTTTAGAAAAACTAGAGTATGAACTTGTAGCAAAGGCTGCTACTGAAATGCTTGGAGGAAATTGATTATGGATTTTTTTAACACTACACAAGAAAACAAAAAGGTTGCTATAGTAAGTTCTAAAGATAGTTTTTCAGTTATGGGAATCAAGAAGAAACTGCAGGAAGCCAGCATTGATGGAATCTCCTGCAGACCTAGTGTCTTTCAGATAGAAGAGGCTATTGATGAACGAGAGCCAATAATCTATTATCTTGATGATGATATTTATACAGTCAGAGGTGAAGATTTCCTAAAGGAATTAAAGAACCTGTGTCTTGAGCAGGAAAAGCTTGTTATATTAGTGGGCGAAAAAGCTGAATATGAAAAAGCTATAGAGATTATTCCAAAATCTTCCATAGTGGATTGGTTTTCAAGACCTGTAGATATGGATGCCTTACTTGCCACTGTGGAAAAGGCTCTAAACGGTGAAATAGCTCCATCAAGAAAAAAGCATATCCTGATAATCGATGATGACGTCACATATATGCGAATGCTTCTTGAGTGGATGAAAGAGCGCTATCAGATTACCATGATGGATTCAGGAAGCAAGGCCATACATTGGCTTCTTGAAAATAAGGGCATCGATTTAATATTGATGGATTATGAGATGCCACAGATGGATGGTCCGACAGTTAGCCGTATGTTGAAGGGTGACATGAACACCAGAGAGATTCCGGTAATGTTTTTAACCGGAAAAAGTAGCAAAGAAAATGTGGTAAAAGCTGTTGATACAAGGCCTGTGGACTACATTTTGAAATCAGTAGATAAAATGACCCTTTTGAATAAATTAGAAGATTATTTTGAAACAACAAAAGCAAAAGAGCCTCTATATAACAACGAAGATGATGACGACAAATAGGGGTTGAATAATAGAAAATTCTATGTTATACTCATTAAGCTGTTAATCGGGATGAAATGCGAGGACCTCGCATTTAGACGGCGTTTTATTTAATTACAGTTGGAAATTGTAAATCATTAAATGAGAGGTGAAAGAAATGAGACAGGGTATCCATCCAGATTATTATCAGGCTACAGTTACTTGCAACTGCGGTAACACATTTGTAACAGGTTCTACAAAGGAGAGCATCCACGTAGAAATTTGCTCAAAGTGCCATCCATTCTACACAGGCCAGCAGAAAGCTACACAGGCTCGTGGACGTATTGATAAGTTCAACAAGAAGTACGGCATTGA
>JAILAV010000155.1 GCA_024681435.1 Pseudobutyrivibrio sp. | reverse complement strand
AATCATAAGTTTTGAGCCTTTATTTGCAAATTCTCTTTGTAAATCAACAGCTTTGCAGGCCAATTCAAGAATATCTAATGGAACCCTGGCAGCATCCTTTAAGCATTTTTCCATAATCTCATCTCTTGAAGGATCATCTTTAGGAATTCCATAAGCTTTAGATAAAGGTTCAAAAGCCTTAGCATCTTCTTCTATACAATTCAAAAGAGACTTTCGCAAAACCTCAGCCTGGTCAATAAGCTGAATAATATCTTCCTCCACGTCAACATATTTCTTTTTGCCAACAGTGAATTGTCCTACCATTGTGCCTAAAGCTATACCAATGCTGGCCACAAGAGCACTTGCGCCACCGCCTCCTGGCACCGATTCCTTTGCTGCTAAAAGTTCTGTAAATTCATTTACGGATTTGTTAGTTAAGCTCATCATTCTCTCCCATGCATATTTAAAAATAGACCTTGGGATGTCCAAGGTCTTAATCAGTCAAAAAATCAAAAATCGTCATCTGATTTGAATCTGCAACTAAGTTTTCATAGTTCTCCTGCTCCTCAGGTGTCATTTCTCTATGATATACATATGTCTCCTGCTTAATTGCTCCATCAAAATCAAAATACATCTGTCGGTATTTTAAATTATCATTTTCAAACATTATTCTTTGCCTATCTAATTAGTACCTATAAGGTCATAAATATTCTATCATAATAGGCTAGAAATTCAATAAAATTTAGCCGTGGCGGCGGTCATAGCCTGTCTCTTCGTAATACCGTTTTTTATCCTCGTACATTTTATTATCCGCCAATTTACACAAGTCCTCTAAAGAGGCATCTTTGTATTCACGTCTTGCAGCTACACCGTAGGAAGCAGTGAACCCCTTAATATACTCTCCGGTCCATTGCGAAGAAAGAGCTTTAAATTTTTCTATACGACGATTAATATCAGATTCACTATCAATAAGCATTACGATAAATTCATCGCCACCAATTCTGCTTATTACAGATGTTGAACAATCAGAAAATGCCTTTCTTAAACAATCTGCCATAGCAACTAGTAGCTCATCGCCTGCATCATGGCCAATTTCATCGTTATAATACTTTAATCTATTCACATCATAGTAAACTATTGTTGTGTCATTTTGTACCTCACGATCCTCTAAGGCCTTTAATTCCTCGTAAAAATAACGTCTATTTGTAAGCTTAGTTAGTTCATCCGTATATGCGAATTCCTTAGCCTGAACAAGCTCCGCTTCCTCTTCAACTTTCAGGCCAATTCTTCTATAAATCAAACTAACCTGTGTAATAGTATAAATAATCAAGCCTAACACAACTAATACATTGTAATTACTATCTACATTATTGATGTACATAGCAAGCGCCACTAAGCATACTAATAAAAATATCATATTTCCTATAGCTATTAACTTTCGCTCTGATTGACGCTTCTCTTCCTTGATGCTTGTATAAGAATAATAAGCAACAAAAAAAACAACTATTAAATCTATAGCATGGCCGATGATTACTATCTCACCCCAATGTAAGGCTCCAAGCATGCTTAGAATAAATAGCAACATAATGGTAATGGCCAAAATACCATCTATAATATTATCACGAACACTTACTCTAAAGTTAACCGACCTAACCAACTCAAAAAAGGCAAGAGGCATAAGTAAAAATACAATTATTTCAAGTATAGCAAAGCCTGTTCCATTACCAAATATTACATACAATATTCTAGTCTGACATATAAGCCAAATGCTTGACAGTATTGAAAATACTCCTGAAAATACTAGCGCTTCAAAAGAAAGCTTTCTAAGAATCAACGAACGCTTCACAATAAAGTGCATGCCTACAAAAGCTTCCATCATTCCCGAGAAGAGTAAAACTACTGCAAATACGATAGATATCCATTCACTTTTTATGATATATATTCCATATCCTGATCTGGTAGAAATCAATATATCATATACCTCCGCTCCATATAAAGAGTCCTGAAGCTTTAACTTTACACTGACTTTCTTACCAGAATACTCTGTCTTCATAGGAATATGTATTTCTTTCTTTCCTACATTAGAAGAAATACCAAACAACGAATTATCACGTGTTCGATATATTTCCACATCATCTATACAAACAGTTGCTGTTTCATAAAAACACTTTATTATTAAAAACTGATCACCATAAACTTGTGGCAGCTCATTAACCATTGTGAACTCATCAGTGAAGTCATAAGGAAATGACAATTCAACATCATCATCCTTCCAACCCTCATCAAACTGAATAAAGTTTTCTCTGAAAGTTCCACTATCCTGATTAGAATAAGCAAATCCCAAAATCACAAGAAAAATAATAATTATAATATAAAGAGCAACTATAATCTTTTTTATAAACCCCACATCCATAACTCCGCTCCTCGTACTGCCCATAAGACTACTATTCTCTTGGTTCAATTCCAAACTCACTAGGTAAAAATCTTGGACATACATTATCCGAGGTTACGATTACAGATGCTGCAAGTGTAGAACCGATTTCGCAAGCCTCCTGAATAGTTTTGCCGTATGTAAGACCTATTGTAACCCCAGCAAAAAATGAATCTCCCGCTCCTGTAGTGTCTTTTACATCTACTTTTCTAGCTGGAACAAAGCCTGTATTACCATCAATATCTGCATATACAGCGCCCTGTCCGCCAAGAGTAACAATCATATTCTTAATTTGAGCACCCTGAATCTTTTTAGATAAAATATCCTGCATTTCTTCTGGCGTCTTCTCAGAATAATCATCCATAAATAAAATGCCAGCCTCCTGCTGATTACAAACAAAGCACTCAACATTCTTAAGAAAATCTCTACGCTCAACTGCAATGCTCATATTTGATACTGCAGCATAAACCTTTAAATTATATTTTTCAGCATACTTAAATACACGCTTGATAGTATCCTTCTCCATGTCAATTTCAAGGGCGATACTATCTGCATCCTTAAAGATTTCATCTCCCTCTTCATCAAGAATATTATTAATCTCTGATAAATCAGGTCGCTTTGAAATAGCTGCAACAACATCTCCATGATTATCAAAAACAGCAAGCCACTTGCCCATTCCATCTGGAGTACGTCTAACAAAACGTGTATCTACTTTATGATTGTTAAGCTTATCTAAAACACCTGTACCGATTCCACTTTCATCAACAAGGCTGACAAAAGTAGGTCTAAGTTCTACATTAGCAATGTCCTCTACAACATTACGGCTAACACCACCGTGCACCTCTTCAACTGTACCAACATTTCTTCCCGCTGGAATATAGCTTGAAGTGGAATGTCCTTTTATATCAATAAATACTGCTCCTAAAACTACGATTCCCATTAATATAACTCCTCTATTTTTTATAACCTAATGATTATAACATTCGATGATATAATATCAAATATTTGTGTATAAATTATTATACTACTTATGATAATATTGCTTTATAAATGAGAGGTAAAAGTATGATAAAAGTTGACTTAATTACAGGTTTCCTTGGCAGTGGCAAAACAACTTTTTTGAAAAAATACGCAAGACACTTTATGTCACAAGGAAAGCGTGTAGGCATCCTTGAAAACGATTATGGCGCAGTTAATGTAGATATGCTTCTTTTAAACGAGCTTCGCGGAGATAATTGCGAGCTTGAAATGGTTGCAGGTGGCTGCGATGCAGACTGTCATAGAAGACGATTTAAAACAAAGCTTATCGCTATGGCCATGAGTGGCTATGACAGAGTTATTATCGAACCTTCGGGAATTTTTGATGTAGATGAATTCTTCGATGTTATCCGAGAAGAACCTCTTGATAGATGGTATGACACAGGTAACGTAATTACGATAGTTGATGCCCGTCTTGAGGATAATCTTTCAGAAGACTCAGATTTCTTTTTGGCATCGCAGATAGCAAATGCCGGATCTATCGTGCTCAGCAGAACTCAGATTACTGATTCTGCTCATATTGAAGCTACAATTAATCATCTAAAAAAGGCCAGCGAACTTGCAAATTTAAAGATTGATATTGATTCACTCTTATTTGCAAAATCATGGGATGACTTAAATGATGCAGATTATGAAAAACTTTCAAACTGCAGCTACGCCAGCCGTTCTTATGTAAAAAAAATAACCACTGATGACAGTGGTTACAAAACAGTTTATTTTCTAGAGTTGCCTTTATCAAAGAATAATCTAGAAAGCAAAATCCATAGCCTAATGACAGATTCTGCTTTTGGAGATGTTCTAAGAGCCAAAGGCTTTTTCAAAGAAAATGACACCTGGTATCAATTCAATGCAACTCGTAATGAATTTGAACTTACTGAAATGCCTGTTGGCCAGGAAGTCTTTATTGTA
>JAILAV010000114.1 GCA_024681435.1 Pseudobutyrivibrio sp. | reverse complement strand
TCTTCGATTGGGATATACTTCTTGTGTTGGCAAACTGTCATGTAGGCAGGACGCATGATTTTGCCTTTGTGGCAGATTTCTTCCATGCGGTGAGCACTCCAGCCAGCGATACGTGCAATGGCAAAAATAGGAGTGAAGAGCTCGCCGGGGATGCCAAGCATCTGATATACGAAGCCTGAGTAGAAATCCACGTTCGGTGAAACCCCCTTGTAGATTTTGCGCTCCTCAGCGATAATCTTTGGAGCAAGCTTTGCAACAAGCTCGTATAGGTTGTATTCCTTTTCCATTCCTTTTTCTTTAGCAAGGTCTTCAACGAATGAGTGGAATGTGAGAGCACGTGGATCTGATACAGAATAAATAGCGTGTCCCATACCATAAATTAATCCGGCATTGTCAAATGCCTCTCCGTGAAGAAGTGCTCTAAGATATGCGCTGACTTCGGATTCGTCTTCCCAATCATTTAAATGGGCTTTCATATCCTCAAACATCTTTACAACCTTGATATTTGCACCACCGTGCTTAGGTCCCTTAAGAGAACCGAGAGCTGCAGCAATAGCAGCGTAAGTATCTGTTCCTGATGATGAAACAAGGTGAGTTGTAAATGTGGAATTGTTACCACCACCGTGCTCCATATGAAGAATAAGTGCTACGTCAAGAAGCTTTGCCTCAAGTGGAGTGAACTTGCTGTCAGGACGTAAGCAATGAAGAATATTTTCCGCTGTTGAATAATCAGGTCTAGGCTGATGAATAATCAGGGAATTATCATTATAGTAATAATCATAAGCAGCGTAGCTGTACACTGAAAGCAGTGGGAAATTAGCGATAAGCTGCAAACACTGTCTAAGTACATTTGGCTCTGATGTATCATCTGCGTAATCGTCGTAAGAGTAAAGAGCAAGTACAGAACGAGCTAAAGAGTTCATCATGTCTTGGGATGGACTCTTCATAATCATATCACGGACAAAATTAGGTGGTAAAGAACGATAGCTTGCAAGAATGTCTTTGAATTCTTCTAATTGTTCTGTTGTAGGAAGACTACCAAAGAGAAGAAGATAAGCACATTCTTCAAAACCATAATGTTGCTCTGTAGGAAGATTCTTTACAAGGTCGCGAACATTGTAGCCTCTATAAAAAAGCTGACCGTCGCAAGGAACCTCCTTGCCATCAACAAACTTCTTAGAATTAACTTCTGAAATTTCTGTAATACCTACAAGTACACCCTTACCGTTAAGGTCACGAAGTCCTCTTTTTACATCGTAAGTAGTGTAAAGTTCAGGATCTATATATGAAGATTTCTTTGAAAGCTCCGCAAGCTTTTCTAATTCAGGAGTAATCTCGCTATAATTTTCAATCACCATTTAAAACATTGTCCTCCTTTCACACTTTAGCATACTAAATTGTGATTTTAGCTATGTTATCACAATTGTATGTATAAAGACAAGTATAATTGTGCCATTTATTTAATTAAAAATGCAAGAATATTACACGGATTTTATAAAAATTTAATACTTGTCAAAGTGCATTAAAACATAGCACCAAAATTGTATAAATGTGAGAACAATTTTTTGCTGAAAACATTGACTTTATTTTAACGAAAAACTAAAATGATATTTAGCGAAAATTAGTTTAATCCTCTAAAGAGGTAAACTAGAAAATTATATAATAGAAAAGTGAGGTAAGACAAGATGGCTAATGTTGATTTAACAAAGTATGGCATCACAGGAACAACTAACATCGTACACAATCCTTCTTACGAGGATCTTTACAAGGCAGAGGTTGACTCTAAGCTTGAGGGATATGAAGTAGGTAAGGAAACTGAGCTTGGCGCTGTTAACGTTATGACAGGTATTTATACAGGACGTTCTCCTAAAGATAAATACATCGTTATGGATGCTAACTCAAAGGATACTGTTTGGTGGACAACAGAGGGATATCCAAATGATAACCATCCTATGTCTGAAGAGGTTTGGAAGAAGGTAAAGGAACTCGCTAAGAAAGAACTTTCAAATAAGGATCTTTATGTAGTAGACGCATTCTGCGGTGCTAACAAGGATTCTCGTATGGCAGTTAGATTTATCGTAGAAGTTGCTTGGCAGGCACACTTCGTTGAAAATATGTTCATTAAGCCTACAGCTGATGAGCTTGCAAACTTCGAGCCAGACTTCGTAGTTTACAATGCATCAAAGGCTAAGGTTGAAAACTTCAAGGAACTCGGACTTAACTCTGAGACATGTGTAGCATTCAATATCACATCTAAGGAGCAGGTTATCATCAATACATGGTACGGCGGAGAGATGAAGAAGGGTATGTTCTCTATGATGAACTACTTCCTTCCACTTAAGGGCATGGCTTCAATGCATTGCTCAGCTAACTGCGATATGGATGGAAAGCACACAGCAATCTTCTTTGGTCTTTCTGGTACAGGTAAGACTACACTTTCTACAGATCCAAAGCGTCGTCTTATCGGTGATGATGAGCACGGTTGGGATGATAACGGCGTATTCAACTTCGAAGGTGGTTGCTACGCAAAGGTTATCGGTCTTGATAAGGAATCTGAGCCAGATATCTACAATGCAATCAGAAGAGATGCTCTTCTTGAGAACGTAACAGTTGCTGCTGATGGTAAGATTGATTTTGATGACAAGAGTGTTACAGAGAATACTCGTGTATCTTATCCAATCGAGCACATCAACAATATTGCAGCTGAGGTAAATAAGGTTTCTGCTGGTCCTAATGCTGATAACGTAATCTTCCTTTCAGCAGATGCGTTTGGAGTACTTCCTCCAGTATCAATCCTTACACCAGAGCAGACAAAGTACTACTTCCTTTCAGGATTTACTGCTAAGCTTGCTGGTACAGAGAGAGGTATCACAGAGCCTACACCTACATTCTCAGCTTGCTTCGGTCAGGCATTCCTTGAGCTTCACCCAACAAAGTACGCTGAAGAGCTTGTAAAGAAGATGGAGAAGTCTGGTGCAAAGGCTTACCTTGTAAATACAGGTTGGAACGGAACAGGAAAGCGTATCACAATTAAGGATACAAGAGGAATCATCGATGCAATCCTTTCAGGTGACATCAACAATGCTCCTACAAAGACTATTCCAATGTTCAACTTCGGAGTTCCTACAGAGCTTCCAGGTGTAGATCCAGCAATCCTTGATCCTAGAGATACATACGCTAACCCTTCTGAGTGGGAAGAGAAGGCTAAGAATCTTGCTGAGAGATTCAACAAGAACTTTGTTAAGTACACAACAAATGAAGCTGGTAAGGCGCTCGTTTCTGCAGGCCCACAGTTATAATTAGTACGATGATTTATAGATTCCTCTGTGACTTTTGTCGCAGAGGAATTTTTAGTTTTATTTTTTAATAACACCGTTATAAATAACTATATTTTATGTATTAGG
>JAILAV010000063.1 GCA_024681435.1 Pseudobutyrivibrio sp. | reverse complement strand
AGTGAGTCAGAAAGCACAAGCATCTCAAATAGCGAGAGTGAATCAACAAGTGTAAGTGAATCAGAGTCAACAAGCACAAGTATCTCAGAGAGTGAGAGTACATCAACAAGTGTATCTGGGTCAGAGAGTACAAGTACATCAGTATCTGAGAGTGAGTCAACAAGTACATCACTCAGTGAGTCAACAAGTGCTTCATTAAGTGAGAGCACAAGTGCATCACTCAGTGAATCAACAAGTGCTTCAACAAGTGCATCAATATCAGCAAGTGCTTCAGAAAGCACAAGCATTTCAAATAGCGAGAGTGCTTCAACAAGCCTCAGCCAGTATGAATCAGAGAGTGCTTCAGCATCTGAGAGAATCAGTGAACTTGAGAGTATTTCAGCTAGTGTATCTGAGAGTTTAAGTGCATCTTCATCAGCTAGCGCGAGTGCTTCAACAAGTGCAAGCACATCAGCGAGCCAGAGCACATCAGCTTCTGAGTCAGCTAGCACAAGTGCATCTACATCAGCAAGTGAAAGCACATCAACAAGCTTAAGTGAGTCAACAAGCACATCACTCAGTGAGTCAACAAGCTTATCACTTAGTGAATCAACAAGCACATCACTTAGTGAATCAGTAAGTGCATCACTTTCAGAGAGTGCAAGCACATTTGAAAGCGTAAGTGAATCTATAAGCTCAAGCATGTCACTTTCTGTAAGCCTCAGCTTATCAGAGAGCATGAGCTTAAGTACATCAGAGAAAATTAGCATGAGCGCAAGCGCATCAGCAAGCGAGAGTGCATCAATAAGCGAAAGCATTTCAGAATCTGAAAGTGCTTCAACAAGTGCAAGCATTTCAGCTAGTGAGTCAGAAAGCGTATCAGCATCTGAGTCAACATCAGCAAGTGTTAGCACATCAGAGTCAGAGAGCACATCAGCATCTGAGTCTGTATCAACAAGCACAAGCGCAAGTACATCAGCATCTGAGTCTGCATCAACAAGCGCAAGTGCAGCAGCTTCTGAAGCAGCAAACGATGATTCAAATAATGGCTCAAACGGCGGCTCAGGCTCATCAGCAAGTGAGACAAATGGCAACGCTGGAACAACATCAAGAACAACAGGAACAACAACTTCATTTAACGAAGTTTCAGGCACAACAGCACCAGCTAGAACAGTTTCAGCATTTAATGAAGTTGACGACGCAGGAATCACTATTGAGGATGCTCAGGTTCCACTATCTGTAAAACTTGATCCTGTAGAGGATTTTGATGATATGGGTGAAGATTTCACAGTAATTAAGGATGAGGAAACTCCTCTTGGAATCAAGAAGAGCGGTCTTGGCGGAAGAATTTGGTGGTATTGGATCTTAATCATCATCACAGCTCTTACAGGAAAAGTTGCAAAAGATAAGAGAAAAGCTACTGTAAATGCTACAAAGGGTAAAGATAAGGAAGATTAATTTAAAATCTTTGTAGATTGCAGATTGCAAGTGAATTATAATTAGAGAGTGGAGGTGCAAGCATTTCCACTCTCATTTTTTACAAAAAATATAGGGGGCTGATTATATGAATAAAACGGTAAAGCACATCTTAGAGTTTCTTGCGATTCTAGTACTGACAGCAGTTGTGGCAATATCAAGTCCATTTAATCCATGGATTACTAATGCTTTCACAACTGTTCAAGAAGAAATACTTGATATAGCATATTCAGTAAGACTGGGCTTCTTAGCATATGTTGAATTGGATGGACATTATGGCCCGGTAGTTTACGAATTCTTTGGATTGGGATATTTGCCTACAGATACTCATATCGTACATTTCATAATGGAAAGTGTTTTGAATTTTATTTCCATATTGTTCTTATATAAGACAGCAAAGCTTTATACATCTAACTTATTCGCATGGTTTGCAGCAGGCACAATTTCAATATTTAGCTGGGGCGCTTTGACACATGCCGGAGCTGAGGAGATTTTATTCTTCATTATGTGTCTTTCAAGCTATCATATCGCACGTCAGTTAAAGGATGGATTTCTTTCACATCACACATATTTATTAGCAATTGATTTAGGTTTAGTATTTTTCTTGCAACCAGGATATATTATCTTTTGGGCGGCAGTTATTCTCTTCTTTGCAGTCAAATTTAGAATTGATGGTGTGCAGGGAAAGGACTATCGTTCATTCTGGTTCTCTACAGTAGAGGGCTTGATTACCGTGGCAGTACCAATGGGAATTTACCTCTGGTACTTCAAGAATGCTCAGGCATTTATTAGCCAAGTAGTAGTTTATAATTTCAAGAATATCGGCACATTTGCAGAAGGAATCAAAATAGTTTGCGGAAATCCATGGATTATTTTCATTGCAGTATTGGTATTTGTGATAATTGCAAAGATTTTCATGGAAGAGAAATTCGCAGATTTATTCTATTGGCTTGGAATTACAATAGTTGCATTTATTGTTATTGCGCTTCAGGGCGACAATCTTGATTCATATTTAGAGGTGTCAAAGGTATTTTATATAGTACCGCTTGCAGCTTTATTCTCATTAATTGATAAACCATTAGGACTTAAGACAGAGGATAGATATGGACAGAATCAGGATATTTCAGATAGGAACTGAAAACTGGAGTAATCAATATTTAATACCGGAAAATGTGAAGGTTATTTTTCCAACAGACGAAATCGAAATGAGAAAAGAAATCTATGAGATTGTTGTCTTGGAAAGAAACCTTTCAGAGGAAGAGGCAGAAAAGGTTTTAGCTATGTCTATGACCTACTGCCTTTTTGCTATTGATTCATTTAAGATGGATAGAATTACTGCCAATTTGTTTAGACGAAGAAAAGGCAGGATTATTCAAAAGGATAATATTCAGCAGTTCCTTAATGAAGATGCAAAGAAATTCTTCCCAAAGCCATACGGCGAAAAGTTTAAACCTGAAAATGTTGGAATAGCTCAAGGTTTCAAAGGCTCAATAAAATGGAATGGTCAATATAGCGTTTCGATTTACGGTGATTACGGTATGGTGTTTAATCAGATTGCTTTCTGGCGCACCAATATACCTCTTGAAAAGGGACAGGCTATAGAGTTTTGGCTTGAATATCGCAAGGATGAGGGCGTAGAAGTTGAGCTTTCAATAAAGCAATTTGTTAGCGGAAGTTTGGCTGATGTTCTTGATTCTTGGGTATTTACAGAAGAGGATTTGAAGAATCCTGTAATGATAGAAGGGACAAAGGGTAGCGGTCCTTTGTATTGCTCACTTAGAGCTCGTGGCGGAGGAAAGCTGGATATTATCGCCCTTCACGATAGAATCTCCAGATGGGACCAGGGTATATTCCTGGTTGGCGGTGAGAGATATGTCACATCCGAGCGTGAAGAGATATTTGCATACTTTGATCCAGGTGATTTGAAGCCACCTCTTGCTGTATATTTTTCAGGGTATAAGACACAGGAAGGTTTCGAAGGTTTGCATATGATGCGCAAAATGGGTTGCCCATTTTTGCTTATTGCTGAACAGCGTTTTGAGGGTGGAGGATTTTATATTGGAAGTCCTGAGTATGAGCTGCTTATGGTCAGCATTATTGAAAAGCATCTTAACAAGCTTAGATTTTTCCCTGAACAGCTTATATTATCAGGCATTTCCATGGGAACAATTGGAGCTATGTACTATGGCTGTGATCTAAAGCCTCATGCATTGATTTTAGGCAAGCCACTTTCCAGCCTGGGCACCATAGCTTCAAACGAAAGATTAAAGCGTCCAAAGGGATTTCCTACATCTTTGGATTTGTTACATCATCATGGACAGGGCATGGACGATGCTGCGATTGAACGACTTAATGATCGTTTCTGGGATAAGATTAAAAAGACAGATTTCAGCCATACTAAGTTTATCGTATCTTATATGTTTGAGGATGATTATGATGATACTGCATATAATCGATTGCTTACAGAATTAAACTCTGCAGGTGTGCAGGTTTACGGCAAAGGATTGCATGGAAGACATAACGATAACACTGCTGGAATCGGTGCTTGGTTCAAAGGACAGTACGATAGAATCCTTAGAGATGACTTTGAGCGATGAACAATTTGTGAACTGGCAAGGAGCATTGACTGTTGAAGTTGAGCATGAGACAGTGACACAGCAGACTACACAGACATTTGAAGCACAGGCAATTTCAGATCTTATCAAAGATACAAACTATGCAGGTATTGAAGATGAGAAAGTTGCTAAGGCACGTATTAATATCGACGGAGATGCTGGAAAGAAAGGCTTTATGTGTGGACTGCTTGTATTAGTTGCAACAAAACTTGGATACGACAAGTATAAAGAAGACACAAATCCTAATAAGTAATATTAATAAATTTTGGGGCAGTTCATTTAGAACTGCTCCTTTTTTTATTGAAAATAATTCCCTCAATTGAATGGAAAACTTATGTGTAGTAGAATAAAAATAGCTTGAAATTGAGGGGATTAATATGGCAAAAAAGTTTTTTCCAAAAACATTAATACAGAAATTATTATTTACTCTTATAATAATGGCAGTATATTTGGTTGGACGTGAATTGCCATTATATGGGGTTGATTTAGCAGCATATGATGCTTTTAGAGACGCATCAGAAGATTTGATCATGCAGACTATAGGCGGAGATAGATACAAGACCAGTATTTTAGCTCTTGGTATATCGCCATTTATGTTTTCTATGCTATTTGTTCAGGTAGCAGTTTCCTTTAAAAGTGCTGATAGTAAAGCACACACATCTCCTAAAAAAGTCACCAGAGCAACTCTTGCACTGATGTTAATTTGGGCCTGCGTTCAGGCATATTTCACTACAAGCTCCACAATATATTTATTCGAATCAGGCACAATAGAGCTTTTTATTGCCAAGTTTATTTCGGGAATGCAGATGGTAACAGGTGCATTTGTAATTCTATGGCTTGCAACAAGAAATGGTAAATACGGTATTGGCGGACAAACTGTTCTTATCTACGTCAATATTTTGGATAGTGTTGTAAATACGGTACGAAACGGCACCTTTGAAGAGATGAAATACATAGGTATAGTTTCGGTGGTTGCCCTTTTATGTACCATTTTTTTCGAGAATTCCGAATACAGAATTCCAATGCAGCGTATATCAATTCACAATATATATTCTGATAAAAACTATATCCCAATTAAGCTAAATCCAATAGGAATGATGCCGGTTATGTTTTCATCAGCATTCTTTATGTTGCCAGTTTATGGGACCACACTTTTGACTAAGATTTTTCCTGATAATCAGGATTTCCAGTGGGCTTCTGACAATATGACTACCACCCATCCGCTTGGCATTGCAGTATATGTGGGAGTGTTATACGTAATTACGATAATTTTCTCTTTTGTATTTATCAGTCCTAAGAATCTGGCAGAGTCTTTGCAGAAGGCCGGAGATAGTATCACAGGACTTAGAGCTGGTAAAAAAACAAGACGTTATATTGGCGGAAGAGTGTTCTTGATTTCTGTATTTTCAGCTACGTTTATGAGTATGTTTATTGGACTTCCTTTGGTCCTTCAATTGAAAGGATATGTTCCTCAGGAAGTAATGAGTTTGCCATCAATTATGATTGCTATGGCAAGTATTAACTGTAATCTTTACAGAGAGTTTAGGGCAGTGAGAGATTTCGATGCATATGTCCCATTTATATAGGAGAATTGTATGTTATATTTCATTCCAGCATGGTATCAAAAGAATGAATGGAAAGAGCTTGAGCAAAGTTGGCACACTCGCCGAATGCACACTGAGTTCGATGATACGGTAAAACAGGTTCAGATGTTTCACCGCAGTGGTATGCGCGATTTTAAGATTTTGCTTTTGAGTCATACGCCTAATTTTAGGCATTTCTTGCACAGACAGGGTGTTTATCATGCGCCTTACTGGTCTGCTTTTGATGCAATTCAAGAGGTTAGAAGAAAGAAGGCTGCAGTTTTCTCTTTTCACAATTTGGATTGGCCAGAGCATATTGAATTCGTATATACGCCATTCGTTGTAATTGCATATCTTGAAAATACTAAATATGCCCAGATTAACTTCGGTGAAGCAGGTAATCCAATCGAAGTTAGAATGTTCAAGAAGAACGCCCTTAGCAGACGTAATATCTATGATGACAGAGGTTTCGTTTCTTCAACAGAAGTATATGATAATGGTGATATCGTATATACGGATTACCTAACAGAAAACGGCACTACGAAAATGCGAGTTTACGCACAGACTGGAGCGGTTGAAATAAACGAGAATTGCAACAGCTATCTGGTATTTAAAGAGGGGGATGTATGTACTACAAAGACCTTTGAAAAGACAATCTATAGAGATATTTCAGAGGTGATTTTGGAGGTTCTTTATGCTCATCTTGCTGAGAATAATGGAGATGATATTTTCTGCATCGCAATGCATGAGCTGAATGTGCTTGCCACTAGAAAGATTATCGAAGATAAGAAATGTATCCTTTCTTTTTACGGCGATAGATACAGAATAAAAGACCATGAAGAGGGCAAGGATTTCGTTAGAAGTGCAGGATATCTCATTACTGATTCAGAGGCTACCACCCGTTATTTGAAGCGAGAAATGGGTGAGGAGCTTACTAATATCACTGATATCTCACCTTATGATGCCAGAGTTGATTTTGGTATCAGTGAGCAGCTTACAGTTCAAAAGGTACTGGTGCCTGTGGATGGTCTTCCAGATGATAGATTTGAATCACTAATGATTGCTTTGGCGCAGTATCTTCCAACAAATGAAAATGCCATGATACAAATCTTTACAAGACAGGCCGAATTTGATTTGCCAGATAAGATTCTTGCAAGAATTGCAGATGTTTTGGAGGCGGCAGGATTTGACAGACGAATGGTTATTCCGGAAGAAAAAGAAGATGACTCAGCTGAAAATGAGGATGCTGTAGAGGATGAAGAAATTCCAGTACGTTTCTTCGTGGAGCAGTGCGTGGATGAGCTTTCTGTAAGTAAATGTATGAGAGAGCAGCGAATCATGGTTGACATGAGACATAATCCTGATTTGTATCTGCAAATTAACTGTATCAGTGCTGCTATTCCACAGATTGTGCGTCGAGAGACTCAGTACATGCAAAACATGTACAACGGTTTCGTAGTTACGGATTTTTCAATGATGCCAGCTGCCCTGGATTATTTCTTGGGAAGTCTTGCAAACTGGAATCAGGCAAAGGTTTATTCATATGATATCAGTCAGAAATTTACCACTAAGCACCTACTTGAAAAATGGAAAGATGTTAGGGCGTCTTTGGAAGGAACTGAAAACTAATGGAAAGAGAAAGTTGGAAAATATACTGGAACGAATACAGTTCAGATACGTATTTGTATGGTTCGGAAATTGAATATAATGGCCGCAACAATGTTCATTACAAAAATGAATTAATGCCACCAGGCACGGTAATAAAAGAGTGGTATTCAATGACCAATTATCAGGCACAGCGAATTGAACCAACTCTTCCTATCATTGATGGTGAGAGTAAGTATCACATTTCTATTAATGTGGACACACCTAACGATAAAGGTTATCTGGTGCGCCTTGTATTTTTGGACAGATACGAACGAGAAGCAGGGGATTTTACGATCAGAGGCAAAGAAGCTGATTTCAAATGTCCGCTGAAAACTTACAGCTATAAAATGCAACTAATAAATGCAGGTATGACCGAATTTACGTATCATTCGGTTACTATTGAAGAGATATGAAAATTGTTAAGACTAAAAAGCTTGTTAGAAAGCTAATGAAGGAACTGAAAAAGGTAAAGTCTTATAAGGAAAAGATGGCAGGACTTACAGACGATGAGTTGAAGGGATTAACTGCCACTTTTAAGAATCGTTATGAGTCAGGAGAGTCATTGGATAAAATTCTTCCAGAGGCTTTTGCTGCCATGTGCGAGGCTGACAAGCGTGTCCTTGGCATGTTTCCTTTTGATGTCCAAATAATGGCTGGAATTGCTTTGCATCAAGGATATCTGGCTGAGATGAATACTGGTGAGGGCAAGACTCTTACAGCCACGCTACCGATGTATCTAAATGGTCTTACAGGCAAGGGAGCAATTCTTGTTACTAACAACGAGTACCTGGCTTTACGTGATGCGGAAGAGATGGGACCGGCTTACGAGTTTATGGGACTTACCATTAAAGCAGGTGTTAAGCGTGACGAGGATGATCGTTTCGAAAACGAGGAGAAAAAGGAAATCTATGATAGCGATATCGTATATACGACTCACTCTGCTTTGGGATTTGATTACCTGATAAACAACCTTGTTAAATCGGCTAAGGATAGATTCCTTAGACCTTTCAACTACATCATTATTGATGAGGCAGACTCTGTTCTTTTGGATAGTGCCAGCACACCTCTTGTTATTTCTGGTGCGCCACGTGTCCAGTCAAATCTCTATGAGTCGGCAGATTTCTTCGTCAGAACTCTAAAAGAGGATGAAGATTATGAGGTTGAGGAGAAAAATGTTTGGTTCACGGAAAAGGGACTTGAGTATGCCGAAGAGTATTTTGGTATTGATAACATTTTTGCTCCAGAATATTTTGAAATCTACAGACATCTTGTGCTAGCTCTCAGAGCCCATAAGATTATTGAAAAGGGCACAGAATATATGATTTCTGAGTCTGGCGAAGTAGCACTTATTGATGCCAGCTCAGGTCGTATGCTAAAGGGTGTTAAGCTTAGAGGTGGTCAGCATCAGGCTATCGAGTGCAAGGAGCGATTGGAAATAACTCAGGAAAACCGTTCTATGGCATCTATCACCTATCAGAATTTCTTCTCAATGTTCCCTAAGATGTCGGGCATGAGCGGAACAATTTACGATGCCAAGGATGAGCTTTACGACGTGTATGGCAAGAAGGTTGTGGTTATTCCTACTAACAATCCAATTCAGCGTGTGGATTGCCCTGACTGGTTTTTCAGTGATTCCACAAAGCAGTTCGAGGCAGCCATTAAGCTTGCAGTTAAAAAGCATGACACAGGGCAACCTGTTCTTATAGTTACGACCATGATTTCTGATACTGAAATCATTTCACATCTGCTTGTAAAAGAGGGAATTCCTCATTCAGTTTTGAATGCCAACAATGCATTCTGGGAGGCTGATATTATTAAAGAGGCTGGCCAAATGGGGGCCATGACTGTGGCAACATCTATGGCTGGACGAGGCACAGATATTAAGCTTGGTGCTGGCGTAAAGGAGCTTGGTGGACTTGCGGTTATCGGTGTTGGCAGAATGCTTAATATTCGAGATGAGCGTCAGGCCAGAGGTCGTTCAGGAAGACAGGGGGATCCTGGCTATAGTCGATTTATTGTTTCCCTTGAAGATGATATTGTTGAGAAGGGTACTGACCCTGAGAAGCTTCAAAAATATATTGATGGTAAACGCAGAATTAGCGATAGAAGAATAAAGAGAATCGTTAATAATGCCCAGAAGATTAACGAGGAAGTTGGAAGCACAAACAGAAAAACTTCTAAAGATTACGACCTTGTACTTCAGCTGGAGAGAAAGCTTATGTACGATACCAGAGATATGCTTTTAGACGGTGGTACTGTAGAGGAAGACCGTCTGTTTAAAATTGTTTCAGAGAATATCGATGCATTTTTGGATGAGCACAGGCATCTTCAGCTTACAGAGCTTAATAGATACTTGCTGGATAACATATCTTATACAATGGAGAAAGAATCTGCTCGTCTAAATCTGAGAAATAGAAAGCGCGTTAAAGCTTACATTATGGCACGAGTAAAGCGCTCTTTGGATGAGAAAAAGGCATCTATTAATAACGAAAATGGAATGAAGGATTTCATCAGAGTGTCAGCTTTGTCTGCAATTGATGATGCCTGGATTGAGCAGGTAGATTATTTGCAGCAGCTTCAGTCAGCTGTATCTGGTCGAAGCAGCGCTCAGCGAAATCTTATGTACGAATATCAGGCTGAAGCTCTTGAATCATTTAGAAAAATGGAGAGCTCAATCAAGCGCAACATAATTAGAAATATACTTCTTTCGGAAGTTAGCATGGATAACAAAAACAGACTACACATTATACTTCCATGACACGCAGACAGGAGGGTTTATGATTTACAATTTTAACCTGGGAATAGGTTGGGCTAGTTCCGGAGTGGAATACGCTCAAAGCTATAGGGCTAAAGTATTGAGAAATATTGGTCAGCCTGCGAAGTTTATATTTTCTGATATGTTCCCAAAGGATAATCTTGTGGACATGACTAGAAATATAGGCTTTGAGGATGATGAAATAATTTGGCTGTACACATTTTTTACGGACTATAATCCAGAACCGGTGACATATACTTTGGATGATTTGAAGTCTACAATTGCAGGGCAGAATTATACATATGAGCGTGATGGCAAAATCGGCAGAATTCTTTTTGAAGGTCAAAATGATTTTTATAGAATCTACTTCGTAAATACGGATTACGATTATGTTCATAGAGTGGAGATGGTATCAAGAGGATGCCTTGTTCGCAAGGACTATTTTACAAGCGGTAGGGTATTCTCGGAATATTATGCGCCGCTTGATGGCAAGGCTCACATGTACCACAGACGTTTCTTTAATCGAGATGGCAGTTTGGCTTATGAGGAAATCAATGACGATGATAGTGTTATGTACAAATTCCCTGATAAGCTTTTGTGCTCAAAGGAAGATTTGATTGGCTACATGGTGTCAAAGTTGAATCTTACCAAGGATGATGTGGTTATTATCGATAGAACCACAGGTCAGGGGCAGGCTATTTTAGAAAATGCAAAAGATGCAAAAGTGGGCATTGTAATTCATGCGGATCACTTTAGCGAAGGTGCCACAGATGATGATTATATTCTGTGGAATAATTACTACGAGTATTCATTTGCTATGCACGACCACATTGATTTTTACATCACTGCCACAGATGAGCAGGGCAAGCTTTTGAGCGAGCAGTTTAAAAAGTACAATGGCGTCACTCCAAATGTGGTGACAATTCCAGTAGGAGCTTTGCCAGAACTTAAAAAGCCTGAGGGCAAGAGAAAGCCCCATTCATTAATCACCGCATCTCGTCTGGCAACAGAAAAGCATGTGGATTGGCTTATTGATGCTGTAGCGCAGGCTCATAAAGATATTCCAGATATCACACTTGATATCTATGGCAAAGGTGCTGTATCAAAGGCTCTTGAAGAGCAGATAAAGAAACTTGGTGCAGATTCGTATATACGATTGATGGGCCAATACGACCTTACAGAAGTTTACAAGGATTACGAGGCATATCTGTCTGGTTCCACAAGCGAAGGCTTTGGATTGACACTGATGGAGGCTATAGGCTCAGGGCTTCCTATCATCGGTTTTGATGTGCGCTACGGTAATAAGACATTCATCGACGAAGGTAAGAATGGCTATAAGCTGCCTTATTCTGTCGGTATGGAAAAGGGCAGAAGACTTAATAATATGGTAAATGCTATAAAGAAGATGTTGTTAGAGGACGATTTAGAGGCGATGCACAAGCATTCCTATAAGAAGGCTGAAAAGTATTTGGCAAGTGAAGTGGAGGCAAAATGGGAAAAACTAATAAAGACGATATAGTTTTGCTTTTTGATTATTTTAATACTGGAAGTCAGGATTTGCTTGCGTCATTTGAGAATGCTGATTATGAGGTTAAGACCGTAGTCATAAATGACGATGGATTTTTGCCTGATTCAGTGGAAAATGTATTTGATCATTTTCTTGGAGATTTTAAAGCTGTAGAGAATTGTCCTGGCAAGCCGCTTTATTTTAATCAAATTCAAGTGCCAGCCTATTGGCAGATTAGCGGAACTAATAACGGTGGAAGTGTACATGACAAATCTAAGGAGCGCGGTAGAATCTTTTATGCTGAGCCAAAGAATAAAAGGCTTGTAAAAGTTGTGGATTGGCTTGATGAGGACGGCCATGTAAAATGTAGTGACCACTATAATAAATACGGATGCTGCTATGCCAGAACCATTTTTAATAAAAAGTCACAGCGCGTTAGCAAGTCGTATTTTGATGTGATAGGCCGTGAGATTATTGTAGAGAATTATGTTACAGGAGATATTGCACTTAATATTGATGGAGTAACAAAGATATTCAAAGACCGCACTGAGTTTGTCAAATTTTACTTTGTAAAAAATGGACTTGAGGATAGTAGGATTTTCTTTAATTCTTTATCAGTACCATTTTTCGTATCAAATTCATTGCCAACTTCAAAGGTTGGTAAGGGGGATATTCTGTTTTGGCAGGAGAAAACCGGAAGTGAAATTCCAGGCAATATGCAGATGATATTTGAGGGCTTGGCCAATAGATGTGAGACCGTGGTTGCCCAAAATCATCAGTCATACGAGAAGCTATTGCAGTTGAAAGCGCCAAAGGTTGCCCTTAAAGAGCTTGGCTATATTTATTCTTTCAAGAAGATAAATGGTGGCAAGCCATCAGCTTTGATTTGCACCAATACAGAGAATGTGGAAAAGCTAGAGGAACTATTGAAGGAGTTGCCTGAGGTGAAATTCCATGTCACAGCTCTTACGGAGATGTCAGGAAAGCTATTGGCTCATGAGAAATATGATAATGTTATCATGTATCCAAATATCAAAATGTCCACATTAGAGAATCTTTTCTGGGATTGTGATTTCTTCTTAGATATTAATCATGAAGGTGAGATTGTGGATGCAACCAGAAAGGCTTTCATATTTAACCATGTTATTTTGGCCTTCCAAGAGACTAGTCATGGATTTGGATACACTGCGCCGGAAAATATATTTAGCTGCACAAATTACAAGAGCCTAGTTACCCGAATAAAGTCTCTCATAAATGATAAAAAGCAGCTTGAAGCCGCTATAAATGCCCAACAGCAGTATGCTTTGACGGCGTCGGCTTTAGATTATAAATTTTAACACTATTCAGATAAAGGAGCGTTAAGCTCCTTTTTTCGTAAAAACTTTTAGAAAACTTAAAAATGCACAAAAAACACTCTCGATTTTCTACATTCTGTACAACGAATTAAGTTGTTTTGGGGCATAAAGTGTGATTAAATAATAAAGGACTGTCTGAAACCCCGATTATTCAGACAGCAACAGAAAGTTATTTTTAGGAGGATTTTGTAATGGCTAACAAATGGGTTTACATGTTTAGCGAAGGTGACATGACAATGCGTAACCTTCTCGGCGGAAAGGGAGCAAACCTTGCAGAGATGACAAGCATTGGATTGCCAGTTCCACAGGGTTTCACAATCACTACAGAGGCTTGTACTCAGTATTATGAGGATGGTCGTAAAATCAATGATGAGATTATGACTCAGGCTATGGAAGGTGTTAAGAAGATGGAGGAGATCAACGGTAAGAAGTTTGGTGATCTCAAGAATCCACTTTTAGTTTCAGTTCGTTCAGGTGCTCGTGCATCTATGCCAGGTATGATGGATACAATCCTTAACCTTGGTCTTAATGATGAAGTAGTTGCAGCTATGATCGCTGGTAACCCAGATCCAGCTTTCGAGCGTTTCGTATATGATTCATACAGAAGATTTATCCAGATGTTCTCAGATGTAGTTATGGAAGTAGGTAAGAAGTACTTCGAGCAGCTCATCGATGAGATGAAGGAAAAGAAGGGTGTTAAGTTCGACGTTGATCTTACAGCAGCAGACCTTAAGGAGCTTGCTGAGCAGTTCAAGGCTGAGTACAAGAATCAGCTTGGTTCAGACTTCCCTTCAGATCCAGTAGAGCAGTTAAAGCTCGCTATCGAGGCTGTATTCCGTTCATGGGATAACCCTCGTGCAAACGTTTACAGAAGAGATAACGATATTCCTTATTCATGGGGTACAGCAGTTAACGTAATGCCTATGGTATTCGGTAACTTAAATAACGAGTCTGGTACTGGTGTTGCATTTACTCGTGACCCAGCTACAGGCGAGAATAAGCTTATGGGTGAGTTCCTTATCAACGCACAGGGCGAGGACGTAGTTGCTGGTGTTCGTACACCAATGCCAATCGCTCAGATGGAGAAGGAGTTCCCAGAGGCATATGCAGAGTTCATCAAGGTATGTGAGACACTTGAGAATCACTACCATGATATGCAGGATATGGAGTTCACAGTAGAGAACAAGAAGCTTTACATGCTCCAGTGCCGTAACGGTAAGAGAACAGCTCCAGCTGCTCTTAAGATTGCTTGTGATCTTGTTGATGAGGGACACAAGACTCCAGAAGAGGCTGTAGCAATGATCGACCCACGTAACCTTGATACACTTCTTCACCCACAGTTCGAGGCTGCTGCTCTTAAGGCTGCAACACCTCTTGGAAAGGGTCTTGGTGCATCTCCAGGTGCTGCATGTGGTAAGGTTGTATTTACAGCTGACGATGCAGAAGCTTGGGCTGCTAGAGGAGAGAAGGTAGTTCTTGTACGTCTTGAGACATCTCCAGAAGATATCACAGGTATGAAGGCTGCTCAGGGTATCCTTACAGTTCGTGGTGGTATGACATCACACGCTGCCGTTGTTGCTCGTGGTATG
>JAILAV010000218.1 GCA_024681435.1 Pseudobutyrivibrio sp. | reverse complement strand
AGTATTAAATAAGGCGTTTTTTGGATTTTAATACCAAAAAGCGCCTTTTTTCTATCTAAATTCCTAGCCGGAGTATTATATATTGGCATTTTTTATTTTTAATACGCTAAAAAACGATTTTAAGGTATTAAAAGAGATTTTCATTTGATTTTAATACTTTAAAGCATTTTCAAAGCCTAAAATCGACTGAATTTAGTATTAAAATCAAATATTGCTTTATTTTAATACTATAAATCATAAGTCGCCAAACCGCTGACATTTTCTTAACTTCGCAATTCATTAAAAATCCTTAAAGTCATGATATAATGATTAAGCTTTCAGGAACATCTTATAAATCTAGCGACAGTAATGACTTTCCATATTTATTATTTAGTTTGAAATTTGATAGAAATCTAAAGAGGAAATACAATGAAGAGATTTATAAAATCGGCTGGCATATTTGCACTTGTGATATTTACGAGTTTAGCACTAAATATAGTAGAAGTAAGAGCTGATTCCACCTCACCAGATTCATCCGAAGCAAAATACTCTGAAGAAGAAATTGAAGCTGCTTGGGAAGAGACAGAAAAAACGCCCTCAACATGCATAGCTGAAGGAAGTGTAACATACAAGAATTCTCTTACTGGCGAAACCAAAACTGAGGTTATTCCTATAACTGATATTCATGCATATGAGCTGACTGAGCGAGTTGAGTCTACCTGCACAGAGGCTGGCTATGATATTTACACTTGCTCAGTATGTGGCGATTCTTATAAAAAAGATTTTGATGCCAAAGGGCATATGGCTGGCAAACCTGAGATTACAAAGGCTGCTTCATTATTCCAAGAAGGTGAAAGTAAAACCTACTGCAAAGTCTGTGGAGAATTAATTACAACTACAACCATTCCTCAGACTTGCCCATTTCCATTTACAATAGTACTTGCATTTGGCTCAGGCGCAGTTGTATTCGTTTTAGGAGTTCTTTCACTTTTAATTAAAAAGAAGTAAAAAATAAGACTCAGCGAAAAGCTGAGTCTTTCTTTATGCCGGCAGTGGGACTTGAACCCACACGATGTTGCCATCAACAGATTTTGAGTCTGCCTCGTCTGCCAATTCCGACATGCCGGCGTCCGAAAATTAGTATACTAAAAGGGCATATTATTTTCAACAATAAAATGAAAAATATGGACCCCTTTTTTTAGGAGTCCATATGAATTATATCATTACTTTTTAAGGATGCCGTCAACCACGCCAAGCTCATCAAATGTAGCTAAATAGTCCTTAATAGTCTCTGGTCGACGGATTAATTTAAAGCTTCCATCTTCCTTTAAAAGAACTTCTGCACTCTTAAGCTTACCATTATAGTTGTAGCCCATTGAATAGCCGTGGGCGCCTGTATCGTGGATGAAAAGAATGTCTCCCATATCAATCTTAGGAAGCTGTCTATCTACTGCAAATTTATCGCAGTTCTCGCAAAGCGAACCTGTAACATCATATACATGATCCTCTGCCTCATTTTCCTTTCCAAGAACTGTAAGATGATGATATGAACCATAAATTGCTGGACGCATTAAATCTACGGCACAAGCATCAACACCGATGTATTCCTTATAAATGTGCTTTTCATGGATGGCTGTTGTAACAAGTCCACCATATGGTCCCATCATGAAACGGCCCATCTCTGTGAAAATTGCAACGTCTCCCATGCCAGCTGGCACAAGAACTTCATCGTATGCCTTATGAACTCCTTCGCCGATAACAGCGATATCATTTGGTGTCTGGTCTGGTCTATACGCAATTCCTACACCTCCAGAAAGATTAACAAATGAAAGCTTGATTCCAGTCTTTTCCTTAAGCTCAACGATAAGCTCAAACAAATCTCTTGCAAGAGTTGGATAATAATCATTTGTAACAGTGTTAGAAACAAGAAATGAGTGGATACCAAACTCCTCTACGCCCTTATCTCTAAGCACCTGGTATGCCTCAAAAATTTGCTCCTTTGTCATACCATATTTGCTATCACCTGGGTTGTCCATGATGCCGTTTGAAAGCTCGTAAACTCCACCTGGATTGTATCTGCAACTCATCTTCTTAGGAAAATGTCCTACTGACTTTTCAAAGAAATCAATGTGTGTGAAATCATCTAAGTTTACAATTACCCCCAACTCATCAGCATACTGAAATTCTGATGCTGGAGTATCGTTAGATGAAAACATGATATCGTCTGTCTTGAATCCTAACTCATTAGAAAGAGCAAGCTCCACATATGATGCACAATCAACACCACAGCCCTCTTCCTGTAAAATCTTTAGGATAAATGGATTTGGATTTGCCTTTACTGCAAAGTATTCCTTAAAGCCTTTATTCCAGCTAAATGCTGCATTTACAGCTCTTGCGTTTTCTCTGATTCCCTTCTCATCATAGATATTAAATGGTGTTGGAATCGTCTTAATAATTTCCTGGATTTTCTCTTTTTTTACAAATGGGGTTTTCATAAGTATTTCATCTCCGCTAGTGTGTTTATTGGTCCTCTGTCCTTGACATTGGGATATAACTTTGATATGCTTTTTCTTGCTGAAAAAGCAAGCTGGTGTGGCTCAGAGGTAGAGCACTTCCTTGGTAAGGAAGGGGTCACGGGTTCAATTCCCGTCACCAGCTCTTTTTTAATTAGGTACACTTTACCATAATAAAGTAATGATGTAAACCAATTTTACACAATCAATTTTAAAAATAGGAGGTTGCAATGGATACTACACATTATACAGATTATATGGTCGAACAGACTGAAGCTATTCTTGCAATAGACAGTCCTACAGGTTTTACTGCAAACGCTGCTAATCATTTAATTGAAGAATACAAGAAGCTCGGTTACAATCCTGTCCTTACTACGAAAGGCGGTGTGCTTGTTGACCTTGGTGGAAAGAATGAAAACGACGGTCTTTTAATCGAGGCTCACATGGATACACTTGGTGGAATGGTTTCTAAGATTAAGGACAATGGTAATCTTGAGCTCACTCCTCTTGGGGGATTTAATCCAAACAATGGTGAGTCTGAAAACTGCCATATCTACACCAGAGATGGCCAGATTTACGAAGGAACACTGCAGCTAAATAATGCCTCTGTGCACGTTAACGGTGACTACTCTTCTACAACAAGAGAATTTGATTGCATGGAAGTAGTTCTTGATGAAGAAGTTGATAGCAAAGATGACACTAAAAAGCTTGGCATTATGATTGGCGATATTGTTGCCTTCGAGCCTCGCACACGTGTTACTAAATCAGGCTACATCAAGAGCCGTTTCTTAGATGACAAACTATCGGTTGGTATTCTTCTTGGTCAGGCTAAATATTTAGCAGACAATAATATTACACCTGAGCGCAAAATCTATCATCATATCACCGTATATGAAGAGGTAGGACATGGCGCCTGCGGTACAGTGCCTGCCGGTGTTACAGAGATTCTTTCTGTTGATATGGGCTGCATTGGAGATGGCTTAGACTGCAAAGAGACTCAAGTTAGCATCTGTGCTAAAGACAGCGCTGGCCCATACAGCTACGATGTGGTATCAGCCCTCATTAACACTGCTAAAGCTAACGATATCGATTTTGCGGTAGATGTTTATCCTCATTATGGTTCTGACGCAGATGCCGCTTTAAAGGCTGGTTACGATGTAAAACACGGGCTTATCGGTGCCGGTGTTTATGCTAGCCACGGCTACGAGCGCTCACATAAAAAAGGAGTCGAAAACACATTCCGACTCCTGATAAATTACGTGAAGTAATTACTTCAAATACAGATTATCTATAAATATTTTTTCGAATTCAGGGTTGTCATTTAATATGACAACCTTTGCTTTTTCTTTAATATCTTTTAAAGTTTCCTCATCATTATCATTGATAAAATCAATTGCACCTAAAAGAGATGTGTTTCCTACCGCTTCAAACTTAGGCAAAAGCTCCTTTGGGAAAATTCCAATTCCTGCTGCTGCCCATACACCGATTGACGCGCCTAGTCCACCAGAAACATATAGATGGTCAATATTTTCAAGGGAGCAATTAGCCTCTTTTGCAAGTAATTCGATAGCAGAATATATAGCTGCTTTAGCTAAAAGAACCTGCTGAATATCATCCCCGGTAATTGTTACGCCATCTGATATTGGATATCCACTGTCAGCGTACTCTGGTAACAGTAAACCGCCATCATCTATAATGCCGTTTCTGTGAAGCTCGTGAATCAAATCAATTACACCACTGCCGCAAAGACCGATTGGTGCCTCGCCGCCGATGGTTGTAAAGCTACACTTGTCATTTTGAATAGTCAGATGGTTAATGGCTCCTCGAACTGATGCGACACCGCAGCTTAAGCTTGCGCCTTCTAAGGCTGGGCCTGCCGATGCAGATGAGCACCAATAATTTTCACCATCATATAAAACAAGCTCTGCATTTGTTCCTAAGTCAACAAACAAGAAGCTGTCGTCACTTTTTGATTTCTTTTTTAAATAAAACAGACCTGAAACAATATCTCCTCCAACAAAGGCACTTATCCCCGGCATGAAGAAAATGTTTCTGCCTTTTTCCACAAAGCTAACGCTATCCAATGTGTATGGCACAAAAGGATATTTAGCAAAGCCATCTACCGTATATCCTAAGAACAAATGAGTCATGATGGTATTGCCACTAAAGACAACCTTATGCATGAGGAAATCCTCACCAAGAATCTTTTCGCCAAGTCTTATCAAATCATCTCTGACGCAATTCTTAAGCTCCTCACCATGACCTTCCATTGCAGCCTTTACACGACTCATAACATCGGCTCCATAGGATAGCTGTGAATTTGTACAGTTGCGCTGTCTAAGGATTTTACCTGTGTCTAAATCAACGATTGCCGTTGCAAGAGTGGTGGTTCCAAGATCCACTGCAATTCCTATATCAAGCTTGCTTAAATCCGCATCTTCCTGAACCTCGTCTGCAAGAACAGATGTGATTTCTGATGCTAAAGATGCAGGTACTTCGATTTTACAATCTCTGGTTATAATGCATTTACAGCCAAGTCTCCAGCCTGCTCGCATATCCGAAAAATCCAGTGCTCTCTCATCATCAGCTGTCATCTGTGGCATGCCATAAGCAAACTTAATTGCACAGCTCATACATCTACCTATGCCTCCGCATGGTCTGTAAAAGCTAAGTCCCAGCTCTTTCATAGCATCAACAAATGATATGGGCTCTTCAGACATAAGTATGTATTCTTTCTGAGGCTCAGTTCCAATAATAACAATTTTAATTTCCATGTACTCTGTCGTATTCCTCTAACGAATGTAAATCCATTTTGAACTCGCCTTCATTATCTACTAAAATTGTCATATAAGTGTGTTCTCGACTGTTTTGTCTTGGAAAAGATACACTACCTGGGTTGGCGATAATTAAATCACCGTATCTATCTATTGTTGGAACATGGGTGTGACCGTACAAAACAATGTCGCATCCCTTAGTTTTAGCAGCTTCTGCAATCTTCTCATATCCGTAATTCACGCCATAATAATGTCCGTGAGTAAGAAGAAGCACGTGCTTTCCAACTTCTAGTACAACTTCGTTTGGAAGATTGGTTCCCCAGTCACAGTTACCGCATACACACTCTGCTGGCGCCTGGGACATCATCCAAAGGTTATCCTCCACTCCCTGACCATCTCCAAGATGATAAATCAAATCAGGTTTCTCTATCTGTATTGCATCTCTAAGATTCTCTGCTCTCCCGTGGGTATCACTAACGACAAGTATTTTCATGCTTAACTATTTCTTCCTTTATCATTCTAAGTGCCTTGCCTCTATGGCTAATGGCATTTTTCTCTTCTGGGCTGATGCTAGCTGTGCTCACATCCTTATCCCATAGATAAAAAATTGGGTCGTATCCAAATCCGTTTGCCCCCATAGGCTCCCAACCAATATAACCTTCGATTGTTCCACGAACAACCGCCTCTGCTCCATCAGGGAATACTGCTGATACAGCGCATACAAATCTTGCACTTCTATCTTCTTTTTCAACACCATTTAATCGCTCTATAAGATTTGCATTTTTAACATCGTATGATGTGTCTTCACCTAGATATCTTGCAGAGTAGATTCCAGGCTCCTTATTAAGTGCATCTATTTCCAATCCACTATCATCAGCAAGGATGATTGCATCCTTTGCTGCCTGTGAAATAGCTCTGGATTTAATAAGAGAATTTTCCTCGAAAGTCTTTCCGTCCTCAACTATGTCAAGGTCAATTCCAGCTTCCTTCATTGAGTAGATTTCGAAATCCTTTTCACCGAGAATTTCTCTAATCTCACGCATCTTATTTGCATTTCCTGTTGCAAAAATTACTTTAGTTTTCATTTAAATACTCCAACACTGCATCGTACAATGCTTGTGCCGCCTTCCTTTGATAATCTTTATCTTGAAGAGCTTCAAGCTCCTTTTGATTAGTCATAAATCCAACTTCTACAAGGGCCACAGGTGGCTCTGACATTCTGATAATGTATACCTCGTCACCTACCACAACACCCTTTGATTTAGATCCAAGCCCATCTAACAAATGTCTTAGGCACAAGGTTGCAAAGGCCTTGGACTCACCAGTGCTATCGCCGCCCTCGTACATTACTTCAGTACCATTTATAGAAGACATTCGCCCTGATGCGGTGGAATTATTATGCACTGACAAAAACAAATCAGCTTCAGATTCATTGGCAAGGCCAACTCGATTTTCGAAGGATGGGTTGGTATCAGTTGTTCTTGTGTAATATACACCGATATTTTTATCACTTCTATCAAAGAGCTTTTTAAGCTCAAGAACAATATCCAGATTCAAATCCTTTTCATTTACACCCATCTTAGATGCACCTGGAACATTGCTTCCATGGCCCGCATCCACAACCACAACGTAGTCATAAATATCATGCGGATCAACAAAGTCCAAATAAATATATTCATCTTCTGATGTCATCTTTACTTCTTTGACATCATCAAGCACTATCTCAATTACACCTACAAGATTCTCACTGTCGTAGGTTACATCCACGATATTATTAGAATCACCCCTCATTGGGTAATAACTAAAATAGTCTTTTCCGATACCATTAATTGTAATTGCAATGGTCTTTTCAACAAAAATATTATTAATATCAACGCTGGCGCTGGTGACATTCTGTGGTAATGTAAGTCTTATTTGATGTCCCTTTAGCACTGCATCCTTGCTAGAATGGTCTTCTTCAGCGAACTCTTCCGCACTGCTGTTAAGCATATCCATAACGGAAATTCTTCCGCCAGATAGCTTGCTATCCTTGACCTTAAGGGCAATTATGTGCATGTTGGGCACATATATAAGCAGGCAGCTCATGAATATGACAACTGCCAGTATTATAGCCGTAAAGGCGCCCATTACTTTTTGTTCCATAATCCTATAGCTTCTCCCTGATATGTAAAGCTCTTTTATTTCTTCTTTGGAGCATCGTTATCAAATACTTCCATAACGTTATTTGCATAGGCCTTTATGCAGAGATTTGACTGAACTGCATCTTCTACATTTTCCCAGTCTAAACCATTGTTACTTATAAAGCCTTTACCATCGTTTATATCTACAGACTCTGTCATCTTATCTGTGGCATATTCTACAGCAAGAGGACTATTAGTCTTTGGAGTATTCACATATAAAACTATTGCAAAGCTCTCTCCTTCAGTGACAGTCTTTGGCGAATTGAATTCCACTGTGTAATAACCGCGCTCATCCATTGTTCCAGAAGCCACCATTTCCTTTTCAGAAAGAGTGCTTGTGTTCTCGTAATTAGAAACAAAATATATCTGATAGCTAGTGCCTTCCCCAAGAGCATAGAATCCAGCTGCTTCTATCTGCTGATCCGCCTCAGCGACAAAGGTATTTGCTCCGTATGCCCATTCCTTATTGTATCCAATCTGACCTACAAAACCGCATAAATCACTTTGGTAGATGTAGTTATATGTATTGTTAGTATCTACTTTTACATAGGATACCGCCTGATTGCCAATGTTGGAATCGTAGTAAGAAATATAAAATACACCATCGTCACCAAAGCCTGTTCCCCAGCTATTTTGGCAGATAAACGCACCATTGCCAGATACATTTTCACTGAAGCTGCTAGCTGGATAATTGTCATCCCAACCTATAATTACAACGTCGTGGTTAGGCTTTGAGTTTCCTGTGTAGCAGTAGGAATTAGTTCTGCGATTATAGCTTTTTGATTTAGTAAGGTTTGATGATGATACACTGGCGTAGATGGATGATGAAACTCCACCATACTGATATACCGCCATTTTTATCTGATCCAAATTCTCTGAATCATAAAAATGAGCTTCCTGTAAATGTACAGATGTATTCTGATTCTCACCCGTAAGAGTGGAAATTATACTGGTATCTCCTGACTGTTTTTCACTGGTTGGTCCTTGCCAAGCTAAAAGATAGGCAAGTGCCATTGTATATTTACCACCTGCAGATTCATCAAGTCCAAAGCTGTTGTCATTAATCATTGAATCCACTGAGAAAAGATTTGGTTTTGCTGGAAGCATAGAAGACTCCATTGCCTCTAATGAAGCACATGCCCAGCATGTGGCTGTGGAACCCTGATTTCTGATGGTGCTGACACGATTAACATTTCTAAGGTCGTATCTAACTGGTAGCTTTGGAACCTTATCAAACTCAATCTTGGCTGTGTACGAAGACTTGTTATAAGTGTATTTGTAGCCGAATGCATTACACAAATCTTCTAGACCAATATACATTTCTCCTAGATGAATCGAAGGCTTAATGGCAAGCTTAAAATCATCGCCGTTTTCTGTAGCCTTCAGTTTGCCATCTTTAAACTCAAAAATATCATTAGTGATTTGGATAATTGCGCTGGAATCATCCTGCATAAATGCAGAGCCCTTAAGAACTGTCTTAACAAACTCTAATGACCCAACTGGATTAAGTGAATCATCCAATATGGCATAATCACTGTTATTAGAATATAACTGCCCATTAATATAAACCTTAAGCTGCTTTGAGTCGTTAAGGTTTTTGGACATAAGAGGATACAGCACATCCTCATTCAGTGCTGCTCCACGGAAAGTTTCAACTGCTGCGTATCTATCATTCCAATTATTCAATTTCCAAAATAATGTAATTGCAACAATTATTGCAAATACAAGAAATCTCTTGGAAAACTTCATTTCAACTAATCCTTTTTCTTTGGCTTAGGTCCTAAGAACTGATAAAAATAGGTTTTTATCATTCCGTTATAAATTTTACGATTCTTGTCTGCCTTTCGTCCTATGGATTTTGGCGCATCCTCGTAGCTTGTAATCACGTACATGGACCAGCTGTCCAAGTTTGCGTATGCACTGCCAAGCTTGCCGTAAATTTCCGGCAAATCCTTTTTCTCTTCAAGTCTTTCACCATATGGTGGGTTAGTAAGAATAAATCCATATTTCTTTGGGTGGCGCAACTCTGCCACATCCCTAACCTGGAAATGAATCAAATGATCTACCCCGGCCTGTTTTGCATTTAGTCTTGCAATCTTGACCATTTCTGGGTCGATATCAAATCCCTGAAGGTCACATTCAACATCGGTGTTAACCTCTGCTCTTGCTTCATCGAAGCAATCCTTCCAAATTTGTGGCTGGATGATATTATTCCAATCCATTGATGTAAATTCTCTGTTAAGACCGGGAGCAATATTGCAGGCAATAAGTGCAGCCTCAATCAAAAATGTACCGGAACCACAGAATGGGTCCACAAGAATTCTGTCTGGATGCCATGGTGTAAGCTGAATAAGAGCTGCTGCCATAGTCTCTGAAAGAGGTGCCTTACTTGTGTATGTACGATAACCTCTCTTGTGAAGAGGAGTACCTGTAGCGTCTAAAGTAACAATAACATCATCCTTTAATAGAAAAATTCTAACTGGATAATCTGCGCCATCCTCATCGAACCAATTAATGTCGTAGTAGGACTTCATGCGCTCTACCATTGCCTTCTTTGCAATGGACTGAATATCTGTAAGGGAAAATAGCTTACTCTTTACAGATGTGGCCTTAGTAACCCAGAACTTGCCATCCTTTGGGATATACTCCTCCCATGGAAGGGCTTTGATGCCCTGGAAAAGTTCCTCGAAGGTGGTAGCATGGAATCTGCCGACCTCAACAAGTACACGCTCTGCGCAGCGAAGATGTATATTAGCTCTGCAGATAGCCTCTGCATCACCAGTAAAGGTCACTCTACCATCTGTGACCTCAGTAATATCGTAACCTAAATCATATATTTCTCTTTTTAATGGTGCCTCAAGTCCAAAATGACATGGGCAACTAATTGTGTAAATCTTATTCTTCATTAATATCTCTCTAAATATGTTATTTTCTAGGGGAAATCGCCCCAAACTTCAATATTTATATTATATCTATTTTAGATAAGTCATACCACATCATTTATTTAGAATCCGCACACTTTTTTTATGTATTAATTAGTGAAATGTTATATTATATAAGTAATGGAAAGTTAAGGGAGTTGTTTTATGAAAAGAATCGCTAGTGCCTGCGTTGTATTATGTCTTTTGATATATTGCATCTGGGCTTCTATATACAATATGCATCAAACCATCGAGGCTGATGATTTTGAGAAAGTAAAAGAAGAAACCTTCATCGAACCTTCAATTGACAATTGGAAGCAGCTACACACCAAAGTCAAAGGTATCTACGTCACCGGCCCAACTGCCGGAACAGATAGAATGGATGAAATCATTAAACTGGTTAATGACACTGAGTTAAATGCAATAGTCCTCGATGTAAAAGATGATTCTGGAAATATCACTTTTATGATGGACAATGAAATGGTGAAAGAAACAGGCGCCTGCATTCCCTACATAAAAGATATTGATAGTCTTATTAAAAAGCTTCACGACAATGAAATATATGTCATTGCAAGAATTCCTTGCTTCAAAGATCCTGTTCTTGCTTCTGCTTTTCCCGATTTAGCTCTTCGAACTCTATCTGGAGATCCTGTAACTGATGCCAATGGCAATGCCTGGGTCAATCCATGTAAAGAAAAGGTATGGGACTATTTAATAAGTATCGCTGATACCTGCTCTAAACTAGGCTTCGACGAGATTCAATTAGATTATGTGCGTTTTCCTGTAGGACAAAATTCCGAAGAGGCATATTATTCTGTCTCAGCCACTGATGCTGAGCGCCAAAACTATATCAATAATTTTCTATCTAAAATCAAAGATGTGGTTCACGCTAACAATGTTCCTATTACCGCTGATGTTTTCGGAACCATAATTCAAAGCGATTTAGATTCAAAACATATAGGTCAAAGTTATACGACTCTGGCATCAGAGCTTGATGGTCTTTGTCCAATGATTTATCCTTCTCATTATGCCAATGGAGAGTTCGATATTGAGGTGCCAGATGCCATGCCTTACGCAACCATTTACTCTGCATTAAATGGCTCAAAAGAGGTACTATCAAATATATCATCAGATGACTGCTCCGTTATCCGCCCATGGTTACAGGCTTTTACGGCAGATTGGGTTGATGGATATATTGATTATGATGGTGATGCAATACGTGAAGAAATCCAGGCTGTGTACGATGCAGGGTACGAAGAATGGATACTTTGGAACTCAAAAAGCGAGTACTCAAAAGATGGATTATTATCTCAATAATTTTATTGCATTGTGATTTAATGTATATTATAATCTAGCTTGTAGTCGGGAGTTTCCTGATTACACCCTTATTAATTATTTATACTCCCCTCAAAAAGACCGAGCTTTTCGGTCTTTTTCTTTTGTCTATTTTTTCTTTAGCAAACTATGTTTTGTGCAACCAGTTTCCATAGTGCACAATTATATATAAAGAAACATAAAAAAATAGGACTGCTTGCGCAGTCCATAAATCCTTATTCAGTTCTCATGTGAAATGAGCTAACGCCTCTGCAAATCTAACTTCATCAAAAGGCTTTATAACAAAATCTTTGGCTCCAGCTTCAATAGCTTCAATAACATAACATTTCTGCCCCATGGCACTTACTACCAAAATCTTGGCATCCGGGTCAAATTCAACAATCTGTTTAATAGCATCAATTCCGTTAGAACTTCGTCCTATGGTATGACCATCAACAGTCATTGTAATGTCCATTGTAACTATATCAGGCTTTAACTCTTTGTATTTCTCCACCGCTACATCACTGCAATCGGCTTCAGCTACAACAGTACAGCCATTTCTTTCAACTTCACCTTTGACAACAGCTCTCATGAATTTCGAGTCGTCAACTACTAGTACCGTTTTTCCCAAAAGGCATCCTCCTCACTTTATAATGCAATTGGATGATGTAGGTTTATTATAGCATAAGATGCATCAAAGTATTATGAAAGTTCTGTTAAATGTCAGTGTTAACAAATTCGTGGCAAGCCTTCACCCTGTAAAATATCTAGGAATCTACGGCCTCCAATTTCAGTTTTCATAATTAGTGCGCCCACCTCGGAATCATCCTCTGGTAAATTCACAGCTCCTATCATACATGCTTTCTCACCATATTTGCAAGTATGTATAATTTCTAACGCTTTTACAGCATGCTCCTTCGGAACGATTGCTACTAGTTTTCCTTCATTTCCCATATAGAGAGGGTCTAGACCAAGCAACCCACAAAATGACTGTACCTGTGGGTCAACTGGCACCTTATCTTCATACAAATCAAAACGAAGTCCGCTTGCAACAGCAAGTTCCTTTAGTACTGTAGCAAGTCCACCTCTTGTAACATCTCTAAGGACATGTACTGGAATTTTATTTTCGATAAGCTTACCCACCATTTCCTGCAATGGAGCATTATCACTTTGAATTGTATTTTTTATATCCATGCGTTGGCTTAGGATTGTAGCATGATGATCGCCGACGTTTCCTGAAACGATAATAACGTCGTCATCTGCTGCATTCTTAGCCTTAATATCAACCTTCTTTGGAACAAATCCAACACCGGCAGTATTAATATAAATTCCGCCATTTCCCTCTATAACCTTTGTATCTCCAGCTACGATTTTAACACCCGCTTCGTCTGCTGTCTCAGCCATAGACTTTACAATTCTGCGGAGTGTTGCTACATCAGCACCCTCCTCAAGAATAAAACCACAGGTAATATACTTTGGAACAGCTCCGCGCATGCAAAGATCATTAACTGTACCGCAAATGCAAAGGCGACCAATATCTCCACCCGGAAACTCTAATGGAGTAACAACAAAGCTATCTGTTGTCATTGCAATTGTGGCATCACCTGGCACAACTGCAGCATCCTCCATCTCTGAAAGAACATCGCTATGAAACTGCGACTCAAAAATCTCTCTAATTAATTCACCTGTTGCACGACCGCCTGAGCCATGCTCCATTATTATCTTATCCATATTCAACTCCAAATCCGCAAAGTTACAATAACAATCATTAGTAACTCTTTCGTCGACTAATGTCTCCTGCAGAGTTCAAATAGATTGTTATTTACTTTGCTCATTCTAATTATTTACTAAGTAACTATTAAAGCAGCTGCCTTCTTCGGATACCATGCAAGCTCCCTCTGGGGTCATTGGGGTGCATACCTTACCGAAAAGGGGACAATCGGTAGGTTTTGCTTTGCCCATAAGAATTTCGCCGCATCGACAGGCTTTGTTTCGTTTGTTGTCTTCATCTAAGCCATTACTTCCAGCATCGTACCTTGAGTATTCGTCCTTTAGAAGTAATCCTGAACCTGGGATAACTCCCATGCCTCGCCATACAACATCAGCGCTATTAAAATATTTATTAAGTTTGGAAACAATGATATTGTTTTGGCCCTGGTCAACCACAGATGTGTAGTAATTCTTAACCTGTGGCTGCTTTTTTATTATCATCTGTACCAATCCATAGATTGCAATAACAAGCTCCTTAGCACCAAAGCCTGAGACTGCAAATGGAATCTGGTACTTATCTGCTAATTCATTAAAATAATCCGCTCCAGTAACAGCACAAACATGTCCTGGCGCAATAAATCCATCAAGCTTTGCTCCATTATTGCAAAGATACGAAATAGCTCCAGGCATAGTTTTTAAAGCTGTAAGAATTGAAACATTATCAAGATTCCGAGCAATCACATTATCTAAAAGCAATGTGTAAACAGGTGCTGTAGTTTCGAAACCAACTGCTGCAAACACATACTTTTTATCAGGATGCTCCTTGGCAAGTGCCAGCACATCCATTGGCGAATACACCATTTCAACAGAGCCACCGCGGCCCTTTGCTTCATTTAAGCTCTCCTTTGAACCAGGCACTCTAAGCAAATCACCAAAGGTGGCTACAGTGGTATCTGGCTCCAAGCAAAGCTCTATTAATTTATCAATATATGCTGTAGGTGTAACACAAACAGGGCATCCTGGCCCTGATAAAAGCTCAATATTCGGAGAAAGCAAATCCCTGATACCATGCTTTGCAATGGCATGTGTATGGCTTCCACATACTTCCATGATACGGATTTTCTTTCCATCATAATTTCTTAAAAAATCAACAACCTCTGAGATTTCCATTAGCCCTCAAGGCCTCCCATAAGTTCCATTATTTCCTCGGCCTCATCCTTCTTCAAAGTCTGGATAACACATCCAGCATGAACCAAGGCGTAATCACCTTCTTTAACATTTACAAGTCCTGCATATGCCTCAACTTCGTTACCGTTGAAATCTACAGTGACCTTACCATCTTTAAATTTCTTAACCAATCCTGGTATTGCAACACACATAATAACTCCTTTTCGTTACAAAACTCTAATATATCTTAGCACAAAATCAGGTAAATTACCCTCGTCTTTTTCTCTTTAATAAAAAGTCCAAAATGCCTCCCACCACAATGATAACAACAGCTATTTTTATAACCTCTTTTGCTGCCTCCTGTGGTATTTCATTTGTTGAACCAATTGAATCTCTATCAAAATCAAGCTGGTAGTTAATTTCAATTGGATGGCCCATTGCGGTAGTATCTGCAATGACATCCATTTTTTCATCTATGGTGATGGGAATAATGAATTTCGAGAATTCCCCTTGGGCTGCTAAATTATCGTATCTTTCACCATCTACTATCATGTAGTCATAATTGGAACTACTCCAAAGAATTTCTGCTGAAATCTCTTCGCCTTTTACGTATAGTAGCGTAGGTGAATTAATGCTTGCCTTGCCGCTTCCGCCAGTCAGCTCAACTTCGACGGAATACTTGCCATCTTTTAGAATTTTTTCTTCGCTATTATCAGCAAATGCTTTTATATTAGTGCCAAATAAAAGAATGGCAGTCGCGAAAAATAAGCTAAGTCCTGTTGTAATTTTTCTATTCATATCTATCCTTTAAAGATTCTTTTTCTTATATAGAAACTGTGCAGAAATAATTAATCCCGCTACCAAGTATGCAATCAAAATTACTATTCCTCTGATGCTTGCCACTCTACCATTTGCAATATTTCTCACCATTTCACAGGTCTGTGAAAGAGGTAGAATCTCCACAAACTCTCTGATGCCGTGGGGCATATTTTCTGTAGAGAAAAATGTATTACAGAGAAAGGACATCGGCATAATGATGTAGGAATTAAATCTAGGCGCATCCGTGTGATTCTTTGCCATGAAAGATAATACCAATGCTATAGTCGAAAATACCAGACCATTTAAAAATAATATTCCAATTGAAAGAGGTGTAAAAATTAATCCGCCTCTTAAAGGGCTTGTTAAAATTAAAATAATGATTGCCGCATATAAACCTCTGAGACTTCCACCTATAACCTGCCCCAGAATAAATTGCCACAATGGTGTCGGTGAAACCATCACTTGATCCAAAGCTCGCTCGTACAGTCTTTGCACCGTCATGTTTTGCGCAATGGCGCCAAAGGAGCTAGTCATTGTTGTCATAGCAATCAAGCCTGGAATTAGATAATGAAAGTAAGGTTCTCCATTTATTGAAAACTTTATTCCAAAGCTAAACACAAGCAAATACATAAGCGGAAGAATCATGATGGATACTGTTATCTTGTATAGGTCTCTTTTAAACTCCACCCACTTTTCCCATAAAACTGCTAATATTCCCATAAATCCTCTCAATCCAAATCAATCTTTCTTCCGTAGCATTCCAAGAATACATCTTCTAGAGTCGTAGTCCTAAGCTCGGCTTTGTTATTTGTATTTTGCAGATATTCAATAGCTGCTTGCTTATCATGAAAGAAGACGCTTTTCATATCACTATCAATATTTTCATCAATTGCATACTCACCTAATTCATTTATGAGATTTGAAGGTGAATCTATCTTTTCTAACTTTCCCACATTAATGAGAGCTACCCTGTCGCACAGTGCCTGGGCCTCCTCCATATAGTGAGTGGTCAAAATGATAGTTATCTTGTCACTGTTGAGCTTTCGCAAAAGGCTCCACATTTGACGACGAGACAAGGCATCCATTCCAGCTGTTGGCTCATCTAAAAGCAATATTTCCGGGTCTGTCAAAAGAGCTCGGCACACCATAAGCTTTCGTTTCATTCCACCAGACAAACGTCTAACGGTTCTGCCTCTAAATTCTGTAAGATTAGCGAACTCAAAAAGCTCATCAGTCTTTCTTTTAATGTCCTTTTTAGACATAAAATATAGACGTCCCTGATATTCCATAACCTCGTCCAAAGTCATGTCCTGTCTCATGGAGTATTCCTGAGTTATGACACTTATCTTTCGCTTAGTTCCAGAGGCTTTTCTATCGAGAATATTTCCATCGATTTTGATGGTACCTTCAGATGGCAACAGTACTGTTGAAAGCATACTGATAATAGTTGTCTTTCCTGCTCCATTAGGACCCAACAATCCAAAGAATTCGCCCTTGTCAACTGTAAATGAAACATCATCTACAGCCTTAAAATTATTAAATCGTTTTGATATGTTTTTTAGTTCGATCATTTTAATATTTTTCTATTCTATTTGTGACAAGTAGGCCTGACCTAAGCATATTCCACCATCCCCCGGTGGAAGCAACTCTGCTATATATACCTCATAGCCCTTGTCCTCTAAATTGGTAATTACGTTTTCAAGGAGAATACTGTTTAAAAATGTTCCACCTGATAAAACCACCTGGTGTATATTTTTTTCTCCTGCTATTTTATCTGTTACATTTTGGATGTAATCAGACACTGCATGAATAAAGCCTCGTGCAATAGCTGCTTTATCTACATTCTCTTCTATCGCATTTACGATATCTGTAAATAGCTTTTTTGTATCTCCATCAACACCTATTGAAAGAGGATACACATCTTTTGTTGTAGCCGCAACATTTTCTAGCTCAATAGGCGCCTGTCCTTCATATGAATTATAATGGCACACACCAAGCAAAGCCGAAACCGCATCAAACAATCGTCCCATGGATGTAGATGTGACTGTATTTATATTGTTATCTAAAGCTGCTGCTATAATCTTTTCTTCAGCAGTAGATTCTTTTCTACTGATAGCATTTCCGTAGAGCATTGCAGTTAAAATAGTATCGCAATTCTTAGCGCCTTCATCGCCACCAATTAACTTCATAGGCTTTAGATGAGCGACTCTTTCCATGGTACTCTCGCCATCAAAGGCAAATACTTCGCTGCCCCAAATACTTCCGTCATCACCATATCCTGTTCCATCAAAGGCAAATCCCAGTACTTGGCCCTGTAAATTATGCTCCGCTATAACTGCTGCCACATGAGCTTTGTGATGCTGTACCTCTGTTAGGCTCAGCTGGTCCTTCGCATAATCTGCACCTGTTTTCCTACTGAAATATCCTGGGTGCTTATCTACAACAACCTTATCCGGTTTAAATCCAAATATTGTTGTCATAGCCTCTTTTTCATTTCTGTAGAATCGCTGGCAGCTTACAGATTCCATATCTCCAAGATACTGACTCACATATGCCAAACCATTTTTGATATAGCAAAAGCTTGATTTTAAATCTCCGCCGGTTGCGAATAATTCCCCTTTAATATCCACAGGAATTGGAGATGGCACATGTCCTCTACCTCTCCTAATAAACTGCTGCCTTCCCTTTACCACCTTCATAACAGAATCATCCATTGGACGTAAGATTCTTCTGTTGTTAGAAAGCATGGCCATGGACACTCCTGACATTTCCTCAGACTTTGCTCTTTCTGTCAGCCAAGCCTCCATATTAGCATCATCTGTTTCTAGCACATCACCACTGGCATTGCCGCTAGTCATGATGAGAGGACCGCAGATTCTAGTAAGGATAATCTGTACGGGATTACTTGGAAGCATTGCCCCTATGCTTGGGCTTGTAAGACATACATTATCGGCCAGTTTAGTCTTCGATTCGTATATACGTTTTAGCAATACTATAGGTCGCGGAGGTGATTCTAATAGCTTTGCCTCATTATCATCAACTTCACAGTATTCCTTTATTTGCTCTATATCATAAAACATTACTGCAAAAGCTTTAGCTTCCCTGTGTTTAAGTATTCTAAGCTTTGCAACTGCCTCTTCATTAAATGGGTCACACACCAAATGATAACCGCCAATATCTTTTAGAGCCAATATTCCACCGTTTATAATATGAAGGATGGAATTGTATAAATCTTGATTACTATTTTTTAAATCTTGTAGTAAATTATCCTCTAATTTACCATTTTGACCATCGTTTAAATTATCTAATAATTCGCTTGTGAACTTTCTGTGAACTGCAGCTTTTGCAGGATTTCCTGCAAAATTATGATTATCCTCTATTTTTACCCCTGAAATCTGCTTATATGCAAGTTTTGGTCCACAATTCTTGCAAGCAATTGTCTGTGCATGACGTCTAATGTCATCCTTAGCTGTGTACTCCTTGGCACACTCAGGGCACATCTCAAAATCATCCATAGTGATAGAATCTCTATCATATGGCAATCTTTCTAAGATAGAATAACGTGGCCCACAGATTGTGCAACTAATAAAAGGATGTAAATATCTTCTGTTTCTTGAATCTAGTAACTCCTTCTTGCAAGACTGACATGTTGCTATATCAGCAGGAATAAGAGGTAAATTCTCTCCTATGTCCTGGTCTGACTGGATAATCCTAAATCCACTGTAGCTTTCATCTGCATTCAAGTCTTCCATTTCTATCGAATTAACAAATCCACCTGTAGGAACATCCACACTTAATCTGTTATATAGTTCCTTCAACTGCTCCTCATCACCAGAACCAATAATCGTAACTATTCCTCCAGTATTTCTGACAGTTCCTTCTATATTCAATTCCTCAGCCAGTCTAGCAACCCAAGGACGATATCCAATTCCTTGAACCAGACCTTTAACTGTGAACTTCTTAATCATTTATAACCTCTTTAATCTGCATATTACTTTGAATATTTTAGCACTTTTACACTATATAAACTATTACTATAAATACAAAAAGGACCAGCCTATTGGCTGGTCCAATTATTTTAAATTATGCTTCTGGTTTAGCAGCTGATGCTGCGGCAGCAGGAGCTGCTGCTGGCTTAGCAGCAGGCTTTGGTGGCTCGTAAGGAACCTCCACAGTATAGTTAAACTTCTCAGGGCCTGGCTCCTGATAACCTGGTGTAATAGATAAGCACTTCTTTGGGCACTTCTCTACACAGTAACCACACTGAACACAATCAAAACGATTGATTGTCCATGTCTTTCCAGCTCTATCAACATTGATAGCACCTGGAGGACAGCTACGCATGCACATTCCACAAAGAATGCACTGATCTTTATTAATATCTACATGACCTCTTGTACGCTCTGGGTACTCCTTTGGCACGAAAGGATACTGAGTTGTAGCTGGCTCAGAAAAGAGGTTCTTCAAAACTTGTTTAGTAAATGGTAAAAATTGTCCCATCTCATTTTCCTCCTATCTTTCTGTACAACTAATACAAGGGTCGATTGTTAATACCAGAAGTGGCACGTCACCGTACTGACATCCCTGCAATGTCTGTGTAAGAGCTGGGATGTTAGCGAAGGTAGGTGTGCGGACTCTGAATCTATCTAAGAACTTAGTACCGTTGGCACGTACATGATAGAAAGCCTCACCTCTAGGCTGCTCAACACGGATGAATGACTCACCGTTTGGCATGCCAGTAACCTTTGTATTGATTTCTGTATCAGGAATCTTAGCTACACACTGTCTGATAATATCGATTGACTGGAAAATCTCACCAATACGAACCTCGCAACGAGCGTAAGAATCGCACTTGTTTGATGTGATTACTTCAAAATCAATTTCATTATAAGCTGCATAGCCGTTCTTTCTCATATCTACGTTGATACCAGAAGCTCTCATCATAGGACCTACAGCGCCACGACGAATAGCATCCTCACCTGAGATGATACCAACATCTACAAGACGACTCTTTACAGTATAGTCATTAAGGAAAATGCTTGTTGTTTCACGAATTTCCTTTTCCATCTCGTCTAACTGACGAACAAAATCCTTAAGCATATCGTTTGGCATATCCTTAAGAACACCACCGATTGTGTTAACTGAGAAGATAACACGTCCACCAGTTGATGCCTCGAACATATCAAGGATACGTTCACGAAGTCTCCATGAGTGCATGAATAGTGACTCAAATCCGAAACCATCAGCTAAAAGACCAAGCCATAATAAGTGGCTGTGGAGACGGCTCATCTCGCACCAGATTGTACGAAGGAACTCTGCACGACGAGGAACCTCAACATTCATGATGTCCTCAAGTGCCATACAGTATCCCATTCCATGCATGTATGAGCAGATACCGCAAATACGCTCTGCAACGTATACCATCTCGTTGAAATCCTTCTTGCTTGTGAGGCTCTCAAGACCTCTGTGGATAAATCCAATAGAAGGAATAGCAGCTAAAACCTTCTCGTCCTCCAAAACTAAATCAAGATGAATAGGCTCTGGAAGAACAGGATGCTGTGGGCCATAAGGTACTATACTTCTCTTTCCCATGCTACTTGTCCTCCTTTTCAATAAATGGTGTCTCTACATCTATACGATATAGCTTGTCGTGTAGATCCACCTTAATATTCTCAACATTAAGACCCCAAAGCTCGTGCATCTCATTCTCATAATAAATTGCAGATTTGTATACACGAGAAATAGATGGAATCTCCTCATCTTTCTCTACGATGAGTCTATAGTTTGCGAAGTCATATCCGTTTGCAAAAGAATATGTTACTTCATAGTGATTTTCTGCCTTAGGGAAAGAGCAGCAAATCTGGCAAAGTCTCCAAAGAGCATTTTTCTTTTCCATGATAACCTGGAGGAGCTCTGCCTTATCAATTAAATATAAATCCTTTTTAATCTCCTGCATAATTTCCTCCTACTAATTTGCCTTCTGAGAAGCTTCAAGAGCAGCTGCCTTTTCTTTAAATAAAGCAACACCCTTTACAACACCATCGATGATTGACTCTGGACGAGCAGCACATCCTGGAACATAAATATCAACAGGAATTACTGTGTCAGCGCCACCTAAAATGTTGTAGCACTCCTTGAAAATACCACCTGTACATGCACATGTACCAACAGCGATAACAACCTTTGGCTGTGGCATCTGCTCATAAATCTGTTTAACAACAGGTGCGTTCTGAGAATTGATACCACCAGTAACGAGGAAAATGTCAGCATGCATTGGGTTACCTGTGTTGATAACACCAAAACGCTCCACATCATAAACTGGAGTAGTACATGCCAAAACCTCTATATCACATCCATTACAGCTACTTCCATCATAGTGAAGGAGCCATGGCGATTTATGTATTGTACTCATTTTTATTCCTCCTAATATTTAAACCTAACCCATTATAATCTCTAATAAGAAGAGATTCATACCAGCAGCTACGATTGTAACGCCCCAAGCAAGCTTGAGCATGAGCTGCCACTTAACTCTTGCTGATGTATTGTCGATGAGGATTTCAAGGAACCATACAACAAGAATTGCAATAATTGCGCCAACAAATGAAACTGGGTTGCTGTTAAGGAAGAATAATCCAACTATACCAAGAAGGATTGCATTCTCATACCACTCAGCAAGTGTAACCATTCCGTATTCCTTACCAACCATCTCAGAAGTAACACCCTTGATAACTTCCTGATGAGCATGGTGTGATGTAGCAATATCAAATGGTGACTTTCTAAACTTAATTGTAAGAATAAATACAAAGCCTACAAAAAATCCTGGAAGATAAATAATGTTAGAGTTTACTGAATTAGCAACGACTTCACTAACATTAAATGTCTTTGTTGCAAGATAGAAACCAACTGCAACAAGTAGTTCCATTGGCTCACATGACATAATCTGAACAAGCTCTCTGTGAGTACCCTGTGCAGAGTATGGTGAGTGAGTTGATGTAGAAGCAAGAATCAAAAACATTGCTGCTGTTGAAAGTGAAAATACAACAAGCAAAAGATCAAACCCAGCGTAGAAGATTACTCCTGAAAGAATAATGAAAAATACGTAAGAGTAAATCATAAATAACTGTGTCTTGTTTGCTGTTAAAAATTCCTTTTCAAAGAGCTTCTTTAAATCGAAGAATGGCTGAAGGACTGAAGGTCCTTTTCTTCCCTGCATACGCGCAGAAATTTTTCTATCAAAACCATCTAATAATCCGATTACGAAAGGTGCTAACAGCACATAAAGCACTGCAATAATAACTCGACTAGATATCATTAGAATGCACCTCCTATCACAATAATCATGTAAACAATAATAATGAATGTTGAAATCATGATTGCTGGTGTGAATAACTTCTTCTCACCCATAATCTCATCCATGTAGAAGTTTGCAATATGCATCTCCTTTGGCTCTCCTGTAGATGAAACGAAATTGAAGTTATCTCCTACGTTAGCACCGCCCATATAAGTGATAACCTGCTTTGCCTTCTGTCCCTTTGTAAGGAAGTAATTGAAGCAAGGCACTACGAAGATACCAACTAAAAGAACAATCATGATAATCATGTTCTGGTAAGAAATAACCTGATCTACTGTACCGAACATATCGTTTGAAAGTGGCTTAAGCACATGCTCAGATAACCATGGGAATCCAAGAATAAGTGCTACCATCATAATTGCGTGGAAGAACATTGAGATGTACTCATTCTTCTTTGTAAGGTCTCTTGTCTTCTCCTTTGGAGATGCACCAAGAATCTTTGATAACCACTTTGTCCAGTAGAACATTGTTGTAGCTGAACCAAAGCAGATGAAAAGTACCATAAGTGTTGATACATAAACTGAGCTTGTATCGATAAATGCTTTAAGTGCTGCCCACTTAGAAATGAGCATACCGAATGGAGCAAGGAACATACCTGCAATACCAATCATAAGAATTACTGCAAGCTTAGGGAAGATTGCCATCAATCCCTGCATGTCCTCAACATCACGGCTACCTGTTGTGTTTTCAATAGCACCAACGCACTGGAAAAGCATTGACTTTGAAACAGCATGGAAAATTACAAGGAATACTGCTGCCCAAATTGTCTCTTCGTATCCGCAACCTGTACATGCAACGATAAGACCAAGGTTTGAGATAGTAGAGTAAGCAAGAACTTTCTTACCATCAGAAACTGTGATTGCGAAGCATGAAGCTGCAAGGAATGTGAAGCCACCAATAAGAGCGACCATGTTACCAACGTAATTATCAGCCATAGCTGCTGAAATACGAATAAGAAGATATACACCTGCCTTAACCATTGTTGCACTGTGAAGAAGTGCAGATGAAGGTGTTGGTGCAACCATGGCTCCAAGTAACCATCCTGAGAATGGGAACTGAGCTGACTTTGTAAGTGCTGCAAATGCAAGACATCCAATTGGAAGTAAATACAATGCCTTTGGAGCTGCGATTGCAAGATCGATAATCTCGTAAAGGTTAACTGTATTCCAAGCAAGGATACCAACTGCAATAGCTGCTGCAATACCGCAACCACCGAGAAGGTTCATCCATAATGCCTTGAATGAATTGTTGATAGCTTCATCGGAACGTGTGTAACCGATCAAAAGGAATGATGTTACAGATGTGATTTCCCAGAAGAAGTACATCCAGATAAGGCTCTGTGAAAATACAAGGCCGAACATTGCTCCAAAGAACACAAAAATCATTGCAAGGAAGAAGCTTCTGCGATCAGTAAGTTCCTTGTGGTGATGAATGTGATAACCGTGCATGTAACCAACTGCATAGATACCGATTAATGAACCAACAACACCTATGATAAGAATCATAACGAATGTTAACCAGTCAAAACGGAGAGCTGGAAGCTCTTCAACCTCTGGTCCAAAAAGCTCTAACGCAGCAACAAGTAACGTCTGCACAATTGCCAGTAACGAAATAACCCCTTTCTTATACTTGAATGAAAGATATGTGATAAGACACATCAAGAAAAGATCACCAAATAAAATGACATGGTCAAATGTCTCTCTATATGGCAAATCAAAATTCAGAGTCTGGCCACCTGCCAAGAACCACTGAACTGCTGTGAAAACCGAAAGTGCAATAACGATTCCGCAGCCAAGGTAGACGAAAAATGCTCTGCATTTAGAATTGTGAATTACTGCAGGCAAAATCGCCCAGAGAAATGGTAAACAGATTAAAGCTGTTACTAACATTTCCATTGCTTATTTCCTCCTTTTACTATGACTCCCTTATTATTTATATAAATTTCCTCAAAGGAAATTAGGGCCATGTTTGTTCATTATTTCACAATCTATACTATACCACAAATTTGCTTTCTTGGATTCAGTTTTATAACTTTTTCACATACTTTTTTTGACATAAAAAAAGCTTGCCCATATAAGCAAGCTTTTAATCAATATTTTATATACAAAATACTATTTTGAGAATTTAATATGAGGAATATTCACTTCTTTCATTAAATCGTTTGACATGTCCTCAAGAATAGAATCAAGTGCTGCTGCCCTCTCTGGTGTGAACTCTTCTTCTGCACGCTTTGCAACTGTTGTAACATATCCTTGTGAGAGATTTAAGTAATCTAAGTACTTATCTGTAACATGTAAGTGAAATTCTCTTCTGTCCTTTTCTGATTGAACTTTTTCGATATATCCTTTGTCAATCAAGCAAGAAATTTTGTATGCTGCATTTGGAGAAGAAATTCCAATAAAATCAGCAAACTCTTTAACTGTAGGATTGTTTAAGCTATAGATAATCTCAACACAGAAAAGTTCAACAATAGTAAGTGATGTCTCTCTTGAGTGTAATTTCTTAAACATTTCCTGATAAAAATGAATTTTGAATTTGGTATAGACCTCGTTAAGATTTTCCTCTAACATTTTTGGCTCCTATCTTATGATAATTTCTTTCTATAAATTATCATACTCAATTTATTGGCCTAAGGCAAAAGAAATTTCTGCTTTAGCAGCAATTTTGCCATCTACATAAGCCACAGCCTCACCAAATCCAACTGGTCCTTTTCTAGATGTTAACTTACATTCAAGCTCCAATACATCCCCTGGCACAACCTGCTGTTTGAAGCGAGCATTTTTGATACCACCAAAGAATGCAAGCTTTCCTTTATTCTCTTCTTCTGTCAACAAAGCCACTGCGCCTACCTGAGCCAATGCCTCAATAATCAACACACCCGGCATTACAGGATGACCTGGAAAATGACCTAAGAAATGCATTTCATTGGCACTTACACATTTGATACCTTTTGCATACTGACCTGGCTCACAGTCTATTATTTTATCCACCAAAAGAAATGGATAGCGATGTGGCAGAATATTTTGTATTTCCTGATTAGATAATTCCATTAAAACCTCCCAAGGACGATGGATGCATTATGTCCACCAAATCCTAGTGCATTTGAAAGAGCAACCTTAATATCAGCTTTTCGTCCCTGATTTGGAACAATATCAAGGTCACAAGCCTCGTCTTTTTCTTTATAGTTAATTGTTGCTGGTACAAATCCATCATGAAGAGCCAATGCTGTGATGATGCCCTCAACAGCTCCTGCTGCACCAAGCAAATGTCCTGTCATTGATTTTGTTGAGCTTACCATGAGCTTATATGCATGGTCACCAAATGCCTTTTTAATGGCAAGAGTCTCGCCTGCATCATTAAGGCTTGTGCTTGTTCCGTGGGCATTGATGTAATCCACATCTGTCATTTCAAGGCCGGCATCCTTCACTGCAAGAGTCATGCATTTTGCTCCGCCTTCACCTTCCGGGTTTGGAGCTGTGATGTGATAAGCATCGCAGTTTGCTCCATAGCCTAAAACTTCAGCATAGATTTTTGCACCTCTGGCCTTCGCATGCTCTAATTCCTCGATTACAAGAATTCCGGCACCCTCACCCATAACAAAGCCATGACGCTCCTTATCAAATGGAATAGATGCTCTATTTGGATCTTCCCCAGTGCAAAGAGCCTTCATAGACTGGAATCCACCGATGGCAAGAGGCATAATAACGCCTTCTGCACCACCGCAGACCATAACATCTTCATAGCCATCTCTGATTCTGTGGAATGAATCACCGATAGCATTATTTGAGCTGGCACATGCTGTAACAACTGATGTACACATACCCTTAAGTCCAAACATAATTGCAATCTGACCTGCAGCCATATTACTGATTGTCATAGGGATGAAATATGGTGAAATTCTGCTGTATCCCTTTTCCTCTCCCTTTGAATGTTCTGTGGCGATTGTTGAAAGACCGCCGATTCCAGATGAAACAATACAGCCAATTCTATCAGCATCTTCCTTTTCCATATCAAGTCCAGAATCCTTAAAAGCCTCAAGTGCAGCTGCGCATGCATACTGAGTGTACACATCCATACGCTTAGATTCCTTAGGTCCTAAAATTTCTGCTGCATCAAAGTTTTTAACCTCACCTGCAAGCTTTACCTTTAATTCTGATGTATCAAAATGAGTAATTGGGCCGATTCCACATTTTCCTGCCTTTACAGCATCCCATGTTTCTAAAACGGAATTTGCAAGTGGATTAACCGTGCCCATTCCTGTTATTACAACTCTTCTTTTCATGTTACATTCCTCCAGTTACTTCTATCACCTGACCTGTGATGTATGATGCTTTCTCAGACGCTAAAAAGCTTACTACATTTGCAACATCCTCTGCGGTTCCAAATCTTGCTAGAGGAATCTGCTTTAAATATGCGTTCTTAACATCCTCAGGCAATACATCTGTCATAGCTGTTTGAATAAAACCTGGAGCTATGGCATTTACGGTAATATTTTTTGAGCCATATTCTCTTGCAACTGATTTTGTAAATCCGATAATTCCAGCCTTACTTGCACAGTAATTTGACTGGCCAGGGTTTCCCTGAACTCCTACAATAGAAGTGATATTAATAATTCTTCCAACCTTGGCCTTTAACATGTCCTTTATTGCTACTTTAGTGCAAAGGAATGTGCCCTTTAAATTAATATCAATTACTTTATCAAAGTCTTCTTCTGTCATTCTTAGAAGCAAACCATCTTTAGTAATTCCTGCATTATTTACAAGCACTTCCACTGGGCCAAGCAACTCTTTTATCTGTGCAAACAACTCGGTAACCTCCCCAGAATTGCTTACATCAGCCTTAATGAACATTGCCTGAACTCCATGCTTTTTACATAACTCAATTGTCTCTTGAGCTGCCTGTTCGTTTCCTGAATAGCAGATTGCAATGTTAAATCCATCCTTCGCCAAATTCTCAGCAATCACTCTTCCGATTCCACGGCTACCGCCTGTAACAAGTGCTACACTCATGCATTTAACTCCTTTAAAGTATTCTCAAAGTCTTCGACTGTATCAATCGAATAAACCTTCACATCGCTAACTGTTTTATTTATAAACTTGCTGATTGATTTGCCTGGGCCAATTTCAATAAATGTATCAACACCTGCCTCAGCCATAAATTTAATTGAATCCTCAAGATATACTGATGACTGCACCTGCTTTTCCAAAAGTTCTGGAACAGATTCATTTTCGCTTTTGGTTCTTCCAAGACAATTGAAAATAACCTTTGAGGCATCATTCTTGAAATCAACGTTTTCAAATTCTTTTGCAAGCTTATCTCCAGCCGGCTTCATAAGTCTTGTATGGAAAGGACCACTTACCTTTACAGGTAAAATTCTCTTAGCGCCAGCCTCCTTTAAATAAGCGCTGGCTCTATCTACAGCAGCAGCATCGCCGGAAATAACAATCTGTCCCGGGCAGTTATAATTTGCTGCCTGAACAATCTTTTCATCCTTAAACTCTGCATTAGCCTTATCGCAACACTCTAAAACTGTATCTCTATCCATTCCAAGTACTGCTGCCATTTTTACATCCAAACCATTTGAAGCCTCTGCCATGTATTTTCCTCTTTTGGCAATAAGCTCCAAAATAGATTCCTCATCTAAAGCTCCCGCCTGATACAAAGCTGAATACTCACCAAGGCTAAGACCACAAGTGTAGTCCGCCTCAACGCCAGCTTCCTTTAAAAGCTTTGTAACGCCGATGGCAAAAGCAACCATTGCTGGCTGTGTATAGGTAGTCTCTGAAAGCTTCTCAATTGGGCCCTCAAATGAAACCTTTGCAACATCCATATCTGTGACCTTGCTTACCACATTTGTGGCACCATCTATAGTCTGTTTAAAACTATCAAATTTCTCATAAAAATCTTGGCCCATTCCCACTCTCTGAGAACCCTGACCAGCATACACAATCCCTAACATACATTCCTCCAAAACCTTCTTAATAATCTAAGTTTGCAGCTTGCTGCAATACCTGTCTTGCATCTTTATCAAGCTCAGATACAATCTGTGCTACAGGACGAATTTCTGTAAGCTGTCCGCAAACCTGACCGGACATTACAGAACCTCTAATCATATCTCCCTCTGATACAGCTCTGCGAAGTCCACCAAGTGTGATTTGCTCTAATCTTTCACGGTCTGCACCTTCTGCCTCGAGACGAAGATATTCGCGAGCCATTTCATTTTTAATAATACGAACTGGAGCTCCCTGTGAACGTCCTGTTACAGTTGTGGCATTATCCTTTGCCTTAATAAGAGTCTGCTTGTAATTCTCGTGAATTGGGCACTCCTCAGATACAAGAAGGCATGTACCAATCTGCACTCCACAAGCACCTAAGATATAAGCTGCTGCCACCTGCTTCCCTGAAGCGATACCACCTGCTGCAATTACAGGCACATCAACTGCTGCAACAATCTGAGGTAGAAGTGTCATTGTAGTCATATCACCTACATGTCCACCGGATTCTCCACCTTCTGCTATAACCGCATCTGCTCCGGCTCTAACCATAATTTTGGCAAGGGCAACTGAAGCAACAACAGGAAATACCTTTGCTCCCATTTCCTTCCAAGCCTTCATATACTTGCCAGGATTTCCAGCACCAGTTGTAATGAACTGAACCTTCTCCTCCACAAGCATCTTTGCGATGTTATCCACATCTGGATTCATCAACATTAAATTCACACCAAAAGGCTTGTCTGTTTTGCTCTTACAAATTCTAATTTGCTCACGAAGCTGCTCAGCATTCATACCGCCACTTGCAACTAAGCCAAGGGCTCCTGCATTTGAACACGCTGCGGCAAATTCACCTGTCGCAATATTTGCCATGCCACCCTGGATAATCGAATATTTTGTTCCTGTCAAATCACTTAACTTCATATCTACCTCTAATCCGGCTGTCACACAGACAATCCTGAGCATTACTCTGTCGCGAGATTGGCTCCAGAGTAACACTCTGAATTGTCTGCTACAGCCTCATTGAATTTGGTTTACCACTCTATTACCACGGCGCCCCAGGTGCGGCCTGCGCCGAAGGCACACATAAGAATCTTATCTCCTGATTTGATTTTACCAGCGGCCGCAGCTTCATTTAATGCAAGACCGACGCTGGCTGCCGATGTGTTACCATACTTATCTATATTTACTACAAACTTCTCCATTGGCTGCTTAACCTTTTTAGCGATAGATTCAATGATTCTAAGGTTAGCCTGATGAAGAATAAAATGATCAATTTCATCATAGGTAAGGCCTGCTTTTTCAACAGCCTCCTCTATTACCTTTGGAACTGTTGCCACTGCAAATTTATAAGTGCCCTGGCCATCCATGTGGATATATCCGTTTGGAGTTTTGATGTGAATCATTTCCTCATCCCCATCAACACCAATAACAGATGTATACAGACCATCAGACAACTCTAAAACTGCTGCTGCAGCTCCATCACCAAACAATACGCAGGTGCTTCTGTCTGTCATATCCATTTTCTTTGATAGAACTTCTGCACCTATAATCAATCCGTATTTGGATTTTCTAGCCATCATCAACGCTCTGATTGTCTCTAATCCAAAGATAAATCCCGAGCAACCTGCTCCAATATCTAATGCAATAATGTCATTCTTAAGTCCAAGATTCCCTTGAACCAAACATGCTGATGAAGGCGAATAATTATCCGCTGATACGGTACAAACAATCACCACATCAATGTCTTCTTTGTTAATTTTTGATTTTTCAATGGCTTCTTTTGCTGCCATTGTTGCAAGCAATGTATGATTTTCATCGCCGCTAACGTGGTGTCTGATGCTCATTCCAGTTCTTTGCTTAATCCACTCGTCACTGGTTTCCACAATCTTTGCTAAATCATCATTACTAACTGTTTTCTTGGGAACATAAGCTCCTGTAGCCAAAATCTTTATTCCTGTCATTTACACAACTTCCATTCTTTTTTCTACTGATTGCTGTAAATACTCTTCGTCAAAGTACCTAAATTTGTCGTATCTGTCCTTCTGCAATTGTTCTGCAGATTTCTTATCAAGTTCCCTTAATGCAAACGATATTTGCTTATCAATTGCACTGTAAATATCAGAGTCTTCATTAATGATTCCATCTATAACACCGAAATCATACAAATCCTCTGCTGTTAATTTCATAACTTCAGCGGCCTCATCTCGTCTTGCGCTGTCATGCCATAATATTGATGCAAATCCCTCTGGAGATAGCACAGAGTAAATGGCATTTTCAAGCATGTAAACTTTGTTTGCCACTGCAATTCCAAGGGCGCCACCACTGCTACCTTCTCCGGTAACTATGGTAATTACTGGCACCTTCAAGGTGCTCATAGCAGCAAGATTTCCTGCGATTGCTTGAGCCTGACCATACATCTCAGCCTCTAATCCCGGATATGCCCCTGGAGTATCAACAAAAGTGATAATTGGTCTGTTAAACTTTTCGGCCTGCTTCATGATACGCATGGCCTTTCTATATCCTTCCGGACCTGGCATACCAAAGTTACATGCCATATTTTCTTCAGCAGTTCTGCCCTTTCTGTGTCCAAGGACAGTTACTGGTCTTCCATGAAAAAGAGCGATTCCGCCGTAAATACTTGCATCCTCTTTTCCTAGGAAATCACCTTTTTGCTCAAAAAAATCTGTAAATAAATTTTCTACATATTCTGTGATTTTCGGTCTATCCTTATCTCTGGCATTTAATACTCTTTCTATTGCCTTCATTGGTTTTCCTCCATCAGCTATGCAGCTTTAAAAGTTTTGTTAATACTTTTTTCATTTCATCTCTTTCAACTATGGCATCTACAAATCCATGCTCCTCCAAAAATTCTGCTCTTTGGAAGCCCTCCGGAAGCTTCTCGCCTATAGTCTGTTCAATAACTCTTGGCCCTGCAAAACCAATAAGCGCTTTTGGCTCAGCCAAGGTAATATCTCCTAGAGTGGCAAAACTTGCGCTTACCCCTCCAGTTGTTGGATGAGTAAGAACTGTGATATACAGTCCTCCTTCATCCTTAAACTTCTGAATAACAGCACTGGTTTTTGCCATCTGCATCAAACTGAGAATTCCTTCTTGCATTCTAGCTCCACCACTGGCTGTGAAAATGATAAATGGAAGCTTATTTTCCATTGCATATTCTGCGCTTTTGCAAACAATTTCTCCAAGCTCCATTCCCATTGATGCCATCATGAATTTCTTATTCATAACAGCAAGAACTGTCTTGTAACCGCCTATTTCACACTGGCCTGCCACAATAGCATCATGACAATTCTCTTCTTCTCGAAGCTCCTGCTTTTTTTCTACGTAGCCTTGAAATTCGAGAGGGTTTGTTTCTGGAAAATCAAATTCAAATGCTTTGAAGCTTCCCTCATCTGCAACATCTGCTATTCTGTCCCAGACTCCATATTCCTTGGCTGGCTTAATGGCTGGCTCAAGAAGTTCATTTGAATTTTCTCTTAAATCTTTATATCTATTAAATTTGCTTTTTCTTTGATCTACTACATTTATCATTTACTATCCTCAAGCTCCTGGGTAGCCACCTTGTCCCATTTAATGATTTCCTCAAGATGTTCTTCTATGAAGCTAACATTGTAGTTTCCTTTTACAAAATCAGGATGATGTAAAAGCAGATAATCAAAATCGCCATTTGTTACAATTCCTTCTGTAACTAGCTCTAACAATGCTCTTCTCATTCTTCTGATTACTTCCAATCTAGTAGGAGCGTGAACTATTATCTTTGCCATCATAGAATCGTAAAATGGGCTTGTTTCATAACCATTGTACAAAAGAGTATCTACGCGAACTCCTGGGCCACCTGGAATATTCAAAAAAGTAATTTTTCCGGTGTTAGCCATAAAGTTCTTAGATGGGTCTTCTGCATTAATTCTGCATTCCATAGCATATCCGTTTAGCTTGATATCCTTTTGCTTAATCTTTAATGGTTCATGAAATGCTATTCTAATTTGTTGTTTAATCAAATCAATGCCTGTAACAGCCTCTGTAACACCATGTTCAACCTGAATACGTGTGTTCATTTCAATAAAGTAGTACCGATTCTTTTCATCCAATACGAACTCTACCGTACCTGCATTGGTATAATTTGCAGCCTTTGCTGCTGCAACAGCAGCCTTACCCATGGCCTTTCTAAGATCATCCTTTATAAACATGCATGGGCTTTCCTCTATCAGCTTTTGATTCTTACGCTGAATAGAGCAATCTCTCTCACCTAGATGAATTACATTGCCATGCTCATCTGCAAGAATCTGAAACTCGATGTGACGTGGATTTAAAACCAGCTTTTCCACATACATCTCATCATCATTGAAACAAGCTATTGTCTCTGCCTTAGCTTCCTCATATAGCTTCTTCAAATCCTCCGGATGATATACACGTCGCATTCCTCGACCACCGCCACCAGCACTTGCTTTAATTAACACAGGGTAGCCAATCTTTTTAGCTATTTTTTCAAGCTCTTTATAATCCTTTACTGGACCATCTGAACCTGGCACAACTGGCACACCAGCCTTCATCATCATTTTTCTTGCTGAGGCTTTATTTCCAAGGGCGTCCATTGCATCTGCTGTAGGGCCAATGAAAACAATTCCTGCTTCATTGCACTTTCTAACAAAATCAGAATTTTCAGATAAGAATCCAAAACCTGGATGAAGTGCATCACAGCCTGTAATCTGAGCCGCTGTTATAATTGCATCCATATTTAGATAACTGTCGGCAGCTCTGGCTGGGCCTATACATATACTTTTTGTTGCAAGCTTTACATGAAGTGAATCCTTATCCGCAGTTGAATAAACAGCCACGCACTCAATATTCATCTCCATACAAGCTCTTTCAATTCTCACTGCAATCTCGCCGCGATTAGCAATCAAAATTCTTTTAAACATGACTAATCTCCTATGAGAAACAGTGGGTCCTCAAAACCTACTACATCCTGGTTTTTAACGTATATTTTCTTTATAACTCCATCTCTTGGAGCAGTTATTTCACTCATCATCTTCATAGCTTCGATGAGGCAGAGGATTTGACCTTCTTTTACCTTATCTCCAACCTGAACGTAAGCGCTTGCCTCAGGTGATGGTGCTGCATAAAAGACTCCAACTAATGGTGCCAACACCTGGTCTCCTTCAATCTTTACCTCTTCTGGTGCCTCTGCAATAGATGTTGGCTCAAGGTTAGTTACAGCCTGTGGCGCACTGACTACTGGCTGGCTTACTACTGAAATTGTCTCACTTGGTTTCTTAAGCTTGATGGCAACTCCATCCTGCTCCAATGATAGATAAGAACTGCCACTTTCATCGAAAGCCTTAAGCAATTCCTGTATCTCTTTAATTTCCATGATTATTTATGTTCCTCAAGATAATTTACGATATCTGCAACAGTCTTCATCTCTGCCATTGCATCTTCATCAATTGTGATACCTGTCTTTTCCTCTACTGCAAGTGAAAGCTCTACGGCGTCAAGTGAATCTGCTCCTAAATCATCAAAAAGATTTGCCTCCATTGTTACCTTTTCTGCTGCACAGCTAAGTGTGTCGATGATTACTTCTTTAACTACTTCAAACATAATTGTTTCTCCTCTTTGTTCTCAAATTTACTTAATGATTATTAGTTAAAAATTATTAACTAACTAGCCACTATAATATATAAATTAAGATTAATGTCAATATTTTACATAAAACTTTTTAGATATTTTTTATCAATAAAAAAGAGAAAGCCCATTTTACTGAGCTTTCTCAAGGATTGTTTTTTCTATGTATTTATCTCTTTAATTCGAACTTCTCAACTAAGCCCTTCAATGAATTTGCATGCTCGTTCATCTCGTAGCTGAGAGCCAATGATTCTTCTGATGTTGCTGCATTGTTCTGTCCAACAGAAGATATCTCACCAATATTAGCTGACATTTCTTTTACAGATACTGCCTGAGAATTTGACGCCTCAGCAATTATCTTAACCTTATCAGCAATACCCTGAACCTGGCCAACCATGCTATCAAGCTTCTTAGCTGTTTCATTGGCAATATTAATACCCTGCTCGACGTTACGAAGTGATGCATTAATGAGTTCTGCTGTATCCTGAGCTGCTTCAACAGTCTGACCTGCAAGCTTAGATACCTCTGATGCAACAACTGCGAAACCTTTACCAGCTTCACCAGCGCGGGCAGCTTCAATAGAAGCATTTAATGAAAGAAGATTTGTCTCATCAGCAATGGCATTGATAGTATCGATAATCTTTGAAATCTCCTGTGAAGATGTTGAAATAGCATCCATTGCATTAACAACATCCTGCATCTTCTTATTACCCTCAACAATATTTTCAGCAACAACCTCAACCTCTTTAGAAATGGTTGTAGCATCTGAAGAGTTGCTAGAGATTTGATCTGTAATATGATTAACTGTTATAGACAAATCATCCACGATATTTGCCTGTGATGTAACTGTGTCAGCTAGATTCTGTCCTGCACCTGCTATCTGATTAGCACCATCAGAAACCATGTCTGATACTTCCATAATCTCTGTCATAGAATCAGATATCTGCCGTGAGAAGCTCTCGATTGCATTCTGAATAGCTCTGAAATCACCACTGAAATCCTTATCAAAATTAATATTGAAATTGCCATGAGCCATTGTAGACATCTTGTCTTGGATTTCGTCGATGTAGAAAATCAACGAATCTACAGCTGTCTTAAGCTGATCTACAACTCGACCGATCTCATTATCTGCGTCGTAATCAATTTCAACGTGAACATTTCCCTTAGCAATTTCTGCTGTAGCATCAATGAGAACAGCCAAATCTTTTTCGATTGTTGATACTAATTCAGCACTCTTCTTTCTGTTGATAACAATTATTGCAACAAGACCTGCAACCAATGCTACAAGTGCTGCAACAATGATAATAAGGATTGTTCTGTACTTATTAGTAGCAGCTTCTTCTGCTAAAGAACCTGTCTCATCTAAAGAATCTGCTAATGTTTCAGATACATCGTTTAATGTCGAATTATAATACTCTAAAGCGCCATCTATATCGCCGCCTTCAACTAATGCAAGCATTTCAAAAGAAGCTGTCTCGAATGCTTTCCAATTAGTATTAAGTCTACCACCAAGCTCAGCGTTATTTAAGTTCTTAGATATGGTTGAAAAATATCCTTCAATCTTTGGGAATCTTCCTTCCAAGTCTTCTTTCTGAGAAGCTGTAACATCCGCGTCATTTGATGCTAACGCAAACAATAATCTCTTGTTTATAGTCTGCACATCCTTACGGATTTCCATCTGATATGTTTCTGTCACAAATTGCACATTATAAAAGCTATAAATGTTTACAAATATAACTGCAAGGAATGCAGCTATCGCAATTGTAATAACTAGAAACAAGCGAATTGTAAAGCCAGAAAAACCTTTTAACGCTCCTGCTATTGTCATTTTTTTGTTCATGCTTTGACCTCCAAAGATTGTTCTCACAATTATCCTTGTGGGTCATATTATAAAATAAAAGCCCCAAAGAATGGGGCTTTTCACAGTTTTTTTATAAAAAAATCATTTCCTTTCCACTAATTGACTATAAATCTAATCCATCCACCACTTCTTTAAGTGTTCTGGCTGATTCCTGAAGTGCTTTTATTTCATCTTCATCCAAGGAAATTGGTACCTTTGTCTCCAATCCATCGATTCCTACAACCGCTGGCATTGAAAGGCAAACACCTTCAATTCCATATTCACCATGCATCATACTTGATACAGGAAGAATTGACTTTTCATCGCGACAAATAACTTCGCAAATACGTTTTACTGCAACGGCTACACCATAATATGTAGCATGTTTTCTCTTGATGATTTCATATGCAGCATTTTTAACTCTTTCTGCAATAGCTTTCTCAGATTCCTCATGATTAAAATGACCTCGCATCTCGCAGAAATCATTTACAGGAATACCTGAAACATTGGCACTTGAGAAAGCTGCAATCTCGCTATCACCATGTTCTCCAATAATAAATGCATGAACAGAACGGCTATCAATTCCAAGATGTTCACCAAGCTCAGTCTTGAGACGAGCTGAATCAAGAACAGTACCAGAACCAATAACTCTATTTTCAGGAAGTCCTGACAGCTTTAATGCTGCAAGTGTAAGTACATCCACAGGATTAGCTACAATAAGAAGAATTCCTCCAAAATCTCTTTTTGCAATTTCAGGAATAATAGACTTAAAAATTCCTACGTTTTTGTGAACCAAATCAAGTCTGGTCTCACCAGGCTTTTGACCTGCACCTGCTGTTACAACACAAATCGCTGCATCAGCAATGTCATCATAATTTCCAGCATATATCTTTATTGGCTTAGTAAATGGAGTACCATGGGAAATATCCATAGCCTCGCCTTCTGCCTTTTCAAAATCGGCATCAATCAACACCATCTCAGAAAACAAACTACTCTGAGACAATGCGAATGCAGTTGCAGAACCTACAAAACCTGCACCAATTATCGCAACCTTGCGATGATTCACCTTAACTGCCATATTTTTACCTCCATTCCGCTTTGTTACGCTAACAAGCCTTATAGTTCTCCGCTCATCTAATACGATTCGCTTGAGAACTATTAGAGCTTTTTAGCTACAAAGCTCACCTAATTATTTAAAATGCTTGATTCACTCATAGTGATGGCTCCTTGAGCAACACCTAGAGCTTGATAGCTACTGTCAATAATTTATTTTGATTGTAAGAAGCTATTTATAGTTTATTAGTAAAATAATTACTTTAGTACGTTAACTAATTCTTCAAGCTTGGTTTCGCTATCCTGGTTTAACGTAGACTTTATTGATACTACTGGCTCAACGAATTCGATGTTTTTCAGTGGCTCAAGGATGGCCTGCATACACTTTGCAGCCTGTGGAGCCCATGTACCGTTTTCTATGAAGGCAACTTTACGATTTTGGTAAGCCTTTGCTGCAAGATGATGTAAGAAATCCTGCATTGGTGGGAAAAGTCCACCGTCGTATGTGCAAGCGCAGCATACCATCTTATCAAAATAAAATGCTCGGGCAACAGCCTCTGACATTGAATCTC
>JAILAV010000214.1 GCA_024681435.1 Pseudobutyrivibrio sp. | reverse complement strand
GTGGCTCCAAACATTGCGAATAAATGCTGAAGACCTAGAATCAACATTTTTGGTATGCCAAGCTGCGAGGCATCCTTAATTGGCGCATGACTGTTCATACATATCCTCCTAAAAATATAATTTTACTTAAACTTTCAGTATTATATCAGAATAATAGGTAAGTCACAATCCCCAAAATGAGTAGGTGTATGGGATAGAATAAGTAGAAAAATGCTCGTATTACTTTTCCATCTGCTCCTCTTTTTCCCTTATAAAAATACATTGGAATCAAAATATAATAAGCATATAATTCCAACTTGCTTGACATGAGTGTCAATATAAGGATACCAAAGCTCACTGAGAATAGTCGCTTGAACCTATCATTGCTGTACAGATAATACATAACTGAAATGCAACATATTCCCGAATACTTGTAATCTACCTTTAATAAATATGCTATTAACATTCCAGCAAACATTATTATGATTCTTAAAATATATTGATATTCCAGGCCAAAACCTGTCTTTTCAACTAAAGAATAGCAATATAACACCCCTAGTCCAATCAATAATGTCCACAAAACATTATTATGCTCCAGATATAAATAGCTATCATGAATAGCATAATCAAAAGCGACCTCAGAAATAACTGCTACGAGAAATAGTCTTAATGCGTATTTTTTTATATTTTTGGTATGAATAAATCCTTCCACTAAAAGATAACAATAAATAGGAAATGCCATACGACCAATTGCTCTTGTCATTGAATACAAATCTGCAGTGGCGCTTCCTGTAATCAGCATATGTCTAATGATGCTTGCCCCAATGTGGTCAATGAGCATTGTAATTACCGCTATTATTTTTAAACCTGTTCCTGTTATTTCGAATTTATTCATGGGGGTTAACATAAAAAATCTCCTTAGATAACTAAGGAGATTATACTACATTATGAATTAACTTTCTTTGCAGAAATATTCTTAATTACAAATAGTGTTCCTACCATAAGAATGATTCCTACAACAAGACTGATAAACCAGTTTCTTACGAAACCTGAAACAATATACGATGCAAGTGAAACTGCTGCAACAGTAATTGCATATGGCAACTGTGTACTAACGTGTCTGATATGATCACACTCTGCACCAGCAGAAGCCATGATTGTTGTATCAGAAATTGGTGAGCAGTGGTCACCGCAAACTGCACCGGCCATACAAGCTGAAATTGCAATAATCATTAATTCGTTGTTAAGGTCACCACCGAATACATTAACTACTATAGGAATGAGGATACCAAATGTTCCCCATGATGTACCTGTGGCAAATGCAAGGAAAATACCTACAACAAATACGAGTGCTGGAAGTAATCCCATAAGTGCTCTATTGTCTGCAACATTTGCAACAATACCAGCTACATATTCTGCTGCTCCAAGAGAATCTGTCATTGACTTAAGTGTCCATGCAAATGTAAGTACCAAGATTGCTGGAACCATACTCTTAAATCCTTCAGGAATTGCATTCATACATTCGCTAAAGCTAAGAACCTTTGTTGCAAGGAAGAATAAAATTGTGATAATCAATGCAACAACTGAACCATAAACAAGACCTACAGAAGCATCTGAATTTGAGAATGCATCTACAAAGCTTTCGCCTGAGAAGAATCCACCAGTATAAATCATTCCGATGACACAGCATACAATAAGTGATGCAATTGGAAGAACCAAGTGAATAACCTTACCATTTTGTGAAATAGGAGGATGAGGCTGATCCTCAGCACCTGTTAAGCTTGCTGCATCCTTCTTCTTTTTCTGTGTAATCTGAGCCATGTGATTAAGCTCAGCTAAATTCATCGAACCATAATCAAAGTTCATGAATGTGATTGCAAACATCATTACAAGTGTAAGTAATGCGTAGAAGTTATAAGGGATTGCTCTTATAAATAAGCTAAGGCCGTTGGCTCCATCTACGAATCCTGTAACTGCTGCTGCCCATGAAGAAATTGGAGCAATGATACATACTGGAGCTGCTGTTGCATCAATTAAGTATGCAAGCTTTTCTCTTGAGATTCCATGCTTATCTGTAAGAGGTCTCATAACAGAACCAACTGTTAAGCAGTTGAAATAATCATCGATGAAAATAAGCATTCCAAGAACGATTGTTGCTACCTGTGCACCTGCTTTTGTCTTAACATGAGTAACTGCCCACTTACCAAAAGCAGCAGAACCGCCGGCTCTGTTCATAAGCATTACCATGCTTCCTAAAATAACAAGGAATGTAAGGATACCTACGTTCCAACTATCTGAAAGCTGACCAATCATTCCATCAACAAAAATGTGCTCCATAGCTGCTGTGATATTGAAGCTGGCATAAAGCAATCCACCTGCACAGATTCCGATGAAAAGTGATGAGTAAACTTCCTTTGTAATAAGAGCTAATAAAATAGCGATTAATGGTGGCAATAGTGACCAAATTGTATTAGTAAATTCCATAAGCCTTCATATTCTCCTTTAATGTATTTGCATGTGCCTCTTCCATTTCTGTAAGAGGTTTTCTAAGTGGACCAACCTCAAATCCCTGGATGTTAAGAGCCTTCTTAACTGGAATTGGGTTAACCTCACAAAATAGACTATCTATAACTGGCAGTGCATCAAACTGCATCTGTGCAGCCTTCTTGTAATCACCATCAAGGCAAGCCTGGCACAAATCGTGTGTCTGCTTAGGTGCCACATTTGAAAGAACAGATATAACTCCTAAGCCACCAAGTGACATAATAGGAACAATCTGATCATCGTTTCCTGAGTAAACGTCAATGCATCCATCAGCGAGCTGGAAAAGCTTTGCAATCTGACTGATGTTTCCAGATGCCTCTTTTATTGCAACAATATTTTTGACGTCCTTTGCAAGCTTTACAGCTGTCTCTGGTAAGATATTGCAGCCTGTACGGCTAGGTACATTGTAAAGAATACATGGAATGTTAATTGCATCTGCAGTGTCCTTAAAGTGAACATATAAACCACCTTGAGTTGCCTTATTGTAATAAGGTGTTACAAGAAGCACTGCGTCAGCGCCAGCCTTCTGGGCTTCCTGTGACAAATAAATTGCTGTCTCAGTGCTGTTTGAACCAGTTCCGGCAATAACAGGTACTCTTTTATTTACAGTCTTAATACAACGCTTGATAACATCAATATGCTCTTCGTGAGACAATGTAGATGCTTCGCCAGTTGTACCACAGATAACGATTGCATCAGTGCTGTTTTTGATTTGATATTCAATCAACTCATCAAGCTTTTCATAATTTACAGAACCATCTGCATTGAATGGTGTAACAATTGCAACAGCTGCGCCAGTAAAAATACTCATTTCATCCTCCTTAAAATAAAAAAGGCCAACCAAAATGGTCAGCCTAGAAATTCAATATCTATGATAGCTCCCCATTTATCTAAAATAAATGACAGTCACACGGCTATTTACCGTATGCCCAGGACAAACAACTGCAGGTGTTGCTCTCCTTCGGCGAAGTCCCCTTTCATCAAGTATCATATGGGCCTGTCCCATCAACATGATTACTGTTGTCTTTCGCAACCTCTATCTCTTATTAAGTTGCATTTATACTACAACTTAGCTTTTGCACTGTCAACAAGAAATTGATAATAAACTAACAAGATGATAAAATTAGTTATCATATGCGGAGGATATTTTATTTATATGAAATCTTTTATTAAAAAAAGTGCAAGCCTTGTTCTTAGCCTTGCCCTTATTACACTTCTTTTTACTACAGATGCTTTCTATTCAGAAGCTAAATCAAAATCTAACCCAAAGAAAAATATCGTTGTTGTGTTAGATCCTGGTCATGATACCACTCATTTAGGATGTCACTATCAGAATTTTGAAGAAGGTTTAGCTAATCTTTATATTGCATATTATTGTAAACAAGAATTAGAGAAATATGATGGTGTTACTGTTTACATGACTCGTACTGGTCTTGATTGCCAATATGGTGCTCAGCCTGGTTCAGCATCTACTTGTCTTGCAGGACGTGTTAATTTTGCTAAATCAGTTAAGGCTAATGTTTTAGTAAGCCTTCACAATGATTATGATCCTGATTTAGATACTACTCAAAATGGTTCAAAGGTAATTGTTCCAAATCCAAACTACAAGCCTGCAATCTGCGCTGAAGGTTCTGCTCTTGGTCAGTCTATCCTTACACAGCTTGTTGCTACCGGCATGAACATCAACAACTGGAAACAATGCCCTAACGGTACAGGTATTGTTACAAAAGATTCTACATCAGGTACATATCCAGACGGTTCAGCAAAGGATTATTATGCTCTTATTAATCAGTCAAAGTCTGCAGGCTTTACAGCTGTTATAGTAGAGCATGGTTTCTGCACAAATGATTCAGACAGACTTAACCATTTAAGCACTCCTGAACAGTATGCTCAGTTAGGTGCAGCCGATGCCGCAGGTATTGCTAGCTACTATGGATTGAAGTTGAAGTAATTCAACTATTGGGGGGATAATATTTTGAATAAAGTAAGAATTTTTAACATAATTCAAATTGGCAACAAAGACGACATTCCAAGTCGTCTTTTTGACATTTTTATCACTCTTGTAATCACTATAAATATTCTTGTAATGGTGCTTGAGACTTATAGTGATTTGTCGTCCTACTTTCCTATTCTTGATGCTATCGCCCTTATTACAATTGTTATTTTTTGTATTGAATATGGTCTTAGAATCTGGACCTCTGATTTGTTATATCCACATCTATCAAAATCAAAAGCCATTGTTAAATTCTTATGCTCTTTTGATGGTGTTGTTGATTTACTTACTATACTTCCATTTTTCTTCTTATCTGGCTTTGTTGCTTTTAGAATTCTTAGAATCATTAGAATCTTTCACCTATTTAGAATTAACGGCCAATATGATTCATTTGCCATAATCTTTTCTGTTTTACATGAAAAGAAAAATCAAATTCTTTCATCCGTTATCATCGTACTTATCCTTATGCTTTCTAGTTCAATAGGAATTTATTATGCAGAACATGAGGCTCAACCAACTGTTTTCAGAAATGCATTTTCAGGAATATGGTGGTCTGTTTCCACCCTTCTTACAGTTGGATATGGAGATATTTATCCCGTCACTGTCACTGGACGAATAATGGCCATTGCAACTGCATTTTTTGGAGTCGGCGCAGTTGCTATTCCAACTGGTATCATAAGTGCAGGTTTCGTTGAGCATTACTCTAGAGTTAATATGCTTAATAACTTTGCCA
>JAILAV010000151.1 GCA_024681435.1 Pseudobutyrivibrio sp. | reverse complement strand
CCTTTATGCTTGTGATACAGCCATCATAAATATTTGTTTCACCGATAAATGTGGCAACAAACTTTGTAGTTGGATGCTCATATATTTCTGTTGGTGTTGCAAGCTGATCAATGACACCATCATGCATAACAGCAATCCTATCACTCATGGTAAGTGCTTCTTCCTGATCATGAGTTACATAGATAAATGTGATATTAAGCTTTTTCTGCAATCTCTTTAGCTCAAGCTGCATTTGCTTTCTCAGCTTTAAATCAAGAGCTCCAAGTGGCTCATCTAAAAGTAATACCTTTGGTCTGTTAATCAATGCTCTAGCAATGGCAACCCTTTGCTTCTGTCCACCTGATAATTGAGACGGATATCTTTTTTCAAAGCCATTTAGCTGTACAAGCTCCATCATTTCTAAAACTCGTTCCTTAATTTCAGCCTTTGGCACTTTCTTCATCTTTAATCCATAAGCAATGTTGTCAAATATTGTCATATGAGGAAACAATGCATATGATTGAAATACCGTATTTACGTTTCTCTCAAATGGTTCTTTATCTTCTACTTTTTCTCCCTCTACAGTGATAGTTCCTGTAGTTGGTTCCTCAAAACCAGCAATCATTCTAAGGGTTGTGGTTTTTCCACATCCAGATGAACCAAGTAATGTTAGAAACTCTCCCTCATCCACTGTTAGATTCAAGTTTCTTACAACTGGATTGGAACCATATATTTTATTGACCCCTTCTATCTCAACAATTTTTCCCATAAGAACACCTCGGTCTTTATAATGCTTTCAATCCACGTTCGCCAGTACGAATTCTAACCACATCTACTACATCTTTAATAAAAATTTTTCCATCTCCCACATGTTCTGTCGCGCAGGTTTCTCTAACCTTTTCAATAATCTTTTCCATTTCAGTATCTTCAACTACAACCTCAACTTTTACCTTTGGCAAAAGATTGATTGTCGTTTTGAATCCTTTGAATTCATTTACAGCTCCCTCTTCTGTTGTAATTCCCTTTTGTGTGCCACAACCCATTACTGTTGAAAGAGTCATACCACCACAATTTACTTCATCCAAAATTTGCTTAATTTCTTCAAGCTTTTCCGGTCTAATTACTATCTCTAATTCTTTCATGTATTTTCCCTCCTTAAAAATCACAAAGGGGCTTACCCGAATGGATAAGCCCCTTTGCTTGGTTCAATCATTTATTTGTTTGTTAGAATATAATCCAAAAGTAACACTACTTCAATTAACATTTTTTACCATTTTTATTACCCAAAAGTAGTATTTCTCATTCTTAAGTTCTATTCATATTCTTTTATCAGCTTAAATAACTGAACTCTGCTATTGATACCAAGCTTTCTGTAGATATTTAAGATGTGTTTTTTCAACGTATTTGCGGTAATAAGAATCTCATCGCATATTACAGAATTGTCCTTTCCTTCCATAAGAAGTTTAAGGATTTCTCCCTCTCGTTTTGTCAATTCATACTCTTTAACAGCCTCTGAAACAGTGTGCTTACTCAAACCAGTATCATTATTTTTTGTGTACTGCTCCAACCTGTATGCCATATGTTCCTTTAGCATATCCAAAACGAAAATATCATCATAATGAAAATTCTCTTTTCCGATGGTTCTATAAAAGGTGACAGCACCAAGAAACTTTTTATGTCTTGCAATTACCATCTGCAGGGCATAATGCCAGTTGTTTGGTTTATAAACGTTTTTATAATAATCAGTTTCTATTCTAGCTTCATCGGAAATAATATCAGTTTCTCGATAAATCAAAGTCTTTCCGCTAGCCACAATACCTCTACTGTAATCAATATCTTCGTATTCCTCAGATAAATCCACATCACAGTTATAGGTTACAGGATTGCATAAAAGCTTTCCTTCTTCTGGGGAGGCCATATAAAAATCGGCGCTATCAAAATCAATTATCATCTTTAATTCTTCTAACAGACTCTCGCGCATTTCATTGAAATTTACGGTAGTGTAAATCTTATAAATTATGTTGTTTAAGATAATCCAATCGTTAGTCTCAAGTTTCTTCATATAGTCACCTACCTCCCTTTTTTATGCCAATTAAATCTCGTCTATTTCTTTAATCCATAGTGATACAGCTGCGTCACTAGGCATTCTAAAATCTCCTCGTGGAGACAATGTAACAGTACCTACCTTTGGGCCGTCTGGCATGCAGCTGCGCTTAAATTGCTGTGAAAAGAATCTCCAGTAAAATTTCCTAAGCCACTTTAAAATCGTCGCCGAATCATATATGCCATCAAATGATTTTTCAGCTAAGCGATAAATCTTCTTTGGAGAAAATCCAAATCTTAGCATGTAATATAAGAAATAGTCATGAAGCTCATATGGCCCTACTAAATCCTCTGTCTTTTGAGAAATTGTGCCGTCCTTTTCTGGTGGCAAAAGCTCTGGGCTTACTGGTGTGTCTAAAATGTCCTTTAAGGTGTCACTGAGTATACCTGTTGTTCTGTTCGCCTCATAATCCACGAGCCATCTAACAAGCGTCTTTGGAATAGATGAATTCACAGCGTACATAGACATATGGTCACCATTATAGGTTGCCCAGCCAAGGGCAAGCTCTGATAAATCTCCAGTTCCAATTACAATTCCCCCAAGCATATTTGCCTTATCCATAAGAATCTGGGTACGCTCTCTAGCCTGCCCATTTTCGTATGTGACATCGTGATTGCTTGGGTCCTGTCCTATATCTTCAAAATGCTGATTTACGCTGGCCTTTATATTGATTTCCTCAAGTGTGGCACCATAAGCCTCTGCTAACTTACATGCATTTGTATATGTCCTATCGGTTGTACCAAAGCAAGGCATAGTAATGCAGTGAATTCCCTTTTTATCCAAGCCCAATCTATCATAGGCATGAACTGTAACAATAAGTGCTAGAGTGGAATCTAAGCCTCCTGACAGACCGATAACCACGTTTTTGCTGCCGATATGCTTAAGTCTTGTAACAAGACCAACTGCCTGCATTGTAAGAATTTCTTCACATCGCTCTTCCAAATCATTTTTAGCCGTAGGCACAAATGGAGTCTTTACTGGTACATAACCAATATTTGTCTTTTCAACCTTTAACGAAAATTCTGATTCGAAGCTCTCTGAATCCGCATTTACGATATAAGTATTCATTCTTCTTCGCTCATGGGCTAGCTTGTCCACATCCACATCTGCAATAGTCATTTCATTTTCAAATAGCTGCGATTCAGCTAATAGCGCTCCATTTTCAGCAATGATATTATGACCTGCAAAAACCATATCCTGTGTGGACTCACCTACACCTGCATCAGCGTATGCATATGCGCAAAGCAAGCTTCCTGATTTAGCCTTTACTAGATTTCTTCTATAAGATGCTTTACCAATGACCTCATCACTGGCAGATAAATTAAAGATGATTGTGGCACCCCCTTTTGCCAATGCTACCGATGGTGTATCTGCCACCCACAAATCCTCGCAAATTTCTATACCAAATCTAAGATTTTGAAGCTCTTTGCATGCAAAAATATGATTGTTGCAAAGCACAGCACTTCCAGCATTACCAAAACTGATTTCCTCAATCAAATCATCAGTAGCTGGTGTGAAATGTCTCAGCTCATAAAACTCACTGTAGTTAGGAATAAATCTCTTTGCTGTGGCACCTATTACTTTTCCACCATTTATCACTACAGCTATGTTATACAGCTTGTTTTTTACCTGATATGGCATTCCTACTATAGAAATGATATCCAGGTCCGCTGTTTCCTTAGCAATTGTTTCTACAGCCTCTATCGCCCCTCTCAATAATGT
>JAILAV010000175.1 GCA_024681435.1 Pseudobutyrivibrio sp. | reverse complement strand
TTATCAAAAGAAAAGGAAGGTATTTAAAATGGATTACGCAGAAACAAGACAGGCAGTTTTAGAAGCAATTCTTGAAGCAGTGGAAAAAGGACTTATTAATGGAACATCAGGAAATATTTGTATGAGAACTCCTGAAGATCCAACAGTTTGTTGTATCACTCCTTCAGGTATTTCATATACAGGAATGACAGCTGAGGATATTGCAGTTGTAAAGATGCATGAGGATGGAAAGAACCAGTGGATTGAAGGTAACTTCAAGCCATCATCTGAGCTTCCAATGCATACAGCAGTTCTCAGAAATCGTCCAGAGGTTAATGCAACAGTACATACACACAGCATGTATGCAACAATCTGCGCTATGGGTGAGAATCCAGAGCTTCGTCCAATTACACCACCACAGTGTGAGTTTACACCAGTTGGTATCGTAAGCTTCACAATGCCAGGTTCAGACGAGGTTGCTGATAAGGTTAAGAACACACTTGGCGACAAAGGACTTGTTTGCCTCATCAAGAATCACGGTATGTTCTCTTGCGGAAAGAGCATGAAGCAGGCAATGCACGCGACAATCTACACAGAGGAAATGGCACAGACAACAGTTATCGCAAAGACTCTTGGCACATACGAGCCAATGTCTAAGGAAGCTGAAAAGGCTATGCAGGATCTTATCGCAGCTGATCAGGCAGTATAGGAGGGTTTTATGAGAAAATTAGCATTATGTACATCTCTTCCAGAGGAAGAGCTTGAGAAAATTAAAAAGGAGTGTGAAGTTACTATTTGCGGCGAATTAAAGCATGGCAAAGGTAACGTAACAGAGGAAATGACTCGCGAAGAGTGCATGGGCGCTGAAATCGTTGTTTTAGGCGATGAAGTTGCTGGCACTGACACAATCAACGCATGGATTGAGTCCGGTATGAAGTTCATCGGTGTTGCAAAGGGCACACCAGTAACAGTTGATAATGAAGCACTTAAGGCAGCTGGAATCCAGCTTACATATACACCAGGTAGAAATGCAGTAGCAGTAGCTGAGTACTGCATAGGTATGATGATTGCATCAACTCGTTTCATGTCAAGAGCTGTTGCAGGTCTTCTTATGGGCGAGCACCTTGGTGCACCAGTAGATGACATCTATGATGTTCCAGATGTAAAGAATGTTATCTGGGGACCACTTGATGAGAATCACCCATACACAGATTACGGTATCGGTTTTGAACTTTATGGAAAGAAGCTTGGTCTTGCAGGTTATGGCGCAATCGGTCGTGAAGTTGCAAGCCGCGCAAAGGCATTTGGTATGGAAATCTTAGCTTATGACCCATATCTTGATGCTTCAATCATTGAGTCAACAGGAGCAAAGGCTTGCTCACTTGATGAGATGCTTTCACAGTGCGATATCCTTAGCATTCACCTTCCTGTAGTTCCATCTACAAGAGGTATCGTAAATAAGGATTGGTTCTCAAAGATGAAGCCAACAGCATTCGTTATCAATACAGCTCGTGCAGCAGTTATCGATCAGAAGGATTTCGTTGAGGCTCTTGAGAATAAGACAATTGCAGGTGCAGCAGTAGATGTTTATTGGCAGGAGCCAGTACCAGCAAACCACCCACTTCTTAAGATGAAGAACGTGCTTTGCTCACCTCACTTTGCTGGTCTTACAACAGACGTTGACGGATGGTCAGGACGCAAGATGGCTGAAAACGTAAATGCGTATTTAGCAGGCGAGAAATTACCTTATGTTTGGACAAAATAATTTAAATGAAGAAATATAGTTTTAGCAAAAAGCATTGGCTTGTAATAGTGATATGTTTTGTATTGTTCTTACTGGCCAATGCAGTTACATCAGACGCAGAAAATGTAATATTACCAAAGTTAGCAGAAGCAAATGGCTGGGATTACAGCCTTGTGCTTACACTAGCGACTGTTGCTGGTTGCAGCAGTGTTGCCGGAAGTCTTATATTAGGAAAACTTTGTGAAAAGATGGGTGGCAAATTTGCCATCATCTTTGGTCTTGTTGCATCGTCCATTTTCGTTTTTATATATGGGACTTCCAGCTCTCTCCTAATTTTTGTAATAGGTTTATTTGGAACAATTTGTTGTGGTCAGTCTATTTCTTTCTTTGGAGCAAATTCAGTTGTTGCAAACTGGTTTCCAACGAAAAAAGGCCTTGCAATGGGGATCATTTCCATTGGCCCACCTGCAGCTACAATTATCATGGTTTCAGTATTGAATGCTATTATTGCCAAAGCCGGAATAAAAGGAGGCATATATACTCTTTGTGGAGTGTGTATTTTGGTTGCGGTAATTTGTGGACTGCTTGTTCATAATACACCTGAAGAAGTAGGAGAAACACCTGACAATTTACCAGTTGAAAATAAATTAAATGCAGAAGAACTAAATAGTACCACCACAGTTTCAAAGCTTTTGAAAACAAAAGCTTTTTGGATGGTAACTGCAATATGTGGAATCTGCAGTATGTCACAGACAGGACTTATGGCTCAGTGGCTTGTGAGATACACAAGTAATGGATACACAGAGGCAAAGGCAGCATTTATGATGTCTATCTGCGCTGTGGCTGGAATATTCGGAAGCATGATTGCCGGAAATATTGAAAACAGACTTGGAACAAAGAAGGGATATGTGGTTCTAGCCTTATGGTTTATGGCTGCACTTATCCTTAATTTTACTAACATAACTTCACTTGTATATTTATCAGTTCCAATGTTTGGATTATCAATTACTTTATATCAGATATTCATGCCAGCATTTGAAATCTCAGTATTCGGGCGAGAGAATTTCAAGGTTGTAAACGGAATATTATTCCCGCTTGTTAGCATGTGCGGACAG
>JAILAV010000171.1 GCA_024681435.1 Pseudobutyrivibrio sp. | reverse complement strand
CCGCGGCAGCACCTAGGGGGCCAAGCGGGCGGGCAATAAAACTTTTGGGTGGGACTGTGAATAGTAGACACATCTTATCAAAAAATCTTGCCTTCGATTTTAACCATCCTTATAATAGAAGTCGCACTAAAAGAAATGGAGTGAGTTTTATGAATAAAAAAGAAGTGAATGAAATAAAGCGCAGGTTCAAAAAAGATTCCTGCAACTTTGATAAAATGGTTGGTTGTTATGTCGATGCTAACAAGGAAATGGTTCTTACATTCAAAGAGACATTCTTAAATCTTGAGGATGAAGAATTCCATAAATATTTAGAGATTGCCAACAAAGCTATGTCAGGTACTATTGGAAACAATCTTTTAGAGCTTCCATTTAATCCTGAATCTGAAATTGAAGGCAGTGGCCATGATTTGCTTATGCGACTTCGTGAATCACGTCTTCAGGATGAAAAGCTTTTGATTGAATACTATAATCGCATCATTGAGTCTTATGATTTCGTTGGAAATTTCTTGATTCTTTTATATCACGATACTTATGATATTCCAGTTAAGACAACTGATGATTTAAAGCTTGATGAGTCTGAAGAAGTTTACGATTACATTATATGTGCAATCTGTCCTGTTCAGCTTTCAAAGCCAGGCCTTGGTTATCGTGAGGATGAAAATCGTATCGGTGCCCGTGTTCGTGACTGGGTTGTTGGACCTGTTGATACAGCTTTTACATTCCCTTGCTTCACAGAGCGTACTACTGATTTACACGCATGTCTTGCATATACTAAAAATACAAAAGAGCCTCATGTAGAATTCTGGGAAAACTGCATCGGTTGTGGCACAAAGAAAACTTCAACTCAAAAAAAGAACGCTTTCAACAATATGTTAGACCAAGCTCTTGGTGAGGAGACAGATGAGACTCTAGAGACAAAGCTTGATATACAACAGAATCTTTCAGATTTTATTACTGTTGAAGCTGAGCGTCTTGGCGACGATGAGCCAATTGTCTTAGAGCCACAGGATGTTGCAAATATCCTTACTGATTCAGGTCTTTCAGATATGAAGGTCGAAAAAATACAGGCTAATTTTGAAAACTATTTTGAGGAGCAGCTTCCTCTTGCAGAAGAAATTCTTGATGAAAAAGCATTAAAGAATAATGAAATCCGTCTAGAGAAAAATGTTCTTAAGGAACGCGTTGTTGATTTAACAAAACAGCTAAAAGAAGTTAGTGGTATTACAGAAGATGGAAAGGAAGCAGACATTGTTGTTAAGGTTTCCGAAACAAAGGCCGCTGATGTAACTACAGCATTTGTAGATGGCAAAAAATGTGTCTGTGTTCCAATCGAACCAGATGAGATATTTATGTTAAATGGTGAGCAATTATAATTGCTCACCATTTCTTTTTATCATTATTTATTTATAAGCCTTAATGTTCTTTTAACGCATATGCGATATTAATAGCGTGGTCTGCGCATCGCTCAAGGTCAGTAACCATGTCTGAGAAAATAACGCCGGCAATAGGTTCACATTTATTTTCCATCAAACGTTCAATATGATGATTGATGAGCTGCTTCTCCTGCTTATCAACCTTAGACTCAATCTTTTCGATTTTTGAGAGGTTGTCATAATTTTCAGAAGCAAATGTATCAATGGCTAGCTCAACAACTTCCATAGAGTTGTCTGCCATGTCTTTTAATTCTTTGCTGGCCTTCTTAGAAAGCTTTGTCTTTTTATTCTTCATACGCGTTGCATACTCGATGATATTTTCAGCATGGTCAGAAATTCGTTCAATATCAGTAACCGCAATTGTGATAGCTGATATTCGACGCAAATTCTCTGGTGTAAGATCAAGTGCCTGAAGCTTAACCATAGCATCTTGAATCGCATGATTAAGAATATTTACAGTCTCCTCGCGCTCTTCTACATCCTCTACCTTTTCTGCAGAATAATCGAAGAAACAATCAATTGCCTTTTCAAAGTTTTCTGCAGCTATGGCACCCATTCTAGCTGCCTCTAATTGTGCCTGATGGATAGCCATATTTGGTGGCACATTATTGACCTGAGTCATAAACACAAGCTGTCTGTCCTCTGCTGCACGAGTTTCCTCTGGAAGCTCTGGAATAAATGTATATGTAAGCTTGATAATATAGTCTGTAACTGGGAACAATACAACAACTGCTAATATAGCAAAGATTGTATGTGTATTAGCTATCTGACGTCCTGGGTCAGCTGACAATGTCTGTATCCAACCAAGCAATGGATGGCCGAGCCAATCAGATATATGAATAATAACAATAATTACTGCTGCTCTAAATAAGTTGAATAAAAGATTCAAAATAGCTGAGCGCTTACCATTTCTGTTAGCTGTGAGTGATGCTAATAAATTTGGTGTAACAGAACCAATAGCTGCACCTATTACAAGGTAAACTGCAATATCATAATCTAAAATTCCCTGGACAACGAATGCCTGGAAGATAACAGTTGCAGAAGATGATGACTGCAATAATGCTGTAAATGCAACACCAAAAACAAGCGCTAAAAATGGATTTCTAAGTGTGCTTAGGAAATTGATAAACATAGCTGACTTAGATAATGGTGCAATTGCAGCCTTCATGATTGTAATACCCTGGAAGAGCATACCAAAGCCCATGATGACCGAACCAATATGCTTAGTCAAATTGTTCTTCATGAAAAGATACATTACAGCACCAATAAACAATAAGAATGGTGTGAATGTAGCGATATTAAAAGCTGTAATCTGAGCTGTGATTGTTGTACCGATATTGGCACCTAAGATAACACCTATAGCCTGAGCAAGTGTCATCATGCCAGAGTTAACAAAACCGATAACCATAACATCTGTGGCTGATGAGCTCTGAACGAGAACCGTCATAGCTATACCGACTAAAACTGCTACAAGTTTATTTGTTGTAGCCTTTTCTAAGATAACCTGTAGATTGTCACCGCAACTATTCTTAAGACCGGTGGACATAATTGACATACCAAATAAGAATAGGCCCACTCCACCGAGTAGTGATAATATTTCTGCGATTGTCATTTTTTCTCCTTTAACTACCGTACTTTTCCTTCGCGAAAAGTAAATTCTCTTTCCTTCTCTTTTATTTCCTTTGATATCATAACACTTGAAGACGCTGTTGTCTAAAGATTTTGTAAAATTATATATATGCTTTTATAAATATTCCGTCTTCACGATACTCTTCTGAAATAAGTTCTCCATTTTCACGAATTTTTGCAATACTTCCAGCCTCAGTATATGGCACGAGTTTCTCGATATATTCTTTGCCGCCGCGCATCATTTCAGCTAGAATTTCCTTTACTCTATCCAAACCTTTTCCTGTCTTAATAGATGTATGAATGGTATAGTCTGCTCTTACATCATGATAATCTAATTCATCTTCCAGCTTATCAACTTTATTAAATATAGTCAGCACTGGCTTATCATTTACCCCCAGCTTATCTAAGGTCTCATAAACAATTTCCATCTGTCTATCCATCTGTGGATTGCTCACATCTACAACATGAATAATGAAATCTGCGTACTTGGCTTCCTCCAATGTACTCTTGAATGCATCTACAAGATGATGCGGCAGCTTTCTGATAAATCCAACAGTGTCTGTAAGCAGTATCTTTTGGTCATTATTTAACAGCAACTCTCTTGTTGTTGGGTCCAATGTAGCAAATAAAGCATCCCACTCCAAGATATTTGCATCGGTTAATTTATTCAAAAGCGACGATTTACCAGCATTTGTATATCCTACAATGGCAGCTACAGGTACACCATTCTTCTGTCTTTTTGATCTGGTAAGCTCACGATGATTTACCACATCAGCAAGTTCCTTTTTCAGCTGGCTGATACGGCCTGCAATGAGTCGCTTATCCATCTCAAGCTTTTTCTCACCAGGACCTCTAGTACCAATGGCACCGCCGCCACCTGCTGCAGTACCGCCGACTCTGGACATGTTTTTTCCGAATCCTGTAAGACGTGTCATCTCGTATCTAAGCTGAGCCAACTCTACCTGAATCTTGCCCTCAGCAGTACCTGCTCTAGCTGCAAAAATATCAAGAATAATAAGAGTTCTATCCATTACCTTTGTATCTAATGCATCTGCCAGATTTCTCATTTGAGCAGGAGTTAATTCATCATCACAAACAATGCCTGTGGCCTCTGTCTCCCAAATTAAATCTGCAATCTCTTCTACCTTACCTGTACCTACGTAAGTGCCAGGATTTCTTCGCTCAAGATTCTGCATCACCTGACCAACCACCTGGGCACCTGCAGTCTCGCACAATTCTGCCAGCTCATTAAGGGAATCTTTGGCCTCTACCTCATCCCCTTCATTAACTGATACAAGTACTACTTTTTCTATTATCTTATCTGTATTTACCATATAGTATTTACGTATTCCTTTTAAAATTACTGCTCTCACTCTTACTATAACATGATTAATTTTAAATATCTATTTCCTATTGACGAACCTTTGTCCAAGTGATATTTTGTTCTTGTAAATTTAATAATTTTGCTAGGGGCGCATTTTTTTGCTGAGAGGTGTTTCACCGACCCTTATCACTTGAACTGGATAATACCAGCGTAAGGAAGCTTATGTTTTGATCTCCTGGCATTGATATGTATGAAGGGAGATTTTTTTATGATTAATCACGTTACAAATTCAAAGGAAACTATTCATTTTTCTGCTAAACAAATTGCATTCTGCGCAGTTTCAATTGCTCTTGCATTTGTTCTTTCAAATATTAAGGTTTTTAAGTTTCCTACCGGTGGTTCCATTACTTTACTTTCTATGCTTGTTGCATGCCTTCCAGGTTTCTGGTTTGGTCCTATAGTTGGAATTATCACAGGTGTTGCATACGGATTATTAAATCTTATTGTTGACCCATATATTTTATTCCCAGCTCAGGTTATTGTTGATTACGTTCTCGCTTTTGGTGCCCTTGGTTTATCTGGATTTTTTAGAAATTCAAGAAGCGGACTCATCAAAGGATATATTGTAGCTGTTTTAGGGCGCTACGTATTTTCGGTAATCTCTGGTTGGATTTTCTTTGGTGAATGGGCTTGGGAAGGTTGGAGTCCTCTTACTTACTCACTTGCTTATAATGCAATTTACATTTTTGCAGAAGCAGCTGTGACTATTATTGTTTTATTCCTTCCTCCTATTAGAGAAATGATGGATAAGCTTAAAGCTATGGCAACAGAATAATTTAAGACGACAAAATAGGCATCACATATGTGATGCCTATTTTAATTCTGCAGTAATATCAATAACTGTATTAATTGGCTCTCCGCCAACCTCCAAATTATAATCGATATGAAGCTTTATAGTTTTATCCTTTTGCTCAATGACAAGCCTATTGGTGAATACCGTAAGATTCATATTGCCCATAGGTGTACTATAAGCATTATTAGTACGGCTACCTGGAGAAAACTCCAATTTCGAATGGATATGCCCCTTTTGGGTCATTGTCAGGCGATTGCCTACAAAACTAATCATGCAGTCTACCTGGCCATCCTCGATTTTTCTCTTATATGATAGATAGCGCTTATCACCTCTATCAATAAATGTACCTTCGTACCGTTCCTCTGAGGTTTCAACCTGTTTGCCCATTTGTTGCTTGGAACGAAGATATATTTCACATTTAATTCCTGTCATTATAAATTCCTATACTTTATTTTTGTTCTCTAATTACTTCGCGAACAGCATTAATCTGATTTGCCAGATGAGTATGCATGATTTTCTTGAGGAATTCAACATCTCTTCTATCAAAACCATCAATAATCGTCTTGTGTTCTGCAATAAGCTGAGCATAAACAGATGGATTCTTAACATATTCATATCTATACCGATACATCTGCTCTCTTGCAGAGTTAATTATATTCTCAAGCTTTGGATTAGCTGCTGCTGCATAAATAACATCATGAAATGCCTCATCAGTTTCAACAATCTTGCGAACATCATCTGTTCTTGTGGCATCCTCAAAGGCCTTCATAGCTTCCTTAAGCTCCACAAACTGAGCGTCAGTCATTCTCTCGCAGGCGCAAACCACAGCAAGAGCATCTAATGCGTCTCTGACTTCCAACACATCTTGTAAGTCCTTTTCTGTCATCTTAGCAACCTGAGCACCTTTGCGTGGAATAGTCACAGCAAGCCCCTCATGCTCAAGCATACGAATAGCCTCTCTAATTGGAGTACGACTAACACCTAGCTTTGTAGCTAAATGCATCTCCATTAATCTTTCCCCTGGTTTTAATTCCCCTTTTAGAATAGCCTCACGTAGGGTATTAAAAACCACGTCGCGAAGTGGTAGATAATCATCCATTTGAAGTGTAAGGTTTTCAGTCATATATATTCTCCTTTATATATTTATCTATTATTAAACATCGTAGTGAGATATAGCTGTTTTACCATTCCAGTCTTAGTTAAGGCTTCTTTTGCAGCTTTTGCTGTCTTATTATCATTAAAGAAACCAAATACTGTTGGTCCGCTTCCACTCATCATGGCGCCAATAGCACCGTTATCCATCATATTTTGCTTGATATCAGAAATAATTGGATGCATAGGAATAGTTACTTCCTCCAGCACATTCCCCATATGGCTGCATATTGCATTCAAATCTTGGTTTTCGATATCTTTGATGAGTTGATCTATATCTGGATGTTTAACATTATCAAAACAAGAATCAAGTGATTCATAAACTGCCTTTGTGGAAACTGAGATGCCTGGTTTAGCAATCAAAACCGGGCATTTAACCATAGGATGTACAGGGGATAGAACCTCTCCTATTCCCTCAGCTAAAGCTGTGCCACGCATGATGCAATATGGCACATCAGCACCGATTTTAACTCCTCTTTCCATTAAGGCCTGCTTGCTTAATTTAAGATTAAACAATTTGTTTATACCAAATAAAACAGCTGCTGCGTCTGTAGAGCCTCCTGCCATGCCTGCCGCAACAGGTATGTGCTTCTCAAGCTGGATATTAACACCAGCATTGATATTAAACTCTTCAAAAAGCAACTTAGCTGCCTTTATACATAAATTATCATCATTAACTGGCAAAAAATTCAGGTTACTGCTCATTGTAACTGTATTATCAGCTGTCTTTGTGATAGTCAGCTTATCGAATAGATTAACAGTCTGCATTATCATTCTGACTTCATGATATCCATCTTCTCTAATGCCTGTTACATCTAGACCAATATTTATCTTTGCCAAGGCTTTAAGCTCTATAGTATCCATTGAATAATCTCCCACGCAAAATTGCACTTATGTGTATTTTGTATTTGTTTGTTCTTTGTATTCAATCTTAATAAATTTTAACAAAGAACTCACACATTAGCAAGGATTATGTATTAAAATAAATACAATCTATCAATAAATATTTCTCAATAAACATCCGATATAAGAAATAGGAAAAGGATTTCCATATGGTTTTAATGTATTTGACCGCAGTAACAAGGAGGTTATTTTATGGAATTAAGTACACTTAGCAGCGTTTCTTCTAATATTGCAGGTACCTATAGTAAGACCACCAATGCCGATGGTTCTGTTACTGAGTCCCTGGAATTCAGTGCATCTAAATCCGAAATTAGTGCATCTAAGTTCTCTGATGAAGCTGCCGTTTATGAAAAATCATCAGATGACAAATCACTCACTACAGATAATTACAAAAAGCAAGATAGAACTGCTCTTGTTCAGCAGCTTAAAGCTGACCAGGAAAAGATGATTAACAATCTTTTAGATATTGTTATGAAGACCATTAATGGTCAAGGAAGCACCTTTGCTATCGCTACTCAGGACGATATGTGGAAATTCCTGGCAGAGGGTAAATTTACAGCTGATGCCGACACTATTGCAAAAGCTAAAGAAGATATTTCCGAGGATGGCTACTGGGGTGTAAATAAAACTTCTGACCGTATCGTTGATTTTGCTATCGCATTATCAGGCGGAGATGCTTCTAAAGCAGACGAACTTTTAGCTGCTTTTAAGAAGGGCTACGAGCAGGCAACAGGAACATGGGGTAAGGAATTACCTGACATCACTAAAAAGACTTACGAAGCCGTAGAAGACAAATTTAACCAGTGGAAAAGCGGCACATATAAATCTGGAAATGCAAGTTCTTCAAGCATACCTGATGGAACAAGCATCACATACGCTGAGAACATTTCTACTTATTCATCTTCTACTTATATTGAGACCTAAGATTTATAAAAGCCTCTAGTTTCAAAAACTAGAGGCTTTCTTTTTTTATCTATTTTTATTTCTATGACTTATCTAGCACCCTTATCGTAAGGAATTCCCTCTGCCTTAGGAGCACGTGAATTCTGTGATGTAAATGCAAGAACGATAAGTGAAACGATGTATGGGAACATGTTGTAAACAGTTCCTGATATTGGAAGTGCGTGAAGGAATCCAATACCCATATATACATTTGAAAGCGAGCGGAACAATGCGAAAAGCACTGCTGACCAAGCGATACGCTCTGGCTTCCACTGACCGAAAATCATAACAGCAAGAGCAAGGAAACCTGCACCTGCTACACCGTAATCAAAGTGCCATGTTGAGTTAGCTGCTGCAATGTAGATAATTCCACCAAGTCCGCCAAGGAAACCTGACATTAATACACCGATGTATCTCATTGCATAAACATTAATACCAACAGAATCAGCTGCCTGTGGATGCTCACCACATGCTCTAATTCTAAGAGCAAGCTTTGTCTTGTAGAAAAATACGATAGCAATTACAAGAAGAACAGCTGCAACAACGATAAACCAGCTAAGCTGAAGTGAACCGATGTTGAACATGAATGCATTATGTCCACGTACATAATCAAGCTTTGCAGAGAAATCTGTGCCGCCTGAACGAGCTGTATTAAAGCCCTTGATAATAACTGTAGCTGAAGCTGTAGCAAGCATGTTAAGGGCTGTTCCGATAAGTGTCTGATCAGCCTTGAAATTAATACATGCAACTGCAATCAAAAGCGATGACACCATACCTGCAACTGCGGCAGCTAAAAGTGTAAGTGCAATAATTGTAAATTTAGATGCGTCTGATGGAAGGAGAACCATAACCATAGCTCCTGCCATAGCACCAAATACCATGATACCCTCAAGACCAAGATTGATGATACCACTTCGCTCTGAAAACATACCGCCCAAAGCAACTAAGATAAGTACTGCTGAAAAGATAAGTGTGTACTGAATAAGTAATACCATGTCTTACACCTCCTTTTCTTCAGCTTTTTTAGCTGTCTTGTTTGGCTCGGCGTTGGCGTTAACCTTAACCTTACCTGGTCTGTTAAGTATTGTTCTGAAGAATAATACGAATCCGCAGAGGTAAATAATAATTGAAATCATAAGATCTGCAACCTGTGGATTGTAGTAATTTGTGTTGAGGTACTGACCACCAAGTGTAATGTACTCAACGAAAAGTCCAGCAATAATAGCTCCAATTGGATGAAGACCACCAAGGAATGCAACAGCAATACCATTAAAGCCCATGCCTGGAACTGAAGAAGAAATCTTAAAGTGCTCAACACCTGTAAGATAATACAAACCTGCAGCCATACCTGCAATAGCACCAGAGATAACAAGTGTAAGAATAATGTTTCTCTTTGCATTCATACCTGAGTACTTAGCAGCTTCTTTATTATGACCTGTAGCCTTAAGCTCGTAACCAAATGTAGTCTTGTTTAAAACTACAAGAATAACGATAGCAATAATAATTGTAATTGGGATAGCGATTGTCATGTACTGGTTGCCACCAAAAACATCCTGAAGGAATCCTGGAAGAAGACCTGCTGGATTTAAATCGCTGATTTCAAATGTCTCAGACTTACTCTGATTCATACATTTCTCGCCACCGAGAATAATGTTACAGATGTAAAGACCAATCCAGTTAAGCATGATACCTGCTATAACTTCGTTTACATTGAAAAATGCCTTGAAGCATCCTGCGATGAAGCCCCATACAGCACCTGCAACGATTGTTGCAAGAAGGCAAAGGCTCCAGTGCCAACCAAGTGCGAGGGATGTATAAAGAGCGGCGATAATACCTACTGTATACTGTCCTGCAACACCGATATTGAATAGACCAGCCTTATATGCAAAGAGGATAGCCTCAGCACAAAGGATAACTGGTACTGACTTTACTAAAAATGAACCCATATACTTCATAAGGGTATTTGTGCTAGCGATTCTATACTTGAAGAAGTTGGTAAGGATAGCTGCCATACCTTCGCCAGCATGCTCTGCATTCATAAAGCAGAGGATAATGTATCCTAAAATGATACCCAAAATTGCACACAGAACTGAAGCAAGCAATGTCTGTACTGCAGGTCGTTTGAAAAAGCTTGTTTTCTCCATTACTTAGCCTCCTTTCTGTCATCACGTTTAGCGCCTGACATGTATAATCCTAATTCCTGAAGTGTAGTAGTCTTTGGATCAACCTCACCTACTATCTCGCCTTCATACATAACAAGAATTCTATCTGAAAGGTTCATAACTTCGTCTAATTCAAGAGAAACAAGAAGAATAGCCTTGCCATTATCTCGCTCTTTAACGATTTCTTTGTGAATGTACTCAATAGCACCAACATCAAGACCACGTGTAGGCTGAACAGCAATAAGTAATTCGTGCTGTCTATCCATCTCTCGTGCTACGATAGCCTTCTGCTGATTACCACCTGACATTGAACGAACAATTGTCTTTGCTCCCTGACCAGAACGTACATCAAATGCCTCTGTTAAGCGATCTGAGTACTTGCGCATTTCATTCTTTTTAATGAGGCCGCCCTTCTGGAAATCTGGCTCAAAGTATCTCTGAAGAATCATATTTTCTTCAAGAGAATAATCAAGAACAAGACCATGCTTATGTCTGTCTTCTGGAATATGACTCATTCCGTGAGTATTCTTATATCTGATTGATTTCTTTGTGATATCTTCTCCACAAAGTGTGATTTTACCGCTTGAAATATCGTCAAGTCCTGTAAGGGCACCAACAAACTCAGTCTGTCCGTTACCATCGATACCAGCGATACAAACGATTTCTCCTGCACGAACATTGAAAGAAACATTGTGCACAGAATCATTTGAGTGAAGCTTGCTCTTTACGCAAACATTCTCTACCTTAAGTACCTCATCCTTAGGCTGAGCCACTTCCTTATCAACAGCAAACTTAACGTTACGACCAACCATCATTGAAGAAAGCTCTTCTTTTGTGGTGTTAGCAACGTCAACAGTGCCTATATATTTACCCTTTCTAAGGATAGAACATCTATCAGCAACTTCCATGATTTCGTTAAGCTTATGTGTAATGAAAAGAATTGACTTACCTTCTGCAGCAAGGTCCTTCATGATTTTCATAAGCTCATCGATTTCCTGTGGAGTAAGAACAGCTGTAGGCTCATCAAAGATAAGAATATCGTTATCTCTGTAGAGCATCTTAAGAATTTCTACACGCTGCTGCATACCAACAGTGATATCTTCAATAAGAGCATCTGGATCTACCTTAAGATTGTACTTGTTAGATAAATCCATAACCTTTTTTCTAGCTTCTGCCTTAGTCAAAAATCCGAACTTGCTAGGCTCTGAGCCAAGGATAATATTATCCAATACTGTAAAAATATCTACCAACATGAAGTGCTGATGAACCATACCGATTCCTAAATCAGTAGCATCGTTTGGATTGTTAATTTTTACTTCTTTTCCATCTTTTTTAATGATACCCTTCTCTGGAGTATAGAGGCCAAATAATACACTCATAAGTGTAGATTTTCCGGCACCATTTTCTCCGAGAAGTGCATGAATTTCACCACGCTTTAATTGCAATGTAATATCATCATTTGCAATAATACCCGGAAATTCTTTTGTAATATGCAACATTTCAATTACATAATCTTCCATCGTCATAACCCTTTCTAATCTAATACTCAAATGGCGCTTAATTACTATTTATATAGCAAAACCATAAAAATCATTATGATATACATAAGGATTTTTATGTTATTGATACATTCTAAAAAAAGGGAAGGAAAATTCCTTCCCTTTTTAATAACTTTATTAATTAGTGAATATTGTCATATTCCTTAACTGAGATCTCAGTAGCTGGCATAGCATCTGTTGAGTTATCTACAGAGATTGAACCATCGTATAACTTAGATACGAGCTCCTTGTAATCATCAGTAGTAAAGTTCTTCATAGACCATGTCTCTGTTGGAAGCTGAACATAGTTTACAGAAGGATCTGTACCAGATACGATACCAAGGTTCTCAATCTTACCAGCGTAGTTAGACCACTTACCTGCGAATAAATCTGTAAGTGTAGCGTCTACTGTTGCAGCAAGACCCTTCATTGCAGATGTAACGCAAAGGCTGTCATCACCATACTGATTAGCAATTGTACCAGACTGATCAACGTCAACACCGATAACCTTGCCATCTACCTTTGTAGCAGCTTCACAAGCTGATGTATAGATACCACCGCCGCAAGCGAATACAATTTCTGTACCATTTGAGTACCATGTATCCATCTGAGCTGTTACAGCATCATCACCGTAGAACTGGCCACCATATACATAGTTAACCTGAACATCTGATGCATTACCAAGCTCAACTGCTGCATCGTTAGCACCCTGAACAAAACCATAACCATAACGGATAACAGCTGGAACAGCCATACCACCTAAGAAGCCAAGCTTCTCATAGCCTTCCTTAACTGCTGCGTAGCCTGCCATGTAACCAGCAAGCTCTTCCTGATATGTGAATGAACATACATTTTCTGGAAGTGTATCCATACCAGCATCGCTGAAGTCAAACTCGCTACAATCAAGAGCGATAATTGTAACATCTGGATAATCCTCAGCAACCTGAGCAATCATACCAGCGAAAAGGTAACCTGGAACAACGATTACGTTGTAACCATCTGTAACAGCATTCTCAAATGAAGCGATACGAGCATCATCTGAATCCTCTGTTGGCTTGTAATACTGGAACTCTACACTATTTTCTTCTGCAAATGCTTTTGCAGCCTCGTAAGTTGTCTGATTGAATGACATATCTGTGATGTCACCAGAGTCAGTAATCATTGCGATCTTGTAATCGCTGTTAGCTGCTGTAGAATCTGCAGCCCCCTCTGTTGAATTAGAATCTGAAGACTTAGATCCACATCCAACGAACACAGTAGCCACCATAGTAGCCACAAGAAGTACGCTTAATAACTTCTTTTTCATCATTAAAATCCTCCTATGATTTGTTTCTTTTGAGCAAGAAACATCTATAGTAAATTATAGTTTATTTCAGTATTTTTGCAAGAACTATGATGTCAAAGAAACTAAATTACGCTTAAATTTTTAGGCCCAAAACCAAAAGGTAAAATATCCTTTAATAAATTGACAGTAATGTTAACGTTATTTTCTGTAATGTTAGACAAATCGTCAGCATTTTTAACCTCTGCCAAAATAATTTTAAAAGTCTCTGGATCTCCAAATTCATTTAAAACCTGACGGCAAACTCCACAAGGGGCACATAATGGTAAATCTTTAAGATTATCCATGCCGCCAACAACTGCTATAGCCTCAAACTCCATATGGCCTTCGCTTACGGCTTTGAATACAGCAGTTCTTTCCGCGCAATTTGTAGGAGTGTACCCTGCATTTTCAATATTACATCCTTTATAAACAGTGCCATCTTTGCATAGTAGCGCTGCTCCAACCTTGTGGTGAGAATATGGTGTATAGGCCATTGTTCTCGCCTCTAAGGCTAATTTTACTAATTCAAAATCAGTCATGAATTATTCACCTACCTCTTTAGCATCAAGTTGTGTATCATCGGCCGCAATATAAACCTTGGCCTGTCTTCCCCATTTATTGCTTGGGTAAAGCTCCACAACTTTTTCGAAGCACTCAAGTGCCAAATCGTTTTGGTCTGTAAGACGATAGCAATCGCCCAACAAGAACAAAGCTGCTCCGCTATTATAATTTTCATCAACATCAACTACATTCTTGAAATTGATGATGGCACTTTCGTAGTTTTCTTCTGTGTAGAAATTATTACCGTCGTCATAATAACCCTGAATAATTGCTGGTGAAAGCTGTCCATATAAACTGTCATAAGCCGCCTGGCCCTGCTCTCCTAAAACCTCTTTAGTAACCAGCTGAATATATTCACTGGCTGTGGCAGTATCACCTTCGTTGTAATAATTCTGTGCTGCGAATAAATTATCGTAAGAGGTGGCAACATCCTGTTTATCATCAAAGGCACTTAGGCTAGCTTTTAATTCATCAATTTCAGACTGGAGGTTGTCGTTATTTGTGTTTGCCTCTGCCAATTCCTCATTTAACGCTAGTACAGTATCTGTATTGCCATCCTTCACATTATCTCTAACAGTAGGCACCACAAGGAAGAAGCATATCAGCAATCCAAGAATAAGTCCTAAAACAATATTCATAAAGCTTGATCTTGAATTATCAAGCATACTTCTGAAAGAATTCTCAGACATGATTACGGTATCATTGCCATCTGCAAATGTAACTGTGTCATTCTTTTTCCTTCGTCGTCCCGTGTTTTGCTCTTTGAGCTGCTCTTTTACTTCGTGAATATATCGTATAGTCGTAGTGTTATTACTATCTATTTTTGCTGCTTGAGAAAGAATTTTTCTTGCGTCAGCATACTTGTGCTCTTGAATATATAAAAGAGCCAAAAGCTGATGTGCCTTTACAAAATTAGGGTTTTGACTGATAACCTTTTTCAATTGAATTGAGGCTAAATCTCTACTTCCAGCTTTACAATATTCAATTGCCTGATTGTATTTTTTGATAGTGGAATTGATTTTAGACAATAATCCTGGCGCATTTTCAATCTCTGCCAAATATCGGTCTGCATCCGGATTATCCTCCTGAAGATTCTTCGAAAGAACCCACTCATTGAGAGCCCTTACTAATTCTCCAGTCTGGTAATAGCATAGACCAAGCAAGTTTCTGGCTCTAGTATTGTATTTATAGTATTGAATGGCAGATTTTAAAGACTCAATTGCTCCAGATAAATCTTTGACTCTTGCTTTCTCTAAACCTTGGTTATAGAACACATAAGAGGTATATATTATTTGCTTGTATAGTAAAATATCGGCGCCGCAGTTGTAACAAACTTTGCTGTCACCAACATCGGCACCACACATAAAACATTGCATTTATTATTCTCCGCTACCTTAAATAAACTATTTTGTCACGTTATTTTGAGCTGTCATATTAAAAATAAGATCTGTTAAATCAGTCAAATCTCTTGCTTTAATATCAGCTTCTGCCTGCTCAACTTCAATTGCAGGCTCATACTTTTTTAATTCTTCCTCAAAATCTATCATATGTTTGTCCTTTAACTAAATTTAACTAACTTAACGCCTTCATCGCTCTTTTCTATTTCTATCTGTTCATGGTTCTCATTTATGGCCACATGATGGTCATCGATAGAAATATTGCATCCAGCGTACAATCTTCTAAACACCTTAATTGTAGCTCCTTTGCCAGAATTAATTACTTCCTTCATTCTGTTGAGCTTTTTGGTCTCTTCAAGAACAACTGCTTCATCACGAATACGAACTCTAAGCAACTGCATGCGTCGTGGGTCCTCTTTATAATTCACACCACGCTCAGCTCCTAGACGATCAAATTCCTCGATACCCTTTTTAATCTTTTGAACATTTGCAGTGATTGCGACTATCTTCTTAGCAAGTATTTCATATTCAGCTGCCCGTTCAACATCAACGCCAACAGCTACATTTGTAATTGTTCCAAAGGAATTACCAATGTCATTTACTTCAATGCCCTGAACAGCAGAAACATAACCGCCGATAATAGACGCATTATTTCCGTTTAATTCTATGCGACCATCACAAGAAATCTTACTCTTAAAGAAGTAATCAGCAGTGATATTTCCTTCGCAAGTGATAATGGCATACTCAATAAACTGCGCGGTAATACATCCCTTGCAGTCAATGATTGTCTTCTCATTTCCCTTAACTCCAGAAAGCAAGAACAAGTCTTTTCCGGCGTGAATATCGCAGTCCTCAATAAGTCCATGAATAATTACATTTCCGGCGGCATCAATTACTGCACCATCATGTACTCCACCATGGACGATAACATCACCATTGAACTTAATGTTTCCTGTTTCAATACCAACATCGCCCTGCACCTCGTGGACAGGTGAAACATTAATCTTTCCTTGATTTACTTCAATTTTTCCTGTGATTTTCGCTGTATATGTGAGATTGTCACTTGATCTATCAAAGCCACGACCAATAAGCGGAGGTAAATCTCTAACTGGCTTTGGCTCAAGAATCTGGCCTCTGACAGACATACCTCTACTACCCTGCACTGCTGGGTGATATGTTGCAATCACATCACCCTCCTGCACGGTTTCTATTGTTTTGATACTCATATAGTCCGCAGTTCCGTCAGGTCTGATGGTTGGCTTTCTATTGAAATTTGTATCAAAATGATATTCAAAATAACCAGGCGTTCCCTGTTGCTGTGGATTCCCTTCAGCAACCTTAATAGGTCTGCCAAATACTGGACTATCAGCAAGCTTTACCAACATATCCTGGTCGATTCCAAATGTAACATTCGCACCATTCAAAAACCCAAGTAACTGTGCAGCAGTAAACTTCGGTACTTCATTCTTACCATCCGGAATCTTAAAAGTCATTGTAGCTTCTAAGCCATCTGATGATACTTGAACTTTTGGTGCAAATCCGCTAATTGGCTGAGCCATGAGTCCCCCAAATCATTAAATCTCGGTCATTATTTTCGGCACCCTATAGGGTAACCATTTATATCATATTAATTATAGTTTTTTCTAAGGGATTTGTCATGAAATTTTCGTTATTATACGTAAATTTTCATTAAATTTTCACATTGCACTAATTGTGAATTAATACTTTCCGTCGTTTGGAAGTCCCTTTACAGCCTTTACTACACGACTAGTACCAAGACGACTAGCGCCAAGATCGATAAACTTCTGTGCATCATCAAGTGAAGCAATACCACCTGCAGCCTTGATAAGCTTACCATTTGTTATGTGGTCTGCCATAAGCTTGATATCATCGAAAGTAGCTCCGCCTGTAGAGAAACCTGTAGAAGTCTTGATGTAGTCGGCATCTGACTTTGAAACAACTTCACACATCTTAATCTTCTCTTCATCTGTAAGTAAGCAGCACTCGATGATTACCTTAAGAAGCTTGCCCTTGCAAGCAGCCTTAATTGCGTTAATTTCAGCAAGAACATCATCGTAACGTCCTTCCTTAACCCAACCTACATTGATAACCATATCTACTTCCTCTGCGCCGTTATCTACAGCATCGCTTGCCATAAAGCACTTAGAAGCTGTTGTAGCATAACCATTTGGGAAACCAATTACTGTACAGATTGGAAGATGTCCACCCTGCTCCTTAACATACTCTGCAGCCTGCTTTACAAAGCTTGCTGGAATACAAACTGAAGCAGTCTCATACTTCATACCATCATCTACGATTCCCTTTATGTCATTCCATGTTGCATCCACTCCAAGTAAAGTGTGATCACATTTGCTTAAAATATTCTTAATATCCATTTT
>JAILAV010000165.1 GCA_024681435.1 Pseudobutyrivibrio sp. | reverse complement strand
AATAGCTTGATAGCTACATAGCTGGCCTTTATTTTAGTGGGTTGCCGAATATCATGTTGGAGTTATGGTAGCGGCGGTCGTTGGTGACTTCGGTGCCAAACCAAGATGGTGGAGTGAAGGAGTCTGCTTCTTCAATAGAAGGGAATTCCACTTCGGCCATTATTAGGCCGTCCATATGACCAGCAAAGACATCTAATTCGATGGTGTACGGAGCTAGGGGAATTAGATAGCGTTTTTTTGTGATGAGGCAGCCGTCGATTTTGGTTGCTAAATGTTCATAGGCCTCTTTTGTAAGAGCAGCCTCGATTTCCTCATGAGCGAGCATTCCGCTTCCTTTATAAGTAAGAATGTAATCATCATTTTTCTTGCGGATACGGACTACTGGATGGGCAGAAAGATATCCCTGCTCAATTTCTAAATATTCATATTTGCTTAAATCAGGTAGTTCTTTTATTAAATATTTCTTTTCGATTTCCATGAAAATACCTCGTTATCTATTTTGATAGTTCGTCCATTTTATTCTTATCGATTTTGCCTTCTGAGATAGTGTTGGCAACCCAAAGTTTTAAAGCTGCCACAGTCATATCGATGTGATCTAGCTGCTTTTGAATCTGGACAAAATCAGGAAGCTCGTCATCAGAGATAATTCCATCTGCAGTGATATCAATTAATCTATCCTTTTGTTTCTCTAGTGAGTTTAATGCAGCAAGCATTCCAAGAACGATTTCAGATAAAGATGAAATCTTCACCTCAGGAACGGAATCCATACCTATTCTGCACTGGTGAGTACAATAGTAATTGCAAAGCTCGGGCTTTTTGTAAGCTCTTGCCATATCAACTACATCTTCAGGATAAATGGCGGTCTTGCCTGTTTCAAGTTTTTCCAAACGACTTTCACTTATTGTGCCAATAAGCTCACTGGCCTGAGCTCTTGTAAGGCCAAGCTCTTCACGGCATTCAAAATATATATTTTTATCTTCTTTAATAGATTTCTTTCCCACAAAGTCCTCCTAATTTTGTTATTTCTCCAAATTAGAAAAATAAAACATTTATAATTGCTAAAAATATTATACATAAAGTAAAGGCGTCTGTGTACAATGTAAACAAGAAGTAACAATTAACAGTTGTTTTTAAGGAGAACGAATATGAAAAAACTATACAAGAGCAGTGATAAAAAAATATGTGGTGTTTGTGGTGGCATAGCAGAGTATTTTGACGTTGATCCTACAGTAGTTAGACTTCTTTGGATATTCTTTTCACTCTGGGCAGGTGGCGGAATACTTGCATATATTATTGCCGCACTTATTATGGATGATGGCAATAACGATGTTATTATTTAGGAGGTATAAATATGGGAATGTTATTTACCATTTTATTTTTCATAATATTTGGCAGAATGATTGGCTTTGCATTTAGAATGACCTGGGGATTATTTAAGGTTCTTCTTTACATAGTATTCCTGCCATTGATATTATTATTAATGGTATTTGGTGGCTTGATTTACATAGCCTTACCATTATTAATAATTGTGGGAGTCCTTTCTCTTATTACTAATGCATAAGAGAATTGGATATTAAGGAAAATGAAAAAACGCATTATAGGATTAGATATTCTTAGAGTATTAGGAATAATATTTATATTTTGTTATCATTTCACAGATAGTTACATTGCCCTGGGGGGAACCGGGGCAAGTGTATTTAATGTACTTTCTTTTTTCAGTTTAATGTCTAGACCGGCAAGTCTTTTGTTATTTATTATTTCAGGATTTGCCCTCATGTACAATTCAGAAGATAAACTCAGTTTAAAGGATTATTTCAAAAAAAGATTTAAGGGATTATATATCCCATTTTATGTTGCGTATTTTTTGATTCTAGGAATTGGTGTTGTGCTTTTAAAATGGTCACCATGGCGTGTTGTTCCAAAGAGAAATTTTGCTTATACGATTCTTGGCATTGATGGCTTGGCTGCAAACTTTGGACCAAACTATTATATAATCGGAGAGTGGTTCATGTCTTGTATAGTGGTTTGCTATTTCTTATTTCCACTACTAGCTATTGGTTATAGAAGATTTAAATATTTAACGCTAAGTGTTCTTTTATTTATCTACATCCTGCTGGCATATAGAGTTAACCCTTTTCCGATGGCTGTATTTATTAATCCGTTATTCATTCTTACATATTTTTATCTGGGAATGATTTTGCATGATAGACTGGCAGAAGGAAAAACAAAAAAGAGATTAAAAATGATTTGCATAGCAGTATCAGCAATCATATTGATATATGCAGTTTTAGAATTCCTTTTTACTTCAAATAGACTTTTGCCTCTAAGCGAAACAGGTTCTGAAATAATGTGTGCCTGCTGGTCGTTGGCTCTTATTATTGCTTTAAGAGACGTAGAACTTTCTGAGGGAAGTCTTATGCTAAAAATTATAAAATACATTTCTGGCATAAGCTGGTATTTCATTTTAGTACATCACGTCATTGCAATTATCTATTTCAACATAAGGGGAATATCGTCATTTGTACTATTTGATTTTTTAATCATATTAATTATGAGCATTATTTTAGCAACTATAGTTAAAAAGATTTCCCAGTTGATTTGGAATCTACTTAGGCTATAGTCTCTAGATAGCAGTGAAGACACAGAAAATTCTTGAAAAATACAAAAATTTAATGTAAAATCTTCTTTACGAGTGGCTATATGCCAATTAAAGTTGTATTAAACATATGAGGGGAGAACCTCATACTTGTTAAGGAGGAATTTATAATGATTACAGCCGGTGATTTTAGAAACGGTATGACTATCGAGATGGATAATCAAGTATATCAGGTTATCGAGTTTCAGCATGTAAAGCCAGGTAAGGGTGCCGCTTTCGTTCGTACAAAGCTTAAGAATATCAAGAACGGCGGTGTTACAGAGACATCTTTCCGTCCTACAGAGAAGTTCCCAGCTGCACGTATTGATCGTAAGGATATGCAGTATCTTTACAATGATGGAGAGCTTTTCAACTTCATGGATGTTGAGACATACGATCAGGTTGCTCTTACAGCAGACCAGATTGGTGATGCGCTTAAGTTCGTTAAGGAAAATGAGATTGTTAAGATGCTTTCACACAATGGTTCAATCTTCTCAGTTGAGCCACCTATGTTCGTAGAGCTTCAGATTACAGATACAGAGCCAGGTTTCAAGGGCGATACAGCTACTGGTGCAACAAAGCCAGCTACAGTTGAAACAGGCGCAGTTGTTTACGTTCCACTTTTCGTTGAGAACGGTGAGACAATTAAGATCGATACTAGAACAGGAGAGTACCTCTCAAGGGTTTAATTATGGATTACAGAGAATATCCGCTTTCAGAGCTTTTACAAAATCGAAAAATATTTGCTGTATTTGACGAGGAGTTTCAAAAGGGAACATGGCTGGATGCCACAGCATTACTTGGAAGCGACAGTACAATCAATCAGCTATACCGAGATGGAACAGTTCCATCAGATACACTTGATAAGATTGTTGAAAGACTCTCTGGAAAATAAGTTTTAGATGATTTAAGGACCTTGGTTATACCAAGGTCCTTTTTGTATGAAAATTATCTAGTTAAATCTTTTACCCATTTATATTTCTTGTAATGATGGAATACCCAAGGAAGCTTGCCGCATTCATCAAGACATGTACAGGCATAAACAGCAAGCACAGGCCACTTGAATACGAAGGCGCCTAGAAAAGCTAGAGGAACAGCAATACACCACATGCAAACAGCCAGGCTATAAACATCAAATAATGTGTCTCCCCCGGCTCCGAAAATACCGTTAATAACAATAGTGTTGATTGCTCGGCCAATCATATAAAAGGCCATGATAACCATCATACCTATAAGGTAGCTTCTGGCAGTAGCTGTGAGAATCATGAAATTAACAACCAAAGGAGTAACTAAAAGTATTATTATAGTTGAAAAGATTCCAACAATAACAGATAGCTTGGCTATCCTATTTCCGTAAAGCTTACCTCTATCAAGATTTCCAGCTCCAAGCTCATTTCCAATAATAATTCCACCGGCGGCACTGATGCCGTCACATACACAGCACATCAAATCTCTAACTACAGCAGCTACTGAGTTTGCAGCAGCAGCGTCTGGTCCTAAATGTCCCATAAAGGCAGTATATGAAGTAAATCCAACACCCCAGAAAAGAGCAGCCCCGGCTATAGGTAAACCGCAGCGAACATAATCCAAAGCAAGAAGATGGTCTCGGACAAAAAGGTCTTTAAAATTAAGTCTGATAAAGTCTTTTTGCAATGAAGAAATGACTGCAGCACCAAGCTCAATAACTCGGGCAATTAATGTTGCAAAAGCTGCACCGATAGCTCCCATGGCTGGAAGTCCAAAAAATCCAAAGATAAATATACCATTTAAAATAATGTTAATAATTACTGCGCCTGAACTGATAAGAGCACATCTGTCAGCATGTCCAGAGATTCGCATTGTTCCAAGATAGCACTGAGAAATGCCAGTAAGCAGATATGAATATCCGGCAATTCTAAGGTATCCTGCACCGATGGAAATAAGGTTTTCGTCGCTGGCGAAAATCATCATCAGCTGTCTAGGGAAGAATGAGCAGGAAATGAAAAAGCAAAGTGAAATCACAACTGCAATTCTAATACTCATTCCGAAAATCTTATGTAAGGTGGCTTTATCGCCTTTGCCCCAGTACTGAGAACCAAGGATTCCGATTGAACCAGTTACTGCAGAAAGTACCATGTTTTGGATAAATTGAATCTGAGTGGCAAGAGATACCGCCGCCATGGCGTCTTGCTCAACTCTGCCAAGCATTACTGCATCGCAGGCAGCTACTAAAGCAAGCATTAAAGCCTGAAAAGCTAGTGGTAAAGTAAGATTCCACAAACGCTTTATGAAGTCGTTGTCAGAGAATAGGTCAATTGTCATAATGAAGTTTCCTTTTGATATTAATTATCATGATTATAGCAAAAAGACAACATAATATGGTAGTGATTGGAAGGCATATTTGATAAAATATAAGTTATAGATTTAAGAGGAGGGACATTATGGGTGTCAAAATTTCAGAGGCAGTAAAGTATATTGGCTGTGACGATAAAACAATTGATTTATTTGAGAGCCAATACCCGGTACCTAACGGAGTTTCTTACAATTCATACGTAATCATAGATGAGAAAATCGCTGTTATGGATACAGCAGATCCTAGATTTACTGATGAGTGGTTAAGTAATATGGAGAAAGAATTAAATGGCAGAAAGCCTGATTATTTGGTGGTTTCTCATATGGAACCTGACCATTCTGGTTCAATAAAGATTTTTCTTGAAAAATATCCTGACACAGCAGTTGTAGGAAATGCAAAGACATTTACTATGATGGGACAATTTATGGATACTTGTCTATTCGAAAATAGAAAGCATTTAGTGGCAGAGGGGGATACATTATCTCTTGGAAAGCATGAACTTACATTTGTAATGGCGCCAATGGTTCACTGGCCAGAGGTTATGGTTGAGTATGAGTCTACAGAGAAGATTTTATTCTCAGCAGATGGATTTGGTAAATTTGGAGCCCTTGACGTGGATGAGCCTTGGGTTGATGAAGCAAGAAGATATTACCTTAATATTGTTGGTAAGTACGGTGCTTCAGTTCAGGCATTGTTGAAAAAGGCTGCAAATCTTGATATCCAAATGATTTGTCCTTTACATGGTCCAATTTTGACAGAAAATTTAGATTACTACATTAACCTTTATGATACATGGAGCAGCTATAAGCCAGAGGAGGAAGGTGTTCTTGTAGTAAGTGCATCAATCCACGGCAATACAAAGGCTGCAGCTTTAAAATTATATGATAAGCTTAAACAGTCTGGTGTAAATGCTCAATTTATTGATATCTGCAGAGATTCAATGTCAGAGGCTGTTGCCCGAGCATTTTATTTTGATAAGATGGTATGCTGCGCTTGCACATACGACGGTGGACTTTTCCCACCAATGCAGGATTTCTTACATCATCTTGCAGCAAAGGCTTACCAAAATCGTA
>JAILAV010000089.1 GCA_024681435.1 Pseudobutyrivibrio sp. | reverse complement strand
TGCATTTGCCCAAGACCAGATATTACAGCAGTTAATAAGAATGTAGAGGGATTCACACCTCACTTTAGACAGTTTGAAAATGTGGTTAATCCAAATCTTGTAATAAACGAATAGTATGATTAAAAAAGTTGTTGGTAAAACTATAAGCTCAATAATAACAATTATCTTGGCAAGCATGATTGTATTTGGGGTAGTCAGATTTATTCCTGGAGATCCTGTAAAAATAATCATAGGAAGCGTAGGAGAATTATCCTCTAAGGATTCAGATTTATATAATCAAAAAGTTAACAGCTTAAGAGAAGAATATAAATTAGATGAGCCAGTAGTAATACAGTACGTTGCATGGGCCAAAAGAGCAGTGAGTCTTGATTTTGGAAAATCAATGAAGACCAGAAGAGATGTGAAAGATGAGCTTGCAGAAAGATTGCCGGCAACAGTCATGCTATCAGTGGCAGGAATAATAATTGAGTTTGTACTTGGGTTAATAATAGGAATGCTGTCAGCAGCCTATTATGATAAGCTGCTGGATAAAATTTTACGATTGATATGCGTAGTATTAATATCCATTCCAGGCTTTGTAGTTGGGTTGATGAGCATTTATTACTTTGGAGTTATCAACAAAGTATATTCCATTAGTGTTGGTTCCACAGCAGGTAAGCTGTGGCTGCCAGCAATGGTACTAGGCTTGGTAGGAGCTCCTAAAATAGCTAGATATATTAGGGCAAATATTTTGGAGGAACTAGGTAAGGGCTATATCGTAGCTGAAATAGCGCGAGGTTACCCTAAGTGGAAGATTGTTAAAAACGCATTTGCGAATTCCATACCGATTATAATCACATATCTATTATATTCATTTACAACATTGATAGGAGGCGCTGTAGTCATTGAAAATGTGTTTTCATGGCCAGGCCTGGGGGCATATGCGTTAGAAAGTGTTTTGAACCACGATTATCCTGCGATACAAGCATATGTCTGTATAACAGTTTTAATGATTGTAGTTATAAATTATATAAACGAACTAATTGAGATATTCGAAAGCTGTAGACGATAAAAAATGAATAAAAAAGGATTAGTAAAAATTATAATGGCCATTAGCCTTCTAATCGCAATTTTAGCAATGACATTGTTTGGTCCTGTTCTCTCAAAATATGATGTAGCAAAACAGAATGCGGCAGATAGATTATTGTTACCTTCAAAAACGCATATTATGGGCACAGACAGATTTGGCAGAGATATCTTTGTACGCCTGTTGCAAGGCGGTCGAATCACAATCTCATCAGCTGTCACAGCGTTAATTTTAGCGGTTTGCATAGGCATAATTTTGGGAATGATTATGGGAGCATACGAGAACAAGATAATAGATATCGTGCTTCTAAGAGTGATGGATGTACTACTGGCGTTTCCTTTTATAGTTCTTGCAATGTTAGTAGTGACATTTATAGGTACTGGGATGAAAAATCTGGTGCTTTGTATTGTGATTGTTTATTGGATTCCATTTGCTAGGGTGACCCGTAAGATAGTATGCACTGAGAAGCAAAGTGTATTATACGAGGCTGAATTATTATTGGGCAAAAGACCGTGGAAAATAATAGTACAGGCTATATTGCCAAAGATAATTCAGATTGTTTTAGTTCAGTCCACCTTTGAGTTAGCAAGCATTATTTTATCATTGTCAGCATTATCTTTTTTAGGATTAGGTATAAAGCCACCGTCACCAGAGTGGGGCAGTATGTTATCAGATGGTAGGGCACATTTTTTAATGTATCCTCATTTGATAGCTGGCCCTGGATTGGCAGTTGTTATTTTAGTATTCACAATAAATTTGCTAGGGGAAGGGTTGAGAGATTATTTTGATCCTTACCAGAAAGTTGAGCTTATTGATTAATGGATTGTGTAGAAATTAAAAACCTGAAAGTAAGCTATGGTAAAGGCAACTATGAAAAAGAAGTCTTGCATGGAATAAATATAAATGCCTACACAGGAAAAATAACAGCTATTATTGGAGAAAGCGGAAGTGGGAAGACGACTATAGGGAAAACAATACAGGGGATTTTAAATGAAAATGCAAATGTAGAGGGCAAGATACGAATAAATAATATTGAATATGATTTATCTAATAGAGGCTATAAAAGAGAGGCCAGGAAAAAAATAGCATCTACAGTTTTTCAAGATGCAAAATTATCACTTAATCCAAATCAAAAAATAAAAAAACAAATAACCGAAAACTATGACACCACAGATAGAAGCCTAAGCAAAAAAGAATATGTAAAAAAAGTTAAGGTGTTAATGCAGGAAGTAGGATTATTTGATATTGAAAGAATCTTAAATTCTTATCCTAGGCAGTTAAGCGGCGGCATGTGCCAAAAGCTTGTGATAATAATGAGCATAATAAAAAACAGCAAGCTGTTAATTGCTGATGAGCCCACAGCCTCCCTTGATGAAAAATCTCAACAGGAAGTTATTAAGATTATAAAAGAATTAAATCGTAAATACGGATTAACAATAATTTATATTACCCATGACTTAGGTCTTATTGATAATGTTGCAGATTCTTTAGTCGTCATCAAAGATGGACAGATTATTGAGACCAGTGACGATATAAAAAATCTAAAAACAGACTATGCTAAAGATTTATTTATGGCAAAGGAAAAGACATGGTTTAAAAATGCTACGGGTAAATCAAAATTATTGGAGGTAAATAGTCTTTCAAAAAGTTTTTCGGGAAACAAAATACTGGACGACATAAATCTAGATATTAACCAGGGAGAAGTGCTTGGGATTTATGGCCCAAGTGGACAAGGAAAAACTACATTTGTCAGATGCCTTACCGGACTGAATTATTATGATAAGGGATTTATTAGAGTGGGTTCGCATCCAGTTTACAATCGCATGCAAATATCTCCTTCATTTGTGCAAATGATATTTCAAGATGCAAAAGCTTCATTAAATCCAAGAAAAAAAATATTTGATTTATTAATGGAACCTTTGGCATTAAATAAAAATGTTGACCATAAAGAAAAAACAGACCTAGTAAATCACTTCCTTGAATTGGTGTCATTGTCAGGGCATGAAGATAAAACAACTGAAAGCTTAAGTACAGGCCAGTGTCAAAGAGTTGCAATTGCCAGAGCATTAATATCAAAACCTAAGCTTTTAATCTGTGATGAAGCAGTTTCAGCACAGGATGTACTGCTTCAAAATCAAATATTAGATTTGCTTAGGTCACTTCAAGAAAAATTAGATTTTACCATCCTATTAATTAGTCATGATAAAAAAATGCTTTTTAACTATTGTGATAGAGTAGTAAAAATCGAGAATAAAAAGCTCGTGAAACAGGAAGGGAAAAATGTATGATAAAAAATATTTTAGATAGTGTGGGAAATACTCCTTTGATTAGAGTAAATAATTTTACCGAAGGTGATGAAGCAGAAATACTGCTTAAATATGAGCGGGGAAATCCAGGAGGAAGCATTAAGGATAGAGCAGCAAAATATATAATTGATCAGGCGGAAGAAAGAGGGCTACTTAAACCGGGAGGAACTATTATCGAATCTTCTAGCGGAAATTTTGGAATCTCTCTTGCTATGATTGGAGCAGCCAGGGGATATAGAGTATTGATTCTTGTGGACCCTAAAACAACAGAGAATAATTTGTCGCTTCTAAGAGCTTTCGGTGCAGAAGTAATCGTTGTTACAGAAAAAGATGATTGTGGTAGTTATCATAAGACACGAATTTCATTGGCAAACAAACTATCCACTGAAATAGAAAATAGCTTTAGACCAGATCAGTGTTTCAATCTTTTAAATAGTGAGGCCCACTATCAAAGTACGGC
>JAILAV010000084.1 GCA_024681435.1 Pseudobutyrivibrio sp. | reverse complement strand
GCAGATATCGTAATTGCGTTACCTCATTGGGGAACGGAGTATTCAACAAAGCTAGAGGATGTCCAGACACAAACAGCTAGAGAATACATAGATGCTGGCGCAGATGTGGTTATTGGAGCTCATACACATTGCCTTCAGGGTATGGAATTCTATAAGAATGTGCCTATTGTTTATTGCTTAGGAAACTACTGGTTCAATGAGAAGACTTTGGATACCATGCTTGTGACAGTTCATTGCTATGGTGACAATGAAAAATCAAATATGGAGTTGGAAATAACTCCAGCACTGCAGGCAAACTGCAAGACTACATATGTAAGTGACCCTGCAGGTCAGAGAAAACTCTATGATTATCTAGAATCGATTTCTATAAATGTGGAAATTGATGATGATGGAATAGTTAAAGAAGATTAGGAGAATATGTTTTAGATGAAGAAAAAATATATAGCGATTTTATCAGTAGCATTGGCGTTAGTCATGGTAGGTTGTGGTGCTAAGAAAGCAGCTGAATCAGATATTATCGGAGGTGCTGATGAACCAACAAAAATAGAATTAGATTCGGCAAAGGATAGTGAAGATAAAATAACACCTCTCACAGACGAAGAAGCTCTTGAAGCAATCAAGAATTATTGTTATGAGACTAACCCAGATTTACAGGACATGGAAGGTGACGATGACTATACCTTTTACTTTAATGTTGAATCTAGCGACGACAATCAGATAGTGGTAGCCTTTAGATCATACACTATGGCTATAGTTAGATATTACGTTGACCCAATAACTGGAGATACATACGTTACAGAGTTTGTGCCAGGAATTACTGACGAGGAAGAAAAAACTGGCGAAACATTAAATGCTAGACTCTATTTATAAAACAGATACAAATTAAGATTACAGGATTCATTACTATTAAAGATAGTGATGAATCCTTAATTTTTTTGAAAGTGGCCAATGATAATGTGATACAATATTTCATAAATAATACGGAAAGAAGGTAGAATAATGCAGTTTGAAACATTACAAAAAGACATGGTTGCCGCAATGAAGGCAAGAGATAAGGCTAGAAAGGATGCCATTTCTTCACTTGTGTCAGATGTGAAGAAGGCAGCAATTGATGCAGGAACAAGAGATAACATTGGGGATGATCTTGTTGATCAGGTTATTTTAAAGTCGCTTAAGACTGCAAAAGAGCAGCTTGATACATGTCCTGCAGAACGCACAGATTTAAAGGAAGAATATCAATTTAGATATGATGTAATTAAGGAATATGCTCCATCAATGATGAGTGCAGATGAAATCAGAGCATTTTTATCAGAGAATTTTGCTGAAGTTATTGCAACAAAGAACAAAGGTGCAATCATGAAAGAGGTTATGCCAGCCCTTAAAGGTAAGGCAGATGGAAAAGAAATCAATATGATTGTAGCTGAATTATGTAAGTAAAAGGAAATAACATGAGAGATACAGAAAATCTTGCTTGGGAAGAGGTAAGCTGTGAGCATATCGTTCAGGATGAGTGGATTGATTTCAGAAAGAGTGAGTACCGCTTTCCAGATGGTAGGACATTTGCGCCTTTTTATAGCTATAGTCGTAGGGACTATGTGGTGATTGTGGCTACCGATGAGGATGGAAATTATATCTGTGTTAGACAGTATCGACAGGGAATCAAAAGAGTCACAACGGAATTTTGCGCAGGGGGCATAGAGCGGGCAGATGGCAAAGAATATGGAAATAGAAGTGACGCCCAAAATGTAGAGGATGCCCTTGCAGCAGCAAAGCGCGAGTTGATGGAAGAGACAGGATATGAAAGTAACGATTGGAAGTTCTTGCTTTCAGTTCCTTCCAATGCTACAATGGCTGACAATTACGCAAATATATTTGTGGCCAAAAACTGTAAAAAGGTAAGTGGTCAAAGCCTTGATGAGACAGAGTTTCTTAATGTTCATCTGCACACGCGAAGCCAGATTGATGAAATGATTCAAACCGGGGAATTTCCTCAGGCTACCCACGTTTTAGCCCTTTTATTATCAGATAAAGCTTAAGGAGACTATATGACATATTTAACTTGTTTCTTTTTAGATAACGAAAAAGATATAATCGTAAATCTGTATAAGGATTTGGATAGAATGTATTACGTTCTTACCACGCCAAATCACGGCACAGGAAATCTAATTCGAAACTTATCTAAAAGCTTTAACTTACCACTATCGCAGGATGATGAGGGAATGTTGATAATAAAGGGAGAAATCCCTTGCTTCATAGATGGAAATAATAACGAAAGCTATATTTTCAAATTAAATAATACAGAAATTGCCAGCATATATCCTGATGGAAATGTGGAGGTAAAGGCCTCAATACCGGCAATTGCAAAGACATTGATGAGCCAGACCAAGGACTTTACTCTTTCAGAGGACAAGACGATTTTTAAGACCTTCATCAGAAAGGATTTAAAGTTTAGGGCTGATCTTCATACTCACATGAACGGAAATCTTACTGGAGATATCCTCATTGCTCTAGGTATTGCTCATCAGATTCGATATCCGCTGTACTATGTTAAAAAGCTTGATTTAAAACTTACTGATGCCCAGTGGGAAAAGGTAAATGCTCAGCGTGAAAAGGTTGCAAGACAGTTCATTTCATCGGACTTAAAGGGCAAATACCTTGATAGACGAATTAACGATAATACATTTATTAATTTTGCGGATTTAATCCTTAATAACCTTGATAATGCAGAAATGAACATCGTAAAAATCAGGGGTTCATTGGCAGTTATCAAAGATGGCCAGGCAGTTTTTACTAACCTTGAAAAGGTATATCTGTATAGATACGTATTTTGTAAGGGTAAGGAAAGTGAGGAGAATATTTCTTTATCCAAGGTGGACATGATTCCTGACAATGATGTGCGTCAGGTGCTAAAGCAAATGCTTAGAGATAAGGAAAATCCCGAGTATTGTCACAATACAATTTTCCAGGACAAGCTCCTTTGGATTGCAAGAAGCTATGAGAAGCAGGGTGTAAAATACGCTGAAATTAGTGACACAACATTGGTAAAAAAGTACGAATCCATTGAAATGCTTAGACAGGTCCATGAGGTTATGCCAAGCATTTATAATGAAACAGGTGTAATGATTAGATTCCTTGCTGCAATGCGACGAATCCCTCTTACCATTGTAAAGGATGCAGTTACTCCAGCAAATTACTTAGAGCAAAACCTTGAGGTTTTAAAGGCTACAGCTCTTGACCCTTATGTTGCAGGCTGCGATTTTGTAGGTGAGGAGATCAATGACATAATCACATTAAAGCCAGCGTTTAAAGAGATAGTAAAGATTGCAGCAGCAGACCCAAGCTTTGTAATTAGAGTACATGCTGGAGAAAATGACAGCCAAAAGGATAACATCGCTCATTCAATTGCTTGTGTAAAGGACTCACTCTCGCCTGGCCAGAAGATGCCAAAAATGCGATTAGGTCATGGTCTATATACATATAGTCTTAGTTCAAAAAAGGGAAAAGATGCCCTAAAAGAGCTTAAGGACAACAATGTTGTGCTTGAGTTCCAGATTACCAGCAATGTAAGATTGAACAATTTAAATACTCTTGAGAATCATCCGCTTAAACAATATTTAAAGCAGGGAATTAGCTGTGTTCAGGGAACAGATGGAGCAGCATTATACGGTACAAATTCTATAGATGAGCAGTTATCACTAGCAAAAATGCTTGGCCTTACAGACATAGAATTAAAACAGATGCGTGACTCTGAGCAAGCCATCATTGAGGAAAGCCAGCAGGCATATTCAACAAAAAAAGCAGCCTTTGCAAAACTTTTGGGAGACAGAGATATGGAAGAGGTGCTGCTTGAAAAAATGAAGGCAGTAAAGATATCTAACGGAGCTAAAAAGACTGCAACAAAGCTTGATGCAAACACAGAGTTAAAAGAACAGATAGAAGATATTACTTGGGACAGACTTCCGGTTGTTCTTTTAGGTGGAAGCTTTAATACAGAAAGCAGAACCACTAAAATCAGCGCCAACGCTATAAAACAGATGGATGAGCTGTTAGATTACTTAAATCCAGAAGAGGTATGCTTTGTAATCGGACATAAGTTATCGGGGTACGAGAAATATCTTTTGGAGAATAATAAAAAGGGCTTCAGAATCTATTCCTTTGTGCCGGCACTAATCACTAAAAAGGAAGCCAGCAAAATAAAGAATTCGGATGTAAAGGTTCGCGTTTCCATCGAATCAGAAGGAATGGGTATCTACAAGAGTATCAACTATGAGATTTTTGAGAGACGTCCATCTGTAGTTGTGGCCTTCGACGGAAATAGTGCAGCAGCCAATCTGATACAAGAGGCTAAAAACGGCAAGGGCCGTTCAGCGATTTTTGTATGGAACCATTCAAAGAATTTGATGCAAAAGGCCAAATCTTTACATGGATATGTATATTCCTTTGGGGAGGAAGCATCTATCACAAAGCTAATAGATTCACTAATTGAAAAAGTAAACAAATAGGAGGAGAATTATGGTAAAGCACGTTATTTTATGGACATTGAAGGACGAGTATTCAGCTGAAGAAAAGGAAAAGATTAAGGCTGATATCAAAGCTGGATTAGAGGGTTTACAGGGACAGATTCCAGGAATGATTGATATTAAGGTTAATACATCAAGATTGGAAAGTTCTAACGCAGATTTAATGCTTGATTCAACATTTGAGGATGAGCAGTCTCTTAAAAATTACGCAGTACACCCAGCTCATGTAGCGGTAGCAGATGGCAAAGTTCGCCCATTTACTGCCAGCAGAGTATGCTTGGATTTCGAGGTGTAAAATGTCAGAGGCAATAACAACATACTTAGTTATGGTAAACGCACTTGGTTTATCATTGATGGGTCTAGACAAAAAGCGCGCCATCAATAGACAGTGGCGTATTCCTGAAAAGACATTATTTATGGCAAGCCTCATTGGCGGAAGTGTGGGCACTCTAATTGGAATGTATCTGTTTCGCCACAAGACAAAGCATTGGTATTTTGTAATTGGCATGCCAGCTATTTTAATAATTCAGTGTCTTTGTTTTTTAATTTTTAAGCAGAAATTTATTTAGCCTATCTTTTTTCATTAATTCTTCAAATTAAATTGATACAATACATTCACATTGAAAGTAGGTGGGCGTATGGATTTTAATTACGAAGATGAAAACAAACCATATACATCAGATGATGCCTATGAGGACTTAGAGAGAATCCGAGATATTCTGCGCGAAGCTAAAGTAAAAATAAATAAAGATAAACTAAAAAAATCGGAAATAGATGTTAGTATAAACATCGATTTACCGAATCAATAAAAGGGCTGTTTCAGTCCTTTTTTGTTATTATGAAAGATTACGCAAAATTTAGTTGAGTTGATGAATAATTTTGGATATATTAAAGTAGAAGAAATATATAGAAAGGCTAGGTTTTATGTGGCTATTTTTTACTTTAGCGACCACCTTGATTTGGGGTCTCGCAGAATTATTTTATAAAAAGGGAGCTCACCCTGATGAGAAATATGCACATCTGAAAATATGTGTGTCAGTAGGTGTGGTTATGGGTTTGCATGCAATCTTTACATTGCTTACCCAGGATATTGGTTATGACCCAATTAATCTTATTAAATACCTCCCAGTTTCACTTTGTTATATTGTTTCTATGGCATTTTCATTTTTTGGAATGCGCTTTATCGAAGAATCAATTTCAGATCCTATAGAGAATACATCAGGAGCCATCGTTTCATTGATGTGTGTAATTTTCTTAGGTGAAAGAATTGCAGCAGGTTCCGTATTTGCGATAATTATAATCGTAATCGGTATTCTTGGAGTTGGATTCCTTGAAAACAATGGTGAGACAGACCGAAAGAAAAAGCTAGGAAAAAGAATGGCTGTAATTGCTTTTGCGATGCCATTTTGCTATGCGACATTAGATGCGCTCGGTTCATTCCTTGATATTTATTTTCTTGAGATGGAGACCAGTCCACTAATAAATATCACTGAAAATACAATAGAAGAAGTGGCTAACACTTCATACGAATTGACATTCTTTGTATGTGCAATCATCTTATTAATCTATATGAAGCTCAAAGGGGTAAAGTACGAGTTACCAAAGCAGAAAGATAAGGTGCTTGCAGCAATTTGTGAGACAGCTGGTCAGTTTACTTATGTATATGCAATGAGCGGCAACGGTGCAATTGCAGCACCAATTATCTCAGCAGTATGCGTCGTTTCACTTGTTTTATCTAGAATATTCTTAAAGGAGAAGCTTACTAAAAAGCAGTATTTCTTTTTATTTATGGTTATTGCAGGCATATTAATTTTAGCTACAATCGAGGGCGATTAAATAGCTAGCACCATTGGGGAGGGAAAGCAGTGATTGAAAATATTGATTACTCAGCAAATGACATTTTACATATGCTAAAGGAATTACCGGATGCATGCTGCCTGTTTGAGGTTTTAACAGATCCTTTTGGTACGGTAAAGGATATGCAGTTTTTGTTTGTTAATGAGAAGTATGCAAGTCTTGTTAATAAACCTTCAGCAGAATTGATTGGCTCTACATACTACAATACTGTAGCCAATCGCGATGAAGACTGGATTCGTTTAAGCTATCAAGCAGCCTTCATGCGTCAATCTGTAATTAATCGAACTTACAACACACAGTTTAATAAGTGGTTTGAGTTCTGGGCAGTTCCTGTATACAAAAAGGGATTCTGCGCATTTATTATTCACGATGTAACTGCAGAAAAAAGAAAAGAAGAATCAAGAGAAATCATTAGCAATTCAAATAACGTAATTATTGAATGTGCCAAGCTTCTTTCTGCCAATGATTTCAAAAAAGGCATAAAAGAAGCATTAAAAACTCTTGGCAATGTATTAAAGGCAGATAGAGTTTACGTGGTTGAGTCAAACCATGGTGATGTAGGCGAAATATACGAATGGATTGACAAGAAAAGCGGCCGTGGCCTTCCAACGAAAAAGGATTTTGAAACCAATGATTTCTTTGCTATGTGGAACCGCCAATTAATGGGTGGAAACATCATTGTTGTAGAAGATACTAAAGAAATAATTAATTACAATAAAGATGTTTACGATGATGTTTTGTCAGGAACAATCTCTAGCTATTTGGTTGCCACTCTTAATGATAAGAAAGACATAATTGGTTATCTTATCGTAGATAACTTTGCATTGAACTTAGATATTAATATCAGAGAGGTTATGGAATCCGTAGCGATTTTCATATCAGAAGAGCTGAAAAACTATACTTTGACCAAAGGTATGATGTACATGAGCACCCATGATGTGCTGACAGATTTTGGAAATAGACATTCCCTTAATTCTACAATTCATTTGATAGAAGGAATGGATACATCTGTTGGTATTTGCTTTATTGACATCAACGGATTGAAGCAGGTCAACGATACAAAGGGCCATGAGGTAGGTGATGAGCTGATTGTTGAAGTGGCTAATACAGCAGCATCAGTATTTAAAAGAAAGTACTGTTATAGAATCGGTGGTGATGAGTTTGTTATCATCATTCCACAGATTGATTCAAATTATTTTTACAAGCAAACAGAAAAGCTTCGTGCAAAAAATAAGAAAAATACAATGGCCATCGGTGCAATGTGGCAGGACAATTCCCAAAATATCATCGAGTTAATTAACTCAGCTGATAAACTTATGTATAATGATAAGGCCAGCTATTATTCAAATTCAAATGATCGCAGGCATGAGAAGTAACAATGGCTAAGCAAAAGAAACAGATAGAGTATAGATATTACGAAATTCCAGATGGTCATTATGTAATGGCTCTACTGGGGGAAACTTGGGTAAGAGCATACGGTGCAGATGTGGTAAATATGCTGCATTTCCATAATTACATGGAAATAGGCTATTGCTACTGGGGAAATGGAAACCTAACAATCGAAGAGGCCGTAGTGCCTTACAAGGGTGGAATCATCACCATAATTCCTGAGAACATCCCCCACGAGACAAAGAGTCACAACAACGGAATCTGTAAGTGGGAGTACATTTATATCGATATAAATAGTTTTATTAGAAATGAAATGCAGTTTAAGCGCATGCTTCCTGACGAGGTAATAAAGCGTCTTAATAAGCAAAGCTACGTTATTAACTGGAGCCAGAATAAAGTAATGGCTACCATAATCAGAAACATCATCGAGGAATATAGAGACACAAAGCCGTATTATAAAGAGGCTGTTAAGGGCTACCTTAGAGCATTTGTAGTAGAGCTTCTTAGACTAAACGAAGATATGAGCTCGTCCCTCACATTGGAAGAAAAGCGATTGAACAGCTACATAGAAAAGAGTGTAAATTATATAGCTGAGCATTACGCTGAAGAAATTAAGATGTCTGATGTGGCTGATGAATGCGGTCTTTCTGAAAGTCATTTTAGAAGGATTTTCGAAGAGAGCATGAGCATGAAGCCGTTGGATTATCTTAATATGATTCGCATTGATAAGGCCTGTGAGCTAATCCAAAATAAGGATTATGCCATGGAAGAGGTTGGATTTAGAGTTGGATACCAGACTCCATCAACCTTCAATCGTAATTTTAAAAAGCTTACAGGTAAGACGCCATACCAATGGAAAAAAGAAGAAAATCATTTAGGAATATCAAAAAAGAATTATAAAATCAGTGCTAAAAAAGGCTGGTAAGCGTAAATATTAAACAGTACCTAAAATAGGTGCTGTTTTTTATTTTGTTCATAGGATATACATATTTTCGTTAAAAAACAATTATTTAACAATCTCAAATAGTCGAAATTGCACTTTTTAGAATTGTTTTTAAGGGTCAACGCAACACATAAACTAGTATTATGACCATATGGATGGCACGTATTGGGAAATTATTTGTGCATAGTGCACAAGCGAGTGCCAAAAATATTAAACAATAAGGAGAATGGAGAATGAAGAGAAAATTACTTTCACTCATGCTTGTTGGTGCAATGGCAGCTTCTATGGTTGCTTGCGGAAGCAGCGCTGACACAGCAGCAGATGCAACAGGGGATGCAGCAGATTCAGCAGCAGTTCAGTCAGATGACGAGAACACACTTACAGTTTATGCTTGGGATGAGAATTTCAATATTCCAGCACTTAAAGCAGCTGAAAAGGATTATCAAGAAGTTAATGCAGATTTCAAACTTGAAATCATTACACAGTCACAGTCACAGGATGTTGAGAATGCTGTAACACTTGCAGCAGAAGCTGGTGACTATAGTACATTACCAGATATCGTACTTTTCCAGGATCACTACTTCCAGCAGTACGTTACAAACTATCCAGATGCATGGCAGTCAGTTAACGATGCAAATTGCAATTGGGAAGGACTTGGAGCTGAAAAGCTTTCATATTCAACAATCGATGGCGAGCACTATGGATTCCCTGTAGATGCAGGTACAGCAATTTTTGCATATCGCACAGATCTTCTTGAAGAGGCTGGTTACACAATCGATGATGTTACAGGAATCACTTGGGAGAAGTTCGACGAAATCGGTAAAGCAGTTTATGAGAAG
>JAILAV010000015.1 GCA_024681435.1 Pseudobutyrivibrio sp. | reverse complement strand
AAGAAAAAGTATGCCCAAATGCAGTTATAGAAAATACACGATCAGCGAAATCATAAACTCTATGCTAAGAAATGGATTTTATTTAAAACAGTTTGATGAGCACCCTTCCTGGGAAGATGAAAGGTTGCCAGGTGAGTTTACTGCGATTGGAATTAAGTGTAACTAATAAGAGGCTTGGGTATGGAAGAATTAAATGTATTGATAGAACATTGCGGCTTGGGGAAAGTTAAAGGGGCTATTTTACCGGTATCGGGTGGACTGATGCACAAGATGTTTAAAGTGCAGACAACAACTGGAACATATGCTGTGAAATGTTTGAATCAGGAAATAATGAGTCGCCCGGATGTTTTGAAAAACTATTCTGAAGCTGAAAGATTGGAGCGGATTTTAGAAGAAAATGGGATTCCCATTGTAGCTGCATTATCTTTTGGCGATAAAAAGATGGTTTTGATGGATGGAAAGTATTACTATGTATTTCCCTGGAATGAAGGAAAAATCACAGATTTTAATAATATTACCAGTAATCAATGCCATATTGCAGGAGAGATACTTGGAAAAATACACGGTATTGATGCGAAGAATATTTCACCGGAAGAACCAATATTATGTAATGTGGATTTTGAAGCATTTCTTGAAGATGCAAAGGCTAAAGATAGCATGATTGCACCGCTACTAGAAGAAAACATGGCACTACTTGTAGAATCGCAGAACAAGTTAAATGAGGCCCGGAATAGCCTTCCTGCAATGAGAGCAATCAGTAATGATGATATGGATCCCAAGAATATTATGTGGCATGACGGAAAAGCTTATGTAATAGACCTTGAGTGCCTTGGCTATAGCAATCCAATATCATCGTGCCTGGATTTGTCGCTACAATGGGCCGGAACAGTAAATGGAAAATTCAACAAAGATAATCTGGAAGCTTTTTTCAAAGGATATCTTGGCGCCTATGACAACGGATTCAGATCATATGATGAACTATTCGGAATAGCATATACATGGATAGAATGGTTGGAATACAATATCAAACGTGCGTTAGGGATGGTGAGCACAGATACCAATGAAATAAAGCTTGGAGAGGCAGAAACGAATAATACAATTAGTCGGATAAAGTATTTAGCATCAATTGAGGGAGACATCTGCTCGGTTTTAAGGCAGCTTCCTGCACCTGATTCTAGGGCTTTTAAGACACATGATGATAGGATATGCTACATCGATTTGTTTTTTGAAGGTGAGCTGAATAATATACCTCATTTTGAAATACCTGGTGGATATCATTTTGTTCCATACAAATCCGGAGACAAGGAAGCGTGGATTGATATAGAGCTGTCAGCTGGAGAAATATTAGGCAAAGCTCATGGTGAGGAATGCTGGCAACGATATTTTGGAAAAGCTGAATCTGAGCTTCCACAAAGAATGTATTTTATTGAAAATGAGGTTGGGGAAAAGATAGCTACCGCTACAGCTTTTTATGACATACACGGAAATGGCAAATCTGGTGAAGGTCAGCTTCACTGGGTTGCAATCAAAAAAGAAGAACAGGGGAAGGGACTTGCCAAACCTCTTATTACTTTTGTGCTTGGCGTGATGAAGAAGTTGGGATATACAAGTGTCAAAATTCATACGCAGACCAATACCTGGCTTGCATGCAAAATATATTATGATCTTGGTTTTCATCCGGAAGCAAACAGTGCTGCAAAGAATAGATTCGGATGGAAAATGGTAGAATCTCTTACTGATAGAAGAATTATCAGCTGATAATTCTTAATGATGCATGGAGATACCTGAAAATAGAGAAATGACTGAAAGAGAGAAACTTCATAAGAATGGACAACGTTTTTGATCAGGTAGAAAAGAATATAGATAACCTTGTAATAAACAATGCTGATTGGACAGCGTCTGCTACCAGGGAGGCACTAGATGCAGCAAGGAAAGGTAATTTAGTACTAAATTTTTATGATAAGAGAGTACCAGATGAATGGCTTTCCAACATAAGAGGTAAAAAAGTGTTATGTCTTGCAGGTGCAGGTGGTTTACAGGCACCGCTTCTTGCCTGCGTAGGTGCTGATGTTACGGTGGTTGATATTTCCGATAAAATGTTAGATAAGGATAGAGAACTGGCAGAATCGGAGAATCTTCCCATAGAAATTGTAAAAGGAAATATGTGCGATCTTTCACAGTTTTCAAATGATACATTCGACATGGTAATCAATCCGCCCTCTCTAATGTATGTGCCAAACTTAGATGTTGTTTTTGATGAAGTCTACAGAGTCACAAAAACAGGTGGTGAGTTTATTATCATGGCTCCAAATCCAATTAACTATTTGTGTGATTGGATTGATACTGAAGATGGTGGCTATTATAAAGCTGTTCATAAAATGCCATGGTGTTCTAAAGATTATGATGATTCAGATTGGATTGAATATGGTCACACCATGGAAGAATACTTGGGAGGCTTGCTTAAGAGTGGTTTTGTAA
>JAILAV010000006.1 GCA_024681435.1 Pseudobutyrivibrio sp. | reverse complement strand
AGGGTTACATTTATCGCCTCAAAAAGCTGGTCAACCTGATATGGCTTGCGGCATCCGCAGACAGGTACTATCCCCTTTGATTTACAAAATGCCATCGCCACCTGTGGAATGGTAATTCCGTGAGACTCTCCCACCTTTTCCATCAGCTGATAAAGACTGTGCAGCTTTCTTTTCTTCCTATTGAACACCAACTTCATAAGGGACATCTTAGTCTTAATCTTAGGGTCCGTTAGCATGCCTTCCTCTAAAACTGCCCACGCCCAAAATGAAATGCCATTTCTTTGGCACCAGCTCACCAGCCCATTTTTCTCCCATTCTCGATTGATAAGACTGTAATGATTTTGGACGCCATAAAGGGGAATTTCTGCCTTATCCAAAATGCTCTTTGCTGTTACACATTCTTCTAGCGTAAAGTTTGATATTCCAATATGTTTAATTTTTCCTTCTAGGTAGAGGTCTATAATTTCAGCTAGATTTTTCTCTATGTTAGAAGGCAAATGCAGCCAATATATATCTACATAATCTCGCTTGAAATCTTGTAAATCTTTTTCAAATGCTTTTCGAACCTGACCGGTTTTGTACGCGCCAGTAGGAGTGAATTTGGATGAAATGATAATATCCTCAGTGCCAAAATTACCAATCATCTTCTGGGCCATACCGAATCCATAATCCTGCGCCAAATCAAATATAAGAAGGCCCTTTTCTTTACCTCTTTCATATGAAGCCCTAATAGTATCTATGTCTACACCCTCTCCTCGAAGCAACTTGCCGTAAGCGGCGCTGCCCCAAGAATTAGTCCCTATTACAGCATCAGGCTTTAAAATATCCATCACCTAGCGCTCCTTCTTTCTCTTTTCTTGCTACCAAATGCATTCTAAATTTTTTACATGCTTCTAATTTTTCTATTTTTAAACCTGAGCAGTCACAGAAGCCTCTTATTTCATCCAATGAATAAGCTGCCACATCCCCATGGCCAATCAAATTAGACAACGGCATTTCAGTGTGATTCATGAACCAAAGAATGATGCTTGACGCCGTATAATCTTGTAAAATCAGTCGTCCGCCCGGTCTTAATACCCTTTTTGCGCCGTCAAAAAATCTCTGCGGATTAGGATAATGATGAAAACTGTTGGAGCAGATAATTACATCAAAACTATTATCATCAAATGGTAGATTCTCGCAGTCGCCAACAACCCATTTGACTCCAGCTAGATTTTTAGCTTTTCCCATCTCTATCATTTTGGGAGTAATATCTAATCCTGTGTAATTTTTGGTTGGATTCTTTTCATAAAGCAGCGATATCATCGGACCTGTGCCGCAGCCGCAATCTAACAAATCATGATAGTCTTCTTTATCTAACTCCTCTGCAATGTACGGATAATCATATTTACAAATCTCATAGATTCCGGCATCACCATTCTCATAAATATCCGCAGCCTTTGAGAATTCATTTATTGTTAATTCTTTATATTCTTCCGCTGTTCTCATTTAGTCCCCCTTATTATAGCCTAGCGTTATAGGCAATTTATTTTTTATGTAGTAATAATATCACACTTAGTTAGTTATTGCTAACTATTGTTTTCAATAGTGAATTTAGTAAAAATCCCCTTTCTAAGGCATACTTAATAACCCGATTAAGCATACCCTAGAAAGAGGATTCACTTTATTGTCATCCTAAACACTCTTTAATTATTGGTTCTAAACTACTTCTGGCAACTAATGCTTCATACTTCTCTTAATAGGTAGTGGCCAGCTCAACAATTCTGCACCAATTATGACTGCACATCCAGCAATGATACTAAGTATTGCATACAAAAATGCAACTCCATTACATTCACTATAAGTTATACTGCATAAAGTTTCCATTATGCTGAAAGCCATATGCAGTGTATAGTTTCACGCCCATATCAGAGGCAGTGATGTGAACTGCGCCACATCCATACGCCCTAGCCTCTTCAACTACTTTATTGAGCAACTCCTTAGCGATACCCCTTCTTCTGTAATCAAGATTGGTGTACATGCTTGAAAGCAATCCAAGTTTTCCAGAAGGGCAGCCGAAATATGGAGGTTTCTCCACAAAAGACATTCCGCTGGTTCCGACTATTTTATCCCCATCCATGGCAAGCCAAGAAACAAAAGTGCCATCCGCCATGTGCCTATCGTAATAATCTCTAAGGGCTGCTTTCAAATTGACACCTTCAGGCACGGCTCGACCTGTTGATGTATACTCCTCAGAAAGCTGCGTGATTCTCATATAGATGAATTCATCTAATTCCTGATGCGTCAATTTCTTATAATTGATTTCCATACGTCCCTCCAATGTATATGATAATTCAATTGTACATCATCATAATTTTTGAGAGCAAATCTCTCTATTATTATTTCCGGTTCCGTTAAATGAATATAATGAGTGCTTTGTTTTTCTCTTTTTCCCTTCTTAATACCACATAAGTTCTTTCCAACATTGCGATATTAAGAACCGCAAATATCAATAGATAAACTGGCATAATGCCAATTCCTATCTTCTCCTGAATATTGCCAAAAATCATCGGCATAAATGTGCTTCCAAAATAAGCAGAGGCCATTTGAAGTCCAATTGCGGCGGCGCTATATTTTTCTCCAAAATTCGTTGGCGCCATATGCTGAATTGCCGGATACACAGGGCCCATCCCGGTTCCAATAACAACAAATCCTATGGCTGCCGGGATGTAGCTAGACACAGGAATCATGACAAGAAGTATGCCAAGCACTTCTACTACTATGCCTATTCTTATGAGCAGCCTGTCGCCAAGTCTATTAGATATACAGCCAGATATTATTCTCCCCAACATCAAACCGCCAAATATCAGCGAGCCAAATGAGGCAATAAGTCTAGCTGAGAGACCCTCTTTGACTCCTGCAAAATAGCTAGAAGTCCATAGGAAACAGGTTGCTTCACCTGCACAATATGCAAAGAAAGCGATTAAAGTAAGGATAACACCAGGTCTTATTATGGTTTCACGAATACCTGCAACTTCTTCTTTCTTTTTTGTAGAGTCTGGTTCATTTTTACTCCATAACGGAAGTGAAATAATACAAACCAACAATATTAAAATCTGGAGATAAGCTGTCCAACGATAGCCTTCATTCCACCTGGCCTTACTCAAGGCTATTGCCATGATATTAGGGCTAATCACTGCACCCACCCCATAAAAGCAATGCAAGAAATTCATCACTGAGCCAGAATAATTATTGGCTACATAATGATTTACTGAAGCATCCACCGCTCCAGCTCCTAATCCGTATGGCACTGCAAAAACAAACAACATTGCATAGGATGTAGCCATTGAAAAACCAAGCAGTGCTATAACAGTTAGAAAAATTGATACGATAACAATCCATTTTGTGTGGAATCTTTTGATCATCCTAGGACTCAGCAATGCTGAAATTATAGTCATAAATGATACTGTCATAAACACATATCCCGCATAGGATGATGGCACGCCAAAGGCAACGTGCATGGTAGGCCATCCAGAACCAAGTAGCGAATCCGGCAACCCCAAACTTATAAAAATTAAATATATTACCGCTAGTAATAATGAATACATTTTATTCTTCCCCCAATTCGTGATATATAGGTTTCATTTTGTCGTAGGTACAAAAACGTGTAAATCCAAGCTCACGGAGAATCTGATGAGTTTCTTCTACATAAGCACCTAGATGCTCTGGCTTGTGACTATCACTACCAATCGTAATGATTTCACCACCCAGCTCCTTGTACAACTTCAAAATCTCTCTCGACGGCGTGGTATCGATAAGGCCATAGCGATGCCACGATGTATTAAATTCAATGCCTTTTCCATCTGCAATTGCTGTTTTTAGTATTTCAGTGATTACTGGTTTTATAACCTCAAAAGAGATTGTCCCTTCTGGGTCATATCGTGTAATCAAATCCAAATGCGCAAGCGTACTATAATTATGATAGTGTTTTACTAGGTAAAGAAGTTCTTCATAATATTCCAAATTATATTCTTTCTGAGTTTTACCTTTCTGATAATCTCCCGTCCAAAATTCCATATCGTTAATCTGGTGAACCGACAGCAAAATACAATCAAATGGATATCTCTTAAACAGCTTCTCAAAGTCAACTACAGTATGACGTTGCATGCCAAATTCAAGCCCCAATTTTAAGTTAATCTTATCCTTGTATTCTTCTGCCAGCTGCAAAAACTCCCTATAATATTTTTCATAATCCACATTTGCAAGTGGCTCTCCTGATTCGTCTTTACGATAATCGATTCCTCTAGGATCATCCCAGTCTCGCTTCACGCCGTAATCCACATGATCCGTAAAACAAATTTCCTTTAATCCACGAGATATGCCGTCGTTAACCACATCTTTCATTTTATAAACAGAATCATCGCTGTATTCTGTATGAACATGATAATCACAAAACATTTTTGTCCCTCCTCTAGTATAATTAGATTATATCTTCTAAATTACATTTTAAAGTAGGATAAAATCACTTATAATTGATATATTAATAAGACAATATCGTCATTTTTGAGAGGTAACTATGGGCTTATCATATTCTACAGATAAAACTGATGAAACTGGAAGGGAGATGCTCACATACGGAACCCATGACTTTCCTGTTGCATTTTTTGATGATGATTTGACAGAGGTTAAGGTTCCTTGGCATTGGCATAATGAACTGGAAATTGTTGTAATCCTTTCCGGCGAAGTAAATGTCTTTATCTCTGGCTGCGAAGTAAAGCTAAAAGCAGGCGAAGGATATTTTGCCAACAGTGGAATTCTCCATTCTGCAGAGCTTGCTTCCTCGACAGGCCAGCAACATGCAACTGTCTTTAGTCCAAATGTGATTGCATCACCTAATGATATTGTATGGAATAATTATGTGGCTCCAATTCTTTCTCATGAAAACCTACCATTTATCAAATTATCGCCAACCATATCTTGGCAAAGAGAAATACTCTCACTGGCGGAAAAAGCCTGGATTAGCGGAGTCCATGAAAACATAGACTATCCTCTTACAGTACGCTCATCTTTAACCAAGATTGCAAACATTCTGGTGCGAAATATTAATACAGAAATAGAACATCCCTTTACATCTAAAACGCAAAGGGATGAACTTAGAATAAAAAAAACTCTTTACTATATTGAAACACATTTTAGGGAACAAATTACAATTGATGAAATAGCCTCAAGCGCCAACATCAGTGTAAGCACACTGCTACGTCTCTATCACGATATACTTCACACAACACCAATCCAGTATGTGCTGAAGTATCGATTAGACGAAATCAAAGATGAGCTCATAGGAAATCCGCATATACCGATTGCTGACATTGCCTATTCCTGTGGCTTTAACGATATCAGCTATTTCAATCGTTGCTTTTTAAAAGCTTATGGCAAGACCCCGTCCGAATACAGGAGTTCTTAATCTTTACAAAATGCAGCAAGCTCTTTTTCCAATAATCGATAGACTTTGGCAACCAGATATCCGTCAGCGATGGCGTGATTCA
>JAILAV010000219.1 GCA_024681435.1 Pseudobutyrivibrio sp. | reverse complement strand
CGCTCCTTCTTGCGCAGGTTGTTGACGTCCTGTTGTAACGTCTCCACTTTGTTGATGAGGTAAGACAATGCCTTGGGCATCTCTTCCAATGTTTTGATTTCGTAAATATCAGCCATAGTAATTATATAATTTGATAAATTTTATTCTGCCTTTTCTTGCGTTTCGGCGATGCAAAGTTATAGCAAGTTTTTTATATGGCAAAATCAATAAAATGCTGTAAAATAGCGTTTTACGTGATTGCTTAGCATGGCAATAATTATGAAAAACGAATGGCTAATAATAACGAAAATCAAGTGGAAAAGTCAAGTATTAGGAAGTGGCAGATTTTGATAGTTTTACATGTGCATCAAAGTGGCAGACGACGAAGAATTAGAACCGACGATCTGACTAATACAATGGATATTGGTGGTAAAAACAAGTGACAAATTCAGTCATTTGGTTTAAGAAAAACAAGTGGACAATGCAGCCATCATTCGAGTGGCAAACAGAAATCAAAGACAAGTGGCAAAAAGCGAGGAAGTCAAGTGGCAAATCAAATGGCAGATTTCTCGAGGAAATCGGTGCTAAACAAGAAATGCACTTTTAACATAAGTTATTATTCGAGTATGATTATGCAGAAAAAATCATACTATAAAACGACAATAAGACGAAAGTAACGTTAAAAATATTTGGTAGAATAAGGTGGCTTAATTGGCTGCGATATTTATATGACTACAAAGATAGATTTAAGCACTAATACCTTGCGATTGCGTCTGCGTTATTTTTCAAGAGCATACTCAATGTTCTTCTAATAGTAATACTCAAATTTGTATCTTTTATTAGGTAGATTGACTAAATTTTACTAAAAACACGATAAAAATGACGTCTTTCCTCTGTTTTTTTTCTTAAATTGAAGTTAATATATTAACTTTGCAGTTTCAAATATAAACAGTGAGATACATCTCTATAGGGTGAATCTCGAATAATGCGAATAAAAAATGAAACTGAATATTGAAAACTTAGGAATTATTAAGCAAGCAGAGATAGATTTGGATAAAAAGTTTACTATTTTCTGTGGTCGTAATAATACTGGCAAGACATACGCATCCTATGTTTTGCATGCATTCCTTGAGGATGGGAATATATATCAGCTTCATTGCATTCAAAACATCGTCGAACAGATTATTACAAAAGGAAGTTTTTCATTAACTAAAACGTATATTGAAGAATGGCTAAATGCTAACTGCCAGATTGTAGTTGCCCAGACTGGAAGTATTTTCGGTATTTCTGATACCACAAAGGATAAATTATTCTCTAAGTTCACTTTGTATGCTAAGTATACGGACGAAGATTTTAAGGATGCACTTCACACCCCAATTTCAGCTCAACTAACAGAGGGAACTTCATTTTGGAAAATTACTAAGAATCAAGATAGCGCAGAGATATTAATTGAGAGCAATGTAAATAGTGCTGTACTTCAAACTCCAGACAGTTTTCGTGCTGCCATGTTAGTGTGTCATATACTTCGCCAACTTGCTTTTTGCAAAATGTCAGGAGTCCGTATGCTAACAGTAGAGCGCAATAGTATATATACTTTTAAGACAGAATTGTCTTTGAGTAGAAATGAACTTATTGATCATATACAGCAAACAAGTAAGTCTGAAATTGACGTTATTGATATTATCAACAAATCATCACGTCGTTATCCATTCGCTGTTAGGAGCAGCTTAAGAATTGCAAATGACCTGGAGACTGTACAAAAGTCTGATAGCGCTTTTGCTGTTATTGCTGACAAAATAGAGCATGATTTGTTATTGGGTGAAGTAAGCATGACAAAGAATGGAGATGTAGAGTTTCACCCCCAAGGCATGGCGATAACTCGCAAATTACCATTTCACTTGTCATCGTCAATAGTAAAAACCATGGCAAGTCTTGTAATTTATTTAAGACATATTGCAAAGGTTGGTGATACGTTGATTATTGATGAGCCTGAAATGAATTTTCACCCGGATGTTCAGATATTGCTTGCACAGATATTCGCAATATTGACACGCAAAGGTCTTAGGATAATTATAAGCACACATAGTGATTACATAATTCGCGAGATTAATAACCTTATTATGGCTGGAGCCATAGACAAGCGTGGAAATGCAAATATACTCGAGGAGTTAGGATATTCTTCAGATATGTTATTGGACTATAAGGAAGTATCAGTATTGCAATTCAAAAAAACTGGCAAAAGCGTTGTGCGCGTAACATCGCTTACAATTAATGAGGAAGGCTTTGCTATTGATACTATCGATACTGCTATTATAAATCAGAATATCCAAGCAGAACGTCTTTATGGACAATTAGTTGATAACAAATAAGCATTGTAAGCGTAATGTCAGAATACGAACTCTATACTCGCATACTTGCTCCATGGCTAAAGCCAGATAATCAAGACGTACTCATAGAAAAGACGGGAGGGACGGATCATAAAGCAGAAGTTATAGCTGACAAAAAAACAATCCACACTCTATACCGCTATGATCAAAAAGAGCAGCGGGAAAAATTTTTTCCTTTTTTCAATAATACACATGATGGGGAGTCTGGCGAAGCAGAAATCCCTGCGCCCCAAGATTTATTGAAATTTTGTGACTACATATTATTGGCAGAGAGAAATAATGTGCTGTATGTATTGCTTTTGGAGTTGAAAAGTGGAGATAATGGTGATGCTTACAAACAGCTTGATGCTTCTGAGGTTTTTATGGAATTTGTAAAGAATACAGCTAAGCGTATCTCTGAATCAAATGAATATATGAATTTTGACGCCCGTAATATTAAGGTGAGAAAGATTGTATTGAAACCAGCACTTAAGCTAAAACCTACAACAAATCTAGCAAAGAATAGGTCACCCCAAGTGAATGTTAATAATTCACCAATATATTATCCATCTAACTTATTGCCTTTGCATTTGTTTTGCATACCAGGTTGACAAAGAATAATGCCCAGAATTCAATATTCTCCACTGTTTTTTAAGAATTAGTAAAGACATAAAAAAGCCCCCGAAGGCTCGGAGGCTTGATAAAGATAAATAGAGAGGGTTAAATGGCTGGTATGCTTTCTTTGGGCGCATCTACAGCATCAAGATTATCGATGTGAATAACATCGGCAGCATTACGCTTGCTTTTGTCAACAATGTGAGCATAAATCTGAGTTGTTTTCACGTTGGTATGTCCAAGCATTCCTTTGATGGTATAGATGTCGGTATCATGTTCAAGCTGCAGGGTGGCAAAGGTGTGACGACTGCAATGGAATGTGATATGCTTTTTGATGCCCGAGGCTTCAATCCATTTCTTCAACGGACGAGAAATCCATGAGGAGCCTGTCAATCCTTCAAACACTCGTTGGTTTTGTTCACCTCGTTCTCCACATAACGAATAGGCTTGTTCATTGATAGGGAGATAATCTACCACATGCGTCTTGCGCTGGGTAAAGTCAACTCGCCATCCACTTCCTGTCTGCGCTATTTCTCCCCATGTGAGGTCTTG
>JAILAV010000204.1 GCA_024681435.1 Pseudobutyrivibrio sp. | reverse complement strand
TTGTTACTGAGAATATATATCGTTAATTTTTTCACTAACTAACTATAGCACATCCAATTGCATGTAACTGTTTTCTTTTAAAAACATAAGTCTTGTCAGCCAAAAGTCATTTCCATATATAAATTCTCACCACTTGTACCCCTTTTATGTTATGCCGGCTTTTTTTACACTATATCGATTATCCCACAAGTTGTATATACATCTTTAACATTTGTTTCACAATTTATTCCGTTTCATGTTATAGAATAGTTTTGGAGTTTGATAAATTCTAAACATTTATTCTTCAGGAGGGGCATATGGGAAAAGAATCATCTACTAGATCAGCAAATACAATCAGCTTTAAGGATAGCATAAAAACTAAGCTTATACTACTTATGGCTTTGCTTGTAGCCGTTCCACTTATTATTGCTATTCTTGTAAGCTACAATAGTTCTACAAGAAAGGACAAAGCAGACGCATTAAAGCTTTTGTCAGCCAATGCGAAAATAATAGAAACAAAGTTTTCAGAAGTCATGAACGAGAACATCTCTTCCTTAGAAACATTTGCCACTGCACCTAGTACTGTTAATTACATGGAAAGAGTTGAACTTGGCGAAGAACCTCCTGTTCCTGGTCCGGTTATGCTTGCCCACATGAATCGTATAAACGACATAATAAATGATGGCAATAATAGTACTATCCTCTCTTTAGCAAGTGGTGACCAGCTTTTTAGAACAGATGGTTCCGAGCTCACAAATATTTCAGATCGAGATTATTTCCAAAAAGCCATTTCAACTGGACAGGTTGCAGTTTCGGATGTTGTAATAAGCAAATCTAACAACATCAGGATAACTATTGTTTGTGTACCAATTTACAGTGAAGATGGTTCAAGAGTAATTGGAACAATCCAAAGAAGCTTTGATTTAAATAATCTCCATGAATTCCTAGCCGAAAACATTGATGATGGTTATATTGTTGATACAACTGGAATGATGGCAGCTCATTCACAATTCGAGATTGCATTAGATGAAGAATATGATATGAGTGCCTATGAATTTATGACATCTACTGAATCTAGCGGATTGCTATTTAGAGAACTTGATACAGGTTTAACATACATATCTTGGCTTAGAGAGCCTCAAAGTGGGTATGTTGTTGCTGCATGCCAAAAATATTCGGACATTATGTCTTCTGCAATTAAATCCGCAATGACTATCGTAATAATTGGTATTATTCTTCTTATAATTGCTGTAGCTATTTCTCTATTAGTTGCAACCAGCTTTACCAAGCCAATTATTGCTGTTAACTCTTCCATCTCTCAATTAGCAGATGGACGTTTCAAAAAGATTGAAGGCTTTGCTACTCGAAAAGACGAATTTGGTGAAATTGTTCGCAGTACAAACTCTGTTATTGATAGATTAGGTAATATTGTTACTTCAATAAAAAACTCTGCAGCTACTGTAACTACTTCTTCAGAGGATTTGGCCGATATGGCAAATCAAATTGCAGCAACCACTGACACAGTAGCAAACGCAGTACAGGAAATCGCAACAGGAGCTGTTCAGCAGGCTGAAGAAATTCAGGAAGCCGCTGAAAACGTAGGTAAGATTACAGATGCCGTTGTTGGTGTTCAGAATTCTACCGACAATATGGAAAGTCTGGCTGGTAGAATGAAGCTAGCTTCAGAATCTTCCAGCAAGTCTCTTGAAAACCTGCAAGATTCAAGCAGCGATATGACTGAAAGGATTGAAGAAATCGCACGCACCATTTCTGCAACCCAAGACGCTGTTTCCAACATTAATGAACGTGTAGAAGGTATTTCTGGAATTGCAGCTCAGACAAATCTTCTTTCACTTAATGCTTCGATTGAGGCAGCAAGAGCCGGTGAAGCAGGTAAGGGATTTGCCGTTGTTGCAGAAGAAATCAGGAAGCTTGCTGATGAATCTGATGCGATGGCACAGGGCATTAGGGAAGAAATGGATGCTTTGCTTAAGGAAGCAGAAGCTGCAGTAGCTGCCGCAAAT
>JAILAV010000174.1 GCA_024681435.1 Pseudobutyrivibrio sp. | reverse complement strand
TGAAGTGCCTGAATAAATGTAGCGCGAAGCTGATCTTGAATATCATCTACTGTATATTCATTCTTTACATTACCTGCAAGATTAACGTATAGCTGAGTTGGATCAGAAACTCTCATGCTATAGTTACCATTGAGTTTAAGAGTAGTATCTAAATCAAGACCAATATTATTATCAAGAATTCTAAATGGAATTGGAGAAGGTGTACCAAATTTAAGACCTACAATATCCTTTGTATTAACAAAATAAACTCTCTGCTGAGTTGGTTTTTCACCGCCAAAAGTAAATCTTCGACCAAACTCTTTAAATACTTGTGCGAAATCGCCAGCAAAGATTGAAGCTGAACCGTTATCCTCCCACTCGTATGCTCCTGCCTCTGCAGCAACATCGATAATCTTTCCGCTATCAACTAAAAGTGCACACTGTCCCTCATTTACAATGATGGCTGAACCATGTGAAATAACATCCACATCACCCTGAGTGTTTGAACCTCTGTCAGATATCTTATGTACTGCTCGCTTAACAAGTACATGTGATGACATGGAATCAGACACAAACAACTCCTTCCACTGATTTGCCAGCTCACCTGAGACAGAACCTTTAATTGCTTGGATTAAACCCATTTTCATTACCTCCCAATATAAATTGTCTATTAAATTTAATTCTACAAAAAAAGCCACCTAGATGGTAGCTTTTTTGAATATATTTTTTTAATTTTTCTTTACGATATTATCCTGACTTTTGAAGATGCTGTCAGCCTCCACAACACCTCTTACTGGTGAAAGTGGATATACATTAGAACGAGGGCAAACTACTGTACCAGGATTTAAAACTGAGTTACAACCAACCTCTACATTGTCGCGAAGCATAGCGCCAAATTTCTTTAATCCTGTTTCAATTTTCTCTCCATCTCTTGCTTTTACGACGACTAGAGTCTTATCACTCTTTACATTTGATGTAATTGAACCAGCACCCATATGTGACTTATAACCTAAAACTGAATCGCCAACATAATTGTAATGTGGAACCTGAACATTATTGAATAATACAACATTCTTAAGCTCTGTAGAGTTACCAATTACACAATTCTTTCCTACAATAGCCGAACCTCTAACAAAAGCACACTGGCGAACCTCTGCGTCCTCATCAATGATAAGTGGTCCATTTAAATATGCACTATCAAAAACCTTTGCTGACTTAGCAACCCAAACATCCTCGCCTCTCTTTTCGAATTTCTCTGGGTCAAGTGTTGGGCCTAACTTCTTAATGAAATCAGAAATTTCTGGAAGAACCTCCCATGGATATTCCTTTCCTTCAAATAAGTCCTTTGCAATAGTTTCATCTAAATTATACATAGATTTAATTTTTGCCTGTTCCATAATTTTTCTCCTATCTTAACATTAATTTTGACCATTATAGTTTTCAAACTCAAACTCTGTTCTAAACTCATCGTTGAGCTTTATTCTTGCATCAAAGAATAACCCTTTTTTGCTAAGAAATCCAGAAATAACATCTGTCTTCTTTTCTGTAATAAGCTTTCTAAATTGCTCTTCATCCAATTCAACGCCTGCAATCTTGCCAACGAAGAATGGGCAGCTGTCCACGTTATCTCTCACATTGTTTTCACAGCGATAACCAAAGTGATTCTTCAGAAGTGCTCCACCACATTTTGGACAGGTGAGTCCTTCTAACTTTTTCTCGTTATCCTCAAATACAAACGTGATACCTGTAACCTTGCCTTCCTCATCTTTGCCAAGGGCAAGTTTTGCATCAAACTTTGTGCCCTTCTTAGATTTAAACCCTGAAATCACATCTGTGATGCCATTTGTAAGAAGGTCTTTAACATGTGCCTCTTTGAGCTTAACTCCGGCAACCTGACCAATATTAAACTTACAAGAATTATCAGGGTCTTCTCTATTATAATTGCTACATCCATAACCAAATGGGGTAACAACTATTTTACCGCCGCAAAGTGGACAAACAACATCCTTAACTTCTTTTGCTTCTACATTGTCAAAATCAAAGGTGATTTCGTGTTTTCCCGTCTCTTCGTTTTTCTTAAGAATAAGGCAGGCATCAAATTTCTTTCCTGACTTGCCCTTGAATCCACGAATTGTTCCGGTTTTTCCTTCAGATAAAAGCTGAATGCAGTCATTTTTAGAAATAGCTTTATTTGCGATTTTACCAATACTAAATCTACAACCAGCCTCTGGATCATCCTTATTGTAATTACTACAACCAAATCCAAAGCTAGTCTTTAGCATGTCGCCACCACAATCAGGACATTTAACTCCCTCAAGCTTTTCTCTTTCTATTCCATCAAAGTCAAAAGCGATAACCTTTTTGCCTTCTTCATTGGTCTTAAGGCGAAGTCTAGCCTCGAATTTCTGGTTAGTCTTTGACTTGAAACCAGAAAGCACATCAGTGGCGCCTTCATTTAATAGCTTTGTAAATTCCTCAAGAGAAATCTTTCTTCCAGCCACCTCTCCTATTGAGAAGTAACATTGATTCTCCTCCTGGAAACGATGTTCACAGGCAAATCCATATCCAGTCTGGACAATTCTTCCTCCGCATACTGGACACGTAAGACCCTCTACATATTCTGTAGGTACATCAGAAAAATCAAAGCTTGCCCTAAACTCGCCATCCTCATTCTTTTCCATTTTAAGAATTGATTTGAAAGGTTTGCCAGACTTACTTTTAAAGCCTTCAATCAAATCAGTCTTACCCTCAAGAATAAGCTTTTTAAATTGCTCTTCTGTAAGGTCTACTCCGGCAATTTGTCCGATGCTAAATTTACATTTAATTTCGTCGTTACTATAGTTACTACAGCCATATCCAAAGGATGTTGTAGTAAGTTCACCTCCGCAGACTGGACATTTAATTCCAAGTGGCTTTCTTGTGGCCAAGCCCTTAGATTCTTTGCCTGTAAACTGATTAATATTAAGAGCGATAGTCTGTGTCAAATCCTGCTCTATCATATTTTTAGTCTCAGTTCGGATGTAATCCTCCAGCTGATTTCTATAGTAAGTAAACTCTACTGTACCATTGATAATTCCTTCCAAACCTTTTTCCCAGTTAGCTGTCTGCTCTGGCTTAAGCAGCGAAGGTGTTGTCAAAAGTACAACCTCATAAATCATTTCTCCTAGTCGTTCAGGAGTAATGACCTGAGTCTTGTTATTCTGATTGAGATAACCAATACGAACAAGTTTCTCAAGGATTTCGCCTCTGGTAGCAGATGTACCGATACCTGTGGTCTTAATCTGCTCACGAAGCTCTTCGTCTTCAATAAGCTTTCCTGCATTTTCCATAGCAAGAATCAAGGAACCAGATGTGTATCTCTTAGGTGGTGAAGTCTTACCTTCCTTTAACTCAAAGGAAGCAACTGAAATATCATCTCCGATATTAGCCTCTTCCACAAACTTCACAAAGGCTTCCTTTGAAAATAAATCCTCGTTTTCCTCGCCATCTTCGTTTTCATTATCTGTATTGTCTTTGCCCTTAGGTATGCCCGCGATTTCAAGATATCCTGTCTTTACAAGAAGCTTTGAACCAGCGAAGAACTTCTCCCCCTCTATATCAATTGTGATTTTAACTGTCTTGTACTCTGCAGGTGGATAAAAAATAGAAAGGAATCTGCGAACGATTAGTTCGTAAACTCTTTGGCTCAAAGCCGAAAGATTCTCTATTCCATTGCACTGACCTGTAGGGATTATCGCATAGTGATCAGTAACCTTTGAATCGTCTGTGTAGCTAGTCTTTTCAATGCCTACATATTTCTTATCAGCTAAAATCTCATGGACGTATTTAGCTGTAGGACCATAGTTCTGCAGGCGATTAAGATTCTTAGTGATTTCCTTAGCAACAGCTGTTGTAAGAACTCTGGCATCAGTTCTTGGATATGTGGTGTATTTCTTTTCATATAATTCCTGAATAATATCCAATGTCTGAGCAGGAGAAATTTTGAATCTCTTCGAACATTCAGACTGAAGCTCCGCCAAGTTGAATAATAAAGGAGCTTTCTTTTTAGAAACACCTAAATCCTTGTCAGAAATAACAGTTTTCTTATTAGTTAAATCTGTAATTAATTTCTCAGCATTTTCTCTTTCTTTAAAGCCATTACCCTTATCACCATATAATAATGGAGACTCGAAATACTTAGACCCTTCAACTGCTTTCCACTCCGCCGGGAAAGTAACATCAGAAAACTTACCTATAACCTTAAAGAATGGATCCTCATTAAATCCTCTAATCTCACGCTCTCGCTCAACAACCATTCCAAGTACACAAGTCATAACTCGTCCAATTGCAATGGCTGCATATCCTGTAGTAGCGGCTGCATCATTAATAAGACGACCATATTTAACAGATAGGGCTCTAGAAAAATTAATACCCAAGCTGTAGTCTTCGATTGTACGCATAATGCCAGAAGCACCCAGCTTAGCATAATCGCTCATAGGCTTTGCCTCGCGAATACCACGAAGAATCTCATCATCTGTCTGAGAGTCAATCCAAACCCTAAGCTCAGTCATCCCCTCTCGAACGCCACCATAATTTCGAATATTTTCCTCGATTGTCTGTCCTTCTTTTCCCGAGTCACCTGCCCAATAAACAGTATCTATATCCTCACGATGTAAAAGGCTGTTAACAACCTCGTACTGTTCCTTAGCAGACTCAACAACACCGTACTTATAATCCTTTGGTAAAAAAGGTAAATCCTCAAGGTTCCACTTTTTATATTTAATATCGTATTCCTCTGGATAAACCATCTGAACAAGATGACCATAACACCAGCTGACTACGTACTCATTATTCTCAATAAATCCTTTTTGATTCCCACTGACCTTCAGCACTCTGGCAAAGTCTCTAGCCACCGAAGGTTTCTCTGTGATTATCAGTTTTTTACCCAAATTTTAAACTCCCTTTATAAAATTAATTCTTGTTTTAATAATATTTAGAGCCCCTAACCAACCGGCCGGGGCTCTAAATATTATAACTTTATAATTCGGTCATGTCTACCAACACAACTGATTTATTATCTTTTGATAATTCAATAAGTTTACTATCGAATTTAGTAGCTGAGAACAGATAAATTGTATTAGCTATAATACGTGCAAGCTTCATTGATTCAAGCAATTTCTCGTATGTATCGAACTCCATTGTCTTCTGAGTCCAGTTGCAAATACCAACAACATTTTCTCTGTTACTACTCTGTCCAATTACATCGATTGTACCTTCTTTACCAAGCCATGTACCAATCTTTGTAAGCTTGATTGGAAGCTGCCCAACTATATTGAGCAGATGTAAATATTCTCTACATACATCTACGAAATATCCTTCAAGATACTCATCAAGCTTTGGAGCAATGAATGTATCGTAAAATCTTTCAGGAGTGAATGAAATCAGTTCTGAAAGATGTGGGTAAATGAATGTGAACCAAAAATTAATGTAAGGATCCACGATTCTGTAAATACCCTTTTTAGTATTGTCCCAACCGCCTGTTTCGAAGGAAACAACCTTATCAACAATATCGAATGCTGAAAGATTCTTCATATATACTGAAATCTTTGCTCTTGAATATCCAGTATCTTCAAATAAGTCATTGAGCTTTTCATTTCCTGATGCGATAGAACCAAGAATTGTATTATAGCAAGATAACTCTCTAAGTTCTGAAGATATATATCCTTCTGCCGCTGAATATAAGAAACCGTTAGGGCTAAGAATATTCTCGCATACATTTGCTTTGATTGTCTTTTTGCTATCCCATCTATCAAGATACTCAGACACACCACCTATGATTCCGTAAGTACTAACACACTGAGCAACTGTATAGCTTGGAAAAGCTCTAACAACATCAAGGAAAGAAAGATTCTCAAGCTTGACTGTCTCATCAACAGAAAGCTTTGTGTTTGTAAGTAAATCCTGGAATGCATTTGTAGACCAAACAATTGATGAACTTGAAATAATAACCATCACCTTGCCTGGATAGATTTTATTATTCTTTAAGGAAACAAGAGTCTCTAGAAGATTATTTGTCTTCTTAATTGCAAACTGAGCCTCATCGATAATTACTACAAGCTTTGAACCGTCCTTTGAACGAAAAGCCTTAAAGCAATCTTCATATGACTCACCACTAATTCTTGTGTTGTAACTAGAGGCAATCTGGTCTCGCATGTAATTAAGCTGCTTTTCATCAGAACACTGGCGGCTTCTATAATAGAAATAGCTCTTCCCTTTAGTGAACTCATCCAATAGGTTCTCTTTAGCGCTTCCTAGTCTGCCATAAAGCAATACAATATTGCTTTCCGCTGTCTGAAATATAGCCTCTAATTTCTTAAGTTCGTTTGTATGCGTCATAATAAATTCTCCCTAATAAGATGCACAATCACGTTATCGGGTATTATAATAACACACTTTACTTTAGCATGCTACAGTAAAAAAGAATTTTATTCAAATTTAATTTATGAATTTTAACCAAACATAAAAAATGCCTTTATCCTATGAAACCATAAGATAAAGGCGATATTTTTATACATTACAATTTTATTTCTTTGTGATATATCCCTGTGCCTTTAAAAGCTCTGCACAAAGCACTGCTCCACCTGCCGCACCACGGACTGTATTATGAGAAAGTCCAACGAACTTCCAATCATAAATGCTGTCCTCACGAAGACGACCAACATTGATTCCCATGCCATTCTCATAGTCTACATCAAGAGATACCTGAGGTCTGTTATCCTCTTCCATATAACGGATGAACTGCTTTGGTGCTGATGGAAGCTTAAGCTCCTGTGGAACACCTGAGAAATTGTTAAGTGCATCGATAAGCTGCTGCTTTGTAGGCTGTTTCTTGAACTTAACAAATACTGCTGCTGTATGTCCGTTAAGAACTGGAACACGGATACACTGGCAAGTAATCTTTACATTATCTGCAGGAACGATAACACCGTCCTTAATCTCGCCCCAGATTCTAAGTGGCTCCTTCTCTGACTTCTCTTCCTCACCTGAGATAAATGGAATGATATTGCCTTCCATCTCTGGCCAATCCTTAAATGTCTTACCTGCACCTGAAATAGCCTGGTATGTTGTAGCTACAACCTCATATGGCTCAAACTCCTTCCAAGCTGTAAGAACTGGAGCATATGACTGGATTGAGCAGTTTGGCTTAACTGCAACGAACCCACGTGTTGTTCCAAGTCGCTTCTTCTGGAACTCGATAACTGCCATATGCTCTGGATTGATTTCAGGCACTACCATAGGAACGTCTGGAGTCCATCTATGTGCTGAGTTGTTTGAAACTACTGGAGTCTCAGTCTTAGCGTAAGCTTCTTCAATTGCCTTGATTTCGTCTTTAGACATATCAACTGCTGAGAATACAAAATCAACTTCCTTAGCAACTTCTTCAACTTCGTTAACGTTCTTAACAACGATATCCTTAACAGCAGCTGGCATTGGAGTATCCATCTTCCATCTTCCGCCTACAGCGTCCTCATATCTCTGACCTGCTGAACGTGGGCTGGCTGCAATTGTTGTAACCTCAAACCAAGGATGGTTTTCAAGTAGAGAAATAAATCTCTGTCCAACCATACCAGTTCCACCAAGAATACCAACTTTTAACTTCTCGCTCATTTCAAACTTCTCCTTAATTATGATTTAATTTTTTGTATTTGTAGGACGGACATTTGTCCGTCATTAAATGGCATTATAATCAAACTAAATAAAAAAAGCAAGGGATTTTTGAATATTTATAACAAATCCCTTGCTAATTATTCGTTTTCTAATTATTTAATAAATTATGCAAGAAACTCCTTACAAGCTTTAATCTCTTCTAACATGGCATCATGACCTGGGGCACCTACAGTAAGACGCTTATTTACGCAGGTTTCCATACTAATTGCATCAAAAATGTCAGCCTCAAAGGCAGGTGAAATAGCCTGTAATTCCTCTAAAGACATGTCATCGATTGCAATCCCCTTGTCGATGCAGTAAAGAACAACCTGACCGATAATTCCATGCGCATCACGGAATGGCACACCATGATTAACAAGATAATCTGCAGCATCTGTTGCATTTGTAAATCCGTTTTTAGCACTGTTTGCCATTACATCCTTATTGAACGTCATTGTTGCAAGCATTCCATCAAATAAAACGATACAGTTCTGTACTGTCTCCATTGCATCAAAGGCCATTTCCTTGTCTTCTTGCATATCTTTATTATATGCAAGAGGAATACCCTTCATTGTTGTAAGAAGTGATGTAAGAGCTCCGTAAACACGTCCTGTCTTACCACGTACAAGCTCCGCAATATCAGGGTTCTTCTTCTGTGGCATAATAGATGAACCTGTAGAGTATGCATCATCAATCTCAACGAATCGATACTCATTGCTGTTCCAGATAATAACCTCCTCAGAGAAACGAGAAAGGTGCATCTGAATTGTTGCAAGAGCTGATAAAAACTCAATCAAGTAATCTCTGTCTGAAACACCATCCATCGAATTAAGTGTTGGTCCCTCAAAATTCAAAAGTTCTGCTGTCATCTTTCTATCAAGTGGATAGGTTGTGCCAGCCAAAGCGCCAGAACCAAGTGGACAATAATTCATACGAAGTCTAATATCGGATAGACGAAGTAAATCTCTTTTAAACATCTCAAAATAAGCACCCATGTGGTGAGCCAAAGTGATTGGCTGAGCCTTCTGGAGATGTGTAAAACCAGGCATAATTGTATCAATATGCTCTTCCATAATATTAAGAATTGTGCCAAGAAGATGTCTCAAATCCTCTGCAGTAGTATCAACCTGATCACGTGTATAAAGACGCATATCAAGAGCAACCTGATCGTTACGACTGCGGCCAGTATGAAGCTTCTTTCCTGCATCTCCTATTCTATCGATAAGATTAGCCTCCACAAAGCTGTGTACATCCTCGTACTCAGTGGTGATAGCAAGCTTGCCAGAATTAACATCATTTTCAATGCTATCAAGGCCATCAAGAATCTGATCACGCTCATCATCATTGATTACACCAACAGCTGCAAGCATCTTTACATGAGCTCTGCTGCCTCTGACATCCTGAGCAAAAAGCTTCTTATCAAAATTGATTGAAGCATTGAAATCATAAACCATCTGATCTGTAGCCTTGGTGAACCTGCCACCCCATAACTGTGCCATAACTAATCCTCCGTGTTTTCCTTAGCCTGTTTTTGTAATTGTCTTTCATTATATGAATATACGCAGCCACAATAGTCCTGCCTATACATATCATAGTCCTTAGATATCTCGGTGCTGCGCTTATAGCCTTCTCTCTTTTTGAAATCGCTTGGTAGCCATGAAACGCCCTCTTCAGCTGCCACCTTAGTTCCGATTTCATTAAGCACCTGAGAATCTTTCATTGGGGATATTGTAAGTGTTGTTGTAAAAAAATCAAGCCCTAATTCCTTAGTAGCCTGTGCAGTGCGACGCAGTCTAAGCTCGTAACACTTGTGACATCTTGCTCCTTTTTCCGGCTCTTTTTCAAGCCCTTTGGCTATTTTATAGAAACTATCCTTATCGTAATCACCCTCGATAAATTTAACAGGATATTTCGTCGGAAAAGCATTAATAAATCTCTGCTGCTCCTTCACCCTGTGATAGTATTCCTCATCTGGATAGATGTTGGGATTGTAATAAAACACCGTGACATGAAAATACTGACTAAGATATTCAATACAATAACTGCTACATGGCCCACAACAGCTATGTAACAATAAAGAAGGCACTCGGCCTTCTTTTTGAAATGTCTCTATTAAACTGTCTAATTCTTTTTGATAATTAACTCTATTCATTACTTATTTGCCCATACATATAAAAACGCAATTGCGAATACATATACAAGTGCCATTAATACCATAAATGGAATCTGTGAAGCCATGATACCGCAAACAATCTGTGCAATAAACACTAAACCGTGAATCCAAAGAGGTATTTTATTTAAACATGCTGCAAGAGCTGCCTCTAAAATCACCATAACACAAGCGATTACAACGTTAATATGAAAAGCCACTGCAGATACAACAATGGAAACGATGGCAAAAATGCCTAAACAAATCAAAACGATAAGAGGTAAATTCTCTTTAGTAAAGAAATCTTTGATGTTAAATGCAGGTAATTTTTTCTTATTAGCTTCCATAGACAACTCCTATTTTATATCCAAATTTTTTACAAGTGTCATTATAATAAAACCCTTAGATTTTCTCAACAATTTAATTGATTTTTTTTATCTAGTATATTACACTAAAACACGCAATTATAAGAAAAACGTGCTCCGATAGCTCAGTTGGTAGAGCACCTCACTCGTAATGAGGGGGTCGTCAGTTCGAGTCTGATTCGGAGCTTTTATTCTATCTACTATTATATAGAAGGATACATTAAGTAAAAGGAGGGTGATACGTTGGAATTTATTCAATTTGACCACGTTTCAAAAAGCTATGAAAAACAGCTTATTCTTGATGAGCTGGATCTCTCTGTAAAGGAGAATTCTTTTGTCACATTACTAGGTCCTTCAGGTTGCGGTAAGACTACTACATTGCGTCTTTTAGGTGGATTTGAAAAACCTGATTCAGGTAAGATTTACCTTAATGGCAATGATATTACTGCCCTGCCTGCAAATCTCAGACCAATCAACACTGTTTTCCAGAAGTATGCTTTATTTCCACATATGACTATCGAAGAAAACATTGCCTTCGGTCTAAACATTCAAAAGAAATCTAAGGACTATATTGATGATAAAATCAAATATGCCCTTAAACTAGTTAACTTAGATGGATTTGAGAAACGTTCAATCGATTCTCTTTCTGGTGGTCAACAACAACGTATCGCTATCGCACGTGCAATCGTTAATGAGCCAAAGGTACTTCTATTAGATGAACCACTTGGCGCTCTTGATTTAAAGCTTCGTCAGAACATGCAGTACGAGCTTATGAAAATCAAACAGGAGCTTGGCATTACATTTATATATGTAACTCATGATCAGGAAGAAGCTCTTACTATGTCTGACACTATCGTGGTTATGAACCAGGGTTACATCCAGCAGATTGGTACTCCTGAGGATATTTATAACGAGCCAGAAAATGCTTTCGTAGCAGATTTCATCGGCGAAAGTAATATCATCGAAGGCATCATGATTAAGGATGAGCTTGTATCATTCCTCGGTGTTCAGGTTCCTTGTGTAGATAAGGGATTCGGTACAATGAAGCCTGTTGATGTTGTTATTCGTCCTGAGGACGTTGAGCTTGACGCTCCTGGCAAGGGCTTTATGGATGGTACTATTACTGATTGCCTATTCAAGGGTGTACATTATGAATTAGATGTTCAGTGTGGTGAATACGAGTGGTTAGTTCATACTACAAAGTATTTCGAAGTTGGACAGAATGTTTCGTTAAATGTAATTCCATTTAATATTCAGATTATGAACAAGCCTGAATCAGAGGATGAGGAGGTAATGAAGGAAGATGTTTAATAAATTTCGAACAAGCTTCCTTGCAGCACCATACGCAGTTTGGGTTTTGATATGCACTATCCTTCCTCTTCTTTATATATTAGGATACGCAATTACAAATGATGCAGGAACGCTTACATTCGCAAACCTTTTAGCAATAACAGATCCAGTTCACCTTAAGTCACTATGGCTTTCTGTCGAGATTGCCCTTAGCACCACTGTGATTTGCCTTATTATTGCTTACCCTGTAGCGCTGATTTTGCACAACCTTAAGATATCAAACAAAGGCTTTGTAGTATTTTTGTTTATCCTTCCAATGTGGATGAATTTCATGCTTCGTATTCTTGCATGGCAAATCATCCTTTCCAACAACGGAATCCTAAACAATATGCTATCAGCCATTGGTCTTCCAACAATACATATCCTATACACAAAGGCAGCTGTTACTCTTGGCATGATTTATGATTTTCTACCATATATGATTTTGCCAATATATAACGCACTTTCAAAAATCAATGATCAGGTTATTGAAGCGGCTGCTGATTTAGGAGCTAACTGGTGGACTACTTTTATCAAGATTACAGTTCCTCTTTCAAAGGACGGTATCATATCTGGAATTATCATGGTATTCGTCCCTGCTCTTTCATCATTCGTTGTTTCTAATCTTTTAGGCGGCGGAAAAGTTCTATTAATCGGTAACGTAATAGAACAGGAATTTACTCTTGCTAGAAACTGGAATTTAGGCTCAGGCCTTTCAATCATCCTTATGATTTTTGTACTTCTTTCTATGTCTATCATGAATAGGATTGATGATTCCGAGAATGGAGGTATGCTAGTATGACAAAAGCGAAAAAAGGAGCATCCTACCTATATCTCGGACTTGTATTTTTGTTTTTATACGCACCGATTTTAGTGCTTATTTTCTTATCCTTTAACAACTCAATGTCACGTACAGTGTGGGGTGGATTTACTTTAAAATGGTATCTCAGTCTCACATCCAATGACAATATTATGAGTGCACTTGGCACCACAATAAGAATCACACTGGCTTCTTCTATTTTGGCTACAATCCTTGGCACATCAGCTGCCATCGGTATCCACTATATGAAGAAAAGACATGCAGCTTTAATGCTAGGCGCAACTAATATTCCACTATTAAATGCAGATATTGTAACAGGTATCTCGCTTATGCTTTTATTTACTAGATTTACTCCACTTGGAGAATTCTCTGTAGTATTGGCCCACATTGCATTTTCTGTTCCATATGTAATCTTTAATGTACTTCCTAGATTACAGTCACTTTCAGAAGCATGTATCGAGGCTGCCTTGGATTTAGGTGCAACACCTACCTACGCATTTTGTAAAGTTGTTTGGCCAGAATTATTCCCTGGTGTTTTATCAGGATTTTTAATGGCCCTCACCATGTCCCTTGATGATTTCACAATCACTTATTTTACAAAGGGCGCCGGTGTAAACACACTTTCAACAATGCTTTACACTCAACTTAGAAAAGGTATTCAGCCAGAGCTTTACGCACTATCTACTATCCTTTTCTTACTTGCATTTGTACTTTTGCTATTAATGAATTTTAAAAGAGACATCAAGAAGGAGGCTAAATAATGAAAAAGAAAATAATTAGTCTTCTAAGTGTTTTGGTTTTCGCCATTACTCCAATTATTTCATTTACAGGATGCGGCTCAGACTCCGATGCCACTGACACACTTGTTGTTCTTAACTACGGTAAATATATCGAGGCCGATGTATTAAAAAGATTTCAAAAAGAAACCGGCATCAAAGTTAAATACGAAGAATATGAATCTGTTGAGGATATGTATGCAAAATACAAGGCTGGTTCCATCAATTATGATGTTATCTGCACCTCAGATTACATGATTGAAACTCTTCGTCAGGAAGGTGAATTAATTCCTATCGATTACAACTCTCTTCCAAATTACAAAAACATCGACCAGGATATAATTGATTCATCTGCCGCTTTTGATCCTAATCACAAATACACTGTTCCATATTTCTACGGCACAGTAGGTATTTTGTACAACACCAATATGGTTGATGAAGAAACTGTTTCATCTTGGGATTGTCTGTGGGATCCTGAATTCAAAAATCGCATTGTTATGATTAACTCACAGCGTGATGCTTTCATGGTTGCTCAGAAGAAGCTTGGCTACAGCATCAACACTACAGATAAAAAGGAGCTTGATGATTCATTTAATCTTCTCTGTGACGAGAAAAAATACGTCTACGCATATCTTCAGGACGAGACTTACGAATGTATGATTTCTGAAGACGCAGCTATGGCTGTATGCTATTCCGGCGAAGCAGCTATGGGTATGGAATACAATGAAAATTTGGATTACACAGTTCCTGATGAGGGAGGTAACCTTTGGATTGATTCCTGGTTCGTTCCCCGTACCTGTAAGCACTATGATGCTGCTATGAAGTGGATTGATTTCATGTGTGAGGAAGAAGCAGCCACAGAGAACTTCGAATACGTATGGTACGCAACTCCTAATACAAAGGTTGCAGCCCACGAAGACGAAGATACTCTGGCTGACGAAACAGTCTTCCCTACAAAAGAGACATTAGCTCGATGCGATTTATATGACGCATATGATGATAAAACTTTGGATTACACCACTACTCTTTGGAAAAAACTCAAAGCATATTAGGCAATAGATAATTCATTGTCTACTCTAGAAAAATAATACAGGCTGTCAGAAAGCACATCACCTTTAGGGACTTCTTTTCTGTTTACTTCAGAAATCAAACTCTTTAAATATCCGGTGTCCATCTGGCAGCCTGTAATTGCTTTAAAGACTATGACTTCATGTACAGAACATGGAATTACGTATAAATCTGCCTTTAGTTTTGCAGAAAGCGCCTTAAGAAAATCTCTGTAAAGAAGCACTGATGCACCATGATTAGCATTTGTGTTAGTAGCCACATATAATGGAATATCTGCCTCCTCAAGGCCAGCTAAATCTACCGTTTCCTCATCTCCACTGTATTCTTCAATTGCTGATAAAATACCCTGAACCTTTAATCCAAGTATTTTTGGAGTATTTTCAACGGCGTATGCCATAAGCTCATCAACAGATGTATCCAACTTCTCTAAAGATTTATTGTCGATAATGCAGCAAGTAATACCTTCCTCTTTTTCATCCTTAGGAAGTACTCTATAAAACACTATAGCTAAATCCAAAAACTCCTTATAAGGAACATTCTCTAGAAGCTTAGCATTAGCCTCTCTATTTATTAACTTAAAAATAATGTCTGTCATAATATAACAGTCATAAAAAATATGGGATTTAAAAACGAAAAAAAGATCCGCATGTTGCCATGCGGATAATAATATACCAATTATGAAAAGAAATATCAAGATTCCTTTTTGTATTTTTGAGCAAGCTCAATCATTTCCTTAGCGTTATTCATAACTGCCTCTGTGATAACACTACCACCAAGCATTCTTGCAAGCTCCTCAACATTCTCATCGTCATAAAGCTTCTTAATACCTGAAATAGTGTGGCCATTTTCTACATTCTTTTCGATTAAGAAATGTGTGTCAGCCATAGCAGCTATCTGTGGTAAATGAGTGATACAGATGACCTGATGGGCATTTGCAACAGTAGAAAGCTTTTCAGACACAGCCTGTGCTGTTCTACCAGAAATACCTGCGTCAATCTCATCAAATATAAGTGTATCAATTCCGCCTTTAGAGGCAAGAACTGTCTTAATTGCAAGCATGATACGGCTCATTTCACCGCCTGATGCAATGTCCTTTAATGGGCGAAGTGGCTCACCAGGATTTGTACAAATAACAAACTCTCCCTCATCCACACCATCGGCTGTAAAATGATCTAGTCTTCGAATATCTACGTCAAATTCTGAATTAAGGAAGTTCAAATCACTCATAGCTTCCTTCATCTTTGTAGATAATTCAGATGCCTTTTTCTTTCTAATATCAGAAAGCTTATCACAAAGTGTAGTAAGCTCAGCCGTAGCTTTATCAACCTTTGCCTTAAGCTCAGCTAAATACTCATCAAATGACTCGAATTTAGCCTTCTTATCCTGACGCTTCTGAAGCTCTTCTAATACAAGCTCGATTGTAGCCCCGTATTTATCCTTCAAACGATTGATTTCGTTAAGGCGAAGCTCCACCTCATTATATCTGCCTGCATCAAAAGATGCATCTGACATATAGCTAGATAGTTCACGATTAAAATCAGAAATAATGCTATCTGCATCATTGAGCATTGCAAGAAACTCTGACGCTCTTTCATCTATGCCTTCGATATATCGTATATCCGATATAGCTGAACTGATTGCATCAGATACACCGCCATCGCCAGCCATAGCCTCATGAGCTCTACCGAAATACTCCATAATACGGCTGTAATTAGATAGGCGCTTGTACTCTTCTTCAAGCTCCTCATCCTCGCCAACCTTTAGATTGGCAGACTCTATCTCATTGATTTCATGGTCTAAAAGAACAATCTCTCGTTCCTTTGATACATCACTTTGTTTTGCCTCTTCATATTCAGCCATCAAGTTCTTATAAGCCTTGTAGCTTTCAGCCACCTGAGTCTTTAAATCGCCAATCTCATCCTTGGCAAATTCGTCTAAAAGCTCCATATGGCGTTTTGTATTTAGTAATGACTGATGTTCCTTCTGTCCATAAATATCTAAAAGAAGGTCTCCCACCTCTTTCATCTTGGCAGCTGGAACCTGCTCGCCATTGATCTTTCCAACACTTCTAGATTCAGTGATTCTGCGGCTCATGATAACTTCATCATCATAAGGCTCCACACCTAAATCTCTAAGCGCCTCCTTTGTAGCCTCGTCATTAATGAGATAAACAGCCTCAACAAATGCCTCTGATTCTGAATCTCTAAGAAAATCCTTTGATGATTTATCTCCAAGGCTGAGATGGAGGGCACCTAATATAATGGATTTACCGGCACCTGTCTCACCGGATAAAATATTTAGACCCTTTGAAAAAATAATCTCTTCTTCATCAATAAGAGCTAAGTTTTTTACGTGCAAACTTGCTAACATTTAATTCTCCTTTTCTATGGTCCACGCTTCGATAGTATAAGGATAACTTGCACTTACCTTGTTTCGATTAACTTCTTTAATTTCCCCATAAGTGATACTGTATCATCGATGCTTCTAATGGCGCACATGATAGTATCATCACCGGCAATTGATCCAACTATTTCTGGATAATCCATATGGTCCAAAGCTGCCGCTACAGCCATAGCCATTCCAGATACAGTCTTCACTACCAATATATTTCCAGCATTGTCCATAGAAATAAATCCATCTAGGAAAATGCGGATATACTTTTCATTCATATCATCTTCGGTGGTCTTGTAAGCCACATAACGAAGCTTGCCTGTACCATCGGCTACCTTTGTAAGCTTCATCTCTCTAATATCACGAGAAACTGTAGCCTGCGTAGCATTAAAACCAGCCTCTTCAAGACGAGCGGTAAGCTCTTCTTGCGTACCTATTTCATTTTTAACTATTAATTCTAATATTTTTGTTTGTCTTGCTATCTTCATCTATATCTCCTGCATTCTTGCTCTAATTCGTTCCAAAAAGTTAACATTTTCAAGCATTACCATATGTGATGTAGATTTTGATTTGTATATCTTTAGGACCTCTCCGCCCTTAAGTACCTGGCGTAAAGTTCCATCATAAATAACATTTGCTTTAGGTTCATCATCCTCATGTCTGGCTTCAATAGAAACCTCAACCTCATCTGTAGAAGAAAGAATAATACTTCTAGAATTAAGTGTATGAGGATTGATTGGTGTAAGGATAATACAATCTGCGTGAGGGCTTACAATAGGGCCATCAGCGGAAAGATTGTAGGCTGTTGAGCCTGTTGGTGTTGCAACAATAAGGCCATCACAATTGTGTGAGTAAAGCTGGATGCCGTTGACCTTAACTGTAAGATTTAATACATATAATCCTGACGCATCTGAGGTGACAACAATATCATTCAAAGCCTTATACTTATTAGCTGGATCGTTTTCACAATCCCCTTCAAGCATCATTCTCTCATCAATCTTATAATTGTCATTAAGTAATTGGTCTAGGCAATGTTCAACATTATCAACAGTCATATCACAAAGATAACCAAGATGGCCACAATTAAGACCAACTATTGGAACCTTGCGATTGTTGACATTTTGAGCCACACGAACCACAGTACCATCACCGCCAACAGTAATTATGCACTCGATATTGTCATCCACAGAAACCACTGCCTCTGAACTATCCGGACAAGTGTCCAAATCTTGAATGCACATACCGCCTCTGCTGGTAATGTAGTCCTTAATGATGTTTATGTATTTCTCGTGTAATTCGCCAAAAGACCTTGCGACAATCAAAAAATTTTTCATTATTTGTCCAAGCTACCGTGGGCTGCAGCAACTACAGCACTCACATCAATAGCTTCCCCCTGTTTTTCCTGTGTAGCAATGTGAATAAGATACTCTATATTACCTTCTGGTCCCTTAATAGGTGAAAACTCCAAATGAAGTACGGTAAAACCAATTTCTCTAACAAAATCTATAATAGTATTGATTACTTCCTCATGTACAGCCGGGTCTCTAACAACACCTTTCTTTCCAACTTTTTCACGGCCGGCTTCAAACTGTGGCTTAATTAAACAAACCATTTCGGCATCATCTTTAAGAAGTGCCTTTGCAGGTCCTAAAACCTTTGTCAAACTGATGAAAGAAACATCTACGGAAGCAAAATCCAAAAGCTCTCCAATGTCCTCTGGTGTTACATAACGGATGTTAGTCTTTTCCATGCAAACAACTCTAGGGTCCTGTCTTAGCTTCCAAGCAAACTGACCATAGCCAACATCTACTGAGAAAACCTTGCTTGCTCCGTTTTGAAGCATGCAATCTGTAAATCCACCTGTGGATGCTCCAATGTCCATGCACACCTTATTTTCAAGAGAAATATCAAAGTGTGTCATCGCCTTTTCAAGCTTGAGGCCACCACGACTAACGTATTTTAGCTGTGTGCCGTGGATTTCAATATCTGCATCCACGTCGATTTTGGTGCCGGCTTTGTCCTCTCGGTTACCCTTAACAAAGACATTGCCTTCCATAATCATAGTCTTGGCTTTCTCTCTTGAAGGAGCAAAACCTCTATCTACTAATACTACATCTAATCTTTCTTTCATATTACTTTCCTAATGCTTCTAATATACGTTTAGAAATACTTTCTGAATCCATCTTAAGCTCGTTGAAAAGAAGTGTTACGCTTCCATGTCTAACAAACTCATCTGGAACAGCGACTTTTAATACCTGACCCTTATAACCATTATCCACAAGATATGTCTGAACCTGCTGACCAAATCCACCAGTTAAAACATTCTCTTCCATGGTAACAACCATGTCGTAGTTATCTATAAGGCTGTCTAAATATTCTTTATCAAGAGGCTTTGCAAATCTAGCATTGCAAATACCTGCATCAATGCCCTGCGCTGCAAGAAGCTCGCAAACCTCTTCTGCCTTTTTAACCATAGAGCCAAGGGCAAATAGCATAACCTTTGAACCAGGCTTAATCTCCTCTGCCTTTCCAAGCTCAATTTTAGCTCTGTTATCCTTGAGACCGCAGTACGCCTCGCCTCTAGGATATCTAATTGCAATTGGCCCATCATAAGCCACTGCAAATTTCATCATATCTGAAAGCTCCCATTTATTCTTAGGAGCCATCACTGTCATATTTGGCATAGATGTCATAAATGACACATCAAAAATACCCTGATGTGTACTTCCATCAGCACCTACAAGTCCAGCCCTATCGATGGCAAAAATAACATGTAGATTCTGCAAGCAGACATCCTCTAAAATCTGATCATAGGCGCGCTGCAAGAATGATGAATACACAGCAAACACTGGCACTCTACCACCTAAAGCAAGACCAGCAGCAAATGTAACTGCATGCTCCTCCGCAATACCTACATCAAAGAATCTATCTGGGAACATATTTCTAAAACGCTTTAGACCTGCTCCCTCTGCCATGGCTGCTGTAATAGCAACAACCTCTGGATTTCTATCACCCATCTTTCTCATTACAGTAGAGAAAACATCAGTATAACCTGGATTAGGATTGCGCTTTGGCAAACCTGTCTCGATTTCAAAAATATCTGTGCCATGGAAACGTGATGGATGACGCTCTGCTGGCTCATAGCCATTACCCTTTTTGGTAATTACATGAACAAGAACAGGCCCCTTAATACCAATTGCCATCTTGAATGTCTCAACCATAGCCTTAACATCGTGACCATCAACTGGTCCTAAATACATGATTCCCAAATCTTCAAAAACCATGTTTGGCACCATAAGAGATTTGATTCCGTTTTTAGTGCTGCGAATCTTTCTAATGATTCCATCACCATGTGGCCATCCCTCAAGTGATGCCAGAATATTATTTTTCAAGCCTACGTATTTTGAGCTGGTACGCAATCTCTCAAGGTTGGTAGACATACCACCAACGTTTTTAGATATAGACATCTCATTGTCATTTAAAACAATGAGCATATTTGAATTATTCAATCTAGAAGCATTATTCAAAGCTTCATAAGCAAGACCACCAGTAAGAGCGCCATCGCCGATGACAGCTGCCACTTTATAATCCTCTCCTGCTAAATCTCTGGCCATGCAATAGCCCAATGCAGCTGAAAGAGATGTAGAACTGTGGCCTGTATCAAAGCTGTCGCAATTGCTCTCTTCACGCTTAGGGAAACCGCTAATTCCACCATACTGTCTTAAATGGTCGAACTCATCTGCTCTGCCTGTAAGAATCTTGTGAGTATATGCCTGATGTCCTACGTCCCAAATCAATTTATCCTGTGGAAAATCCATTAACAAATGCAACGCCATGGTAAGCTCCACAGTACCAAGATTTGACGCCAAATGACCACCGGTTTTAGATAGATGGTCAATTAAAAATGAACGTATTTCACCAGGAAGGGCTGTAAGCTCCTCCTCAGTAAGATTCTTTATGTCATTAGGTTGCTTTATCTTATCAAGAACCATAATTTATTAATTATCTCTATAAACAAGGTACTGTAAAAGCTCCTGTAAAAACTCATTTTTGTTAGGTAGCTGATTTAATAATTCAATAGCCTCGTCTGTG
>JAILAV010000115.1 GCA_024681435.1 Pseudobutyrivibrio sp. | reverse complement strand
GCTCCTAGAAGCTCTGTCATTTTGTCACGTTCTTCATCGGTAAAGCCTGCATTGCGACGATTGGTTTTAGGATTTTTAAGGTCAATCTCCTTATGAGCAACATTTAAATCACCACAGAGAATAACCCCCTTCTTCTTATTTAATGTGCAAAGATAATTTCTAAAATCATCTTCCCATGTCATACGATAATCAAGTCTTTTTAATTCGTTTTGAGAATTAGGAGTATAGCAAGTAATAAAGTAATAATCATCAAATTCTAATGTAATAACACGTCCTTCATGATCATGCTCATCTATTCCAATGCCATAACTAACAGAAATTGGCTCCTTTTGAGAAAAAACAGCTGTTCCAGAATAACCCTTCTTCTCAGCATAGTTCCAGTAAATATGATAGCCTTCCTTCTCACAGTCAATCTGTCCTTCAGAAAGCTTTATCTCCTGCAAACAGAATATATCTGCATCTATTTCATCAAAAAAATCCCAAAAGCCTTTTCCCACTACAGCTCTAAGGCCATTAACATTCCATGATATAAATTTTGACATAATAAATCCTCCGTGCTAATTAGTACGCAGCGCATCAATCGGATTTAAATTAGCCGCTTGATGACTTGGTAATATACCAAATACTATACCAATTACCATGGAAAAAGCAACAGCAATACATGCTGCAGGCCACGAAATTGCCACAGGTGTACCACTCATAATAGATATAATTTGAGCCAGTCCTATTCCACAAGCAACACCAAGAACACCGCCCATAGAGGTAAGGACTGCTGCCTCTGTTAAAAACTGCCACATTATTTTGCTTTTTCGTGCTCCGATTGCCTTTTTTAGACCTATTTCAGCAGTTCTTTCTGTAACAGATACAAGCATTATATTCATAACTCCTATACCACCAACTAAAAGCGATATAGCTGCAATCCAAATCAACATCGAATTAGTAGATGTTGACAATTGCTGCAACCTCTGTGCCTGTTCCAATAAATCTTTGGACTGATATTTAATGGACGAGTCAGTTGGATTTATATAGCTGTTGATTATATCTGCAGATTTCTTTCCAGCAGCTGTCATATCATCTGTAGATTTTGCCTGCACAAGAATATTTTCAGGCTCATCATATCGGTAACAAATTGACCAGTCTGAAATTGGAATAAAAACATTACCTGAGTCATCTTGTTTATAGGTTTCGTAATCTGAAAGTGTATTTATTGTAGGTTCAAAACTAGAGCGGCTTTCAACAATTCCAATTACAACAAAGGAATCTCCGCCTATTTCAAGGATTTCACCTATAGGATTTTCATTCTGAAAAACACTAGAGACTACACCACTATCTACAACACATACTTTTTTGAAAGATGACACTTCATCTTTATTAAATAGTCTACCTCTTTTCACTGAAAGATTAGCTGTTGTGAAATAATCTGTGTCCACCCCTTTAATATATCCTCCATCCATGACGTTGTTAAGATAATAGACGCCGTCATAAACTTGTCTATATAAATATTTACTGGCAGACTTTACCTCCTCTAAAGCTCTAATCTCATCTAAAGCAGAATCGCTAATCTGTGGCACTCCACATGGAGGCTCAGTGTAACCTAACTCCATTGGCCAATCATTTTGATAAAGCTGAATATCCACTGTATTAGATCCTGAACCAATAAGATTTTCTTTAATTTGCTGATTAGTTCCTTCTATAGTTGATACAATAGCGATTATTGCAGCTATACCGATTATAATTCCAAGCATTGTTAAAAAGGACCTAAGTTTATGAGTCCAAATACCTCTAAAGGCTAAACGAATATTTTCAAACATAAGTCCTCCCTTAACTGGTTAAATCATCAACGATTTCACACTTAATTCCTTCTTTAGCGCCATTGCCATAAGGAAAGGCCAAATAATCCTCTGATGATACTCCATCTTTTATTTCTATCATATATCCCCAAAGAGTTTTTCCGATACTTACATACTCTTTTTTAAGAACTCCATTAGAATTCATCTTCATTACAAAACTACCTGTGGAGTCTTTTCTGACAAAATATGAAGGAATGTAATATCCACCTTCTTCTTGCCCCTCTGGCGTAATTGTAACTTGAACAGCCGAACCAATTTCAATGCCTGTACTTCTATCGAAACTAGCTTTAAATTGATAATTACTAATATTAGTATTTCCAGAAATATAACCAACATTATCGTTATCTTTAATTGGCGTATCGCTAATATCAGTGATAGTTGCTTCAGCTGAATTTCCTGTATCCCAAGACTGAATAGAAACTGTATCACCTACTTTTACGCTATCAAGATAAAACTCACCAACTGAGCCAGAAATATAATATTCATCCGTAGCAGAAACTATGATAAATGGTTGATTTTTATTGTAATTATTAACATCTTGAACCTTTGATACTGTGCCGGATATTTTAGAGAGAATCTGCCCGTTGTCTGTAGTATTTTTCATTACCTCCAACTCACTGGCTAATTTTCTGCATTCTAAATCCTGTTTATTAACGGCAGCTGTTTGTTCTTTTATCGCTTCAGATAACTCCGATGGCTTCATACCTGTTGGCTTACCTGAATGTAAAGGGCGGCCATCTTGTGCAAAGGTGTCCTCACCTACAATTTGCTTTGTCTCACCATCAAAATATAAGACTGATGCCAAATATTCATCAGTGGT
>JAILAV010000050.1 GCA_024681435.1 Pseudobutyrivibrio sp. | reverse complement strand
TAGGATTATATGGCACAGCACCTATGTAAGTCAATACTTCTAGTTCCTAAAGAAAATAATAGCCAGCTATAAATCCAGTTTATAGCTGGCTATTTACTAAAGGCAAATTATTTATTTATCTCGCTTATAAAATATTTATGTACTCTGTCATCCCCAGTAACTTCCGGGTGAAATGACATGGCAATTTGGTTTTTATACTGTACTGCCACTGTTTTATCCTGAACAATTGATAATACCTTTACATCAGGATTATTCACCTTTTCAAAGTAAGGTGCTCGGATAAAATTCATAGGAATGTCAGTATAATCTCCGAATCTTCCCTTTGTAATAAAGCTGCCTAATTGTCGTCCGTAGGCATTTCTTTTGATAGAAACCGGCAGTGTCCCGAAATGCTTTTCACCGTCAGTCACCTTCTCTGATAAAAGTATGGCCCCAGCGCAGGTGGCTAGCACTGGCATACCATCTTCAATCAGTTTTTTTATATCATTGAATAACCCCACTTTTTTTAACAGATTGCTCTGCGTTGTACTTTCTCCCCCTGGAAGAACAAGACCGTCATATTTTCTTGTTTCCAAATCCGATTTTTGTCTTATCTCATACACGTCTACTCCTAGATTTTTTAAGACGTTAATGTGCTCAATAAATGCTCCCTGCAAAGCAAGTACACCTACAGTAAGAGGTCTAGCTGACATTTTCCACCTCCTAAGCTCCACGCTTTGACATTAAAAGCTCTATTTCGCTTTCATTGATTCCAACCATTGCTTCTCCCAAATCTTCCGATAACTCAGCCAAGAGCTTAGCATCATTGAAGTTTGCCACAGCCTGTACAATTGCAGTAGCACGTTTCACTGGATCACCAGACTTGAAAATACCTGATCCCACAAACACTCCCTCTGCTCCAAGTTTCATCATAAGTGCTGCATCTGCTGGTGTTGCAACGCCACCTGCTGCAAAGTTAACTACAGGAAGCTTGCCATTTTCATGAACATATTTCACAAGCTCATATGGTACTGCCAACTGCTTTGCAGCCTCATATAACTCGTCCTCCCTTTTTGCTACCACTTCTCTGATTTGAGAATTGATAAGCCTCATATGGCTAACAGCCTGAACCACATCACCAGTACCTGGCTCACCTTTAGTTCTGATCATAGATGCACCTTCGTTGATTCTACGAAGTGCCTCCCCTAAATCTTTGGCACCGCATACAAATGGCACCTTGTAGTTTTTCTTTTCAATATGATAGATATTATCTGCCGGTGAAAGTACTTCGCTTTCATCAATGTAATCAATCTCCAATGCTTCTAAGATATCCGCCTCTGCAAAATGACCGATGCGACACTTAGCCATAACTGGGATTGATACAGCATCCTGGATTTCTTTTATTAATCTAGGGTCGCTCATTCTTGCCACACCGCCAACAGCTCTAATATCTGCTGGAATTCTCTCCAATGCCATAACCGCACAAGCACCTGCCTGCTCTGCAATCTTGGCCTGGCTGGCATTTGTAACATCCATAATGACGCCGCCCTTAAGCATTTGCGCCAGCTGCTTATTTAACTCATATCTTTCTGTAGTACTTTCACTCATTACATTATCCTCCGTTAGTCCGTAAATACGTTATATTCTATCCGGCCGGGATATTGCTATAGATACTACCTCAATGCTGACCTCTATAAAAGACGCAATTTTAAGCATTTTAAAAGGGACAGATGTTTTTCCACCTGTCCCTTGAATAAATACAATAATAAAAAACTATACCATCATCTTGTAAATCTTTGCACAATCATCCTCATTTAATGTGATAAAACCACTGATTGTTCCAGTTCTTCCGTCGCCTCTGCAAAGAACCTCTACAAGCTTTGGAATATCCTCTTCCTTTGCTCCAAGCTCAGCAAAATTAGATGGCATTCCAATAGAAATTAAGAATCTTTGAAGTGCATCAATTCCTGCAAGAGCTGTAACATCTGGGTGCGCAAAATCCATCTGGCATCCCCATACTCTCACTGCCACCTGCGCAAATCTCATAACATTATGAGAAAGCTCATACTTAAATACCGCTGGCATTGTAACTGCAAGGCCTGCACCATGAGCACAATCATAAAGAGCTGAAAGCTCATGCTCAATTGAATGGCTGAGCCAATCCTGGCTTCTACCAACACCACACATATTATTGTGTGCAAGTGTTCCTGCCCACATGATATTTGCTCTGGCATCGTAATTATTTGGATCTGCAATTACTCTTGGTCCCTCATGAACCATTGTAAGGAGAAGTCCCTCGATAAGTCTGTCGGTAACCTCTACCTCCTCTGTATTTGTGAGATAACGTTCATAGAGATGAGCCATAATATCTGTAATACCAGCAGCACTTTGGAATGCTGGAAGAGTCTGAGTCAAAGCAGGGTTTAGAATACTAAACTTAGGACGAATAGCATCCCCGCTTGCTCCACGCTTAAACATTCCTTCCTCCTTCGTAATTACGGAATCAGGGCTGCCCTCGCTACCTGCTGCTGCAATAGTAAGAACTGTACCTACGCTGAGAGCTTTCTCAATTCTCTTTCCCTGATAGAAGTCCCAAAAATCACCATCATATACAGCACCTGCTGCAATTGCCTTTGAAGAATCAATAGTACTTCCACCACCTACTGCAAGGATGAAGTCTACATTTTCTTTTTTGCAAAGATCAATACCTTCATAGACAAGACCAGATCTTGGATTTGGCTTAACACCGCCTAATTCTACATATGGAATGTTCTCAGCATCCAAAGACTTTTTCACTCTATCAAGGAGCCCCGAGCGAACTACGCTTCCTCCACCATAGTGAATGAGCACCTTTGTACCGCCAAAGCGCTTAACATACTCCCCTGTCTTACTCTCAGTCTCCTTGCCAAACACGAAACATGTTGGTGAATAAAATTCAAAATTATTCATACGACCTCCTTCATACATTATATAGTCCCACAGATTCTGGGTATTATAATAAGTGTATTGCTTACCTAATTCTCATTCTAATTGATTTTTGACCGCATTTTAATCATATTTTGACATAACAAAAAATGATTAGTACAAAATCAAATTATAAGAGGTGATAGAATAACGCAAAAATATAAAATAATTACTGTAAGAATTATGTAATCCAAAAGGAGGCAACTGACAATGAAAATGTTGAATGTTGTGAATGGTCCGCAAAATGTATCTCGTATTATTCTTGGATGCATGAGAATGCCTGCTCTTTCTATTGAAGACGCAGCTAAAATAATCAATACAGCAACTGAGTGCGGAATTAACTTCTTCGATCATGCCACATGCTATGGGGATGGCGAAGCAGAAAAGAGATTTGGTGATGCTTTTAAGCTCACCGGTTTAAAAAGAGAAGATGTAATTATTCAAAGTAAATGCGGTTTGCATTTCGATACTAAAGAATTTGATTGGAGTAAGGAAGATATTCTAAAAAGCGTAGATGAAAGTCTTTCAAGACTTGATATGGAATATCTAGACGCTCTTCTATTACATAGACCAGACTTAATTTTTGACCCTGAAGAAGTTGCAGAGGCATTTGACACTCTTCACGCTCAAGGAAAGGTTAAGCACTTTGGTGTAAGTAATGTGACCCCTGGTCAGCTTGAGCTTTTAAAGAAATATGTTAAGCAGCCACTTGTTTTCAACCAGCTTCAGTTTTCACTGGATCAAACTCAGTTAATCGACGCTGCTTTATATTTGAACAATCTTACCACTGACCGTTCTACCGATAGAGACAACGGAATCCTTGATTATTGCAGATTAAACGATATCACAATTCAGGCATGGTCACCTCTTCAGATTGGTATGTTTAAGGGATGCTTTGTTGATCACCCAGATTATCCAGAGCTCAACGAAGCTTTGGCTACTGTAGGTTCAAAATATGGCGTGTCAAAGACAGCTGTTGCTATTGCATGGATACTCAGACATCCTGCAAAAATGCAAGCAATTGCCGGTACTATGAACCCTGAGCATTTAAAGGACATATGTGATGCATGCAAAGTAGATTTAACTCACAAGGAATGGTACGATTTGTATCTTGCATCAGGTAAATTCTTACCTTAATTTTCTTTGACGAACAAGCTCCTGTATTCTCCCGGTGACATCCCCTTCTCAGTTCGGAATACTCTGTTAAAGCTTGGGATACTCTGGAACCCAGACAGCATTGCGACTTCAGTAAGTGGTCGATTATCAATGGTTAAAAGCTCCGTGGCTCTTTCCATTCTAATCATATTAAGCCACTTACTGTAGTTGGTTCCAGTGACTGTTTTAAACAATCTTGAAAAATAATCCTTGCTGATGCCAGCCATCTTTGCCATAGATGCCTGAGATAAATCATCAGCAGTCAAATTATTCTTTATATAATCAGTGACAGCTATCATTCTTCGCATAAGTTCTTCATTATATCCACTGCTTTTGATACTGTCCAATTCTGGAACAAATTCATTCTTATGCTCATCCAGTTTCATCATAAATTCCATTAGAAGCATGCAGCACTTTAGCTCCTTATCCATGGAATCAGAAAAAAATACTTCCTTCATTTTAGCCGCAATATCCCTTAGCTGAGCCACCAATTCAGGATGACTGTTAATACAAATGACATGAAGATTTCTATAAAAGTGCATGATTCTCTGCAGGTCAAAGAGAGAATTCATAAAGGAATTGCTAAACTGTATAATCAGCGCATCCTCAAGATTAGTATCCACAACCTCATGCATTTCTCTAGGCCATATCAACACAAAATCCCCCTCCACAAGGTCATAGGTGTCCTGATTAACCTTGAAGATATTTTTATTTCCTGGGCCTACAAGAATAATCTCTCCATAGGAATGCCAGTGTCTTTTATAGCTTCTACCTTTTCTACCCATAAACAGATTAAATGCACTTATATTATCAAAATCATATGTCTCGTATTGGCTAAAATCCATATTATCCCCCTATATACACTTCTCCGATTTTAGAATCTCAATATAGCTATTGGTAAGCTGTGATTGAGGCATACCGTTTGGTAAAATATATCCTATTTCCATATAATCATCAACATCTAGCGGCTTTGCAATGATATTTGGACCATTTAATTCCTGGCTAATAACACCGCTGCAGATGGTATACCCATTTAGTCCAATTAGCATATTAAAAAGTGAAGCTCTATCGCAAACCACTATCTCCTTATCGCAGTCCATTGTACTTAAAATCTCTTCTGAGAAATAAAAGGAGTTGTGACTTCCCTGCTCGTAAGAAAGTCTTGGATAATCCTTTAAATCCTCTAAAGTAATTTTCTTCTTCTCCGCCAAAGGACTATTATTTCCGATGAAGACATGTGGCTTTGCTTTAAACAATGTATAAAATGTCAGGTTATTATCCTTAAGTGTTTTTCTGATTACTGATTCGTTGAACTTATTTAAATATAAGATACCAATCTCACTTCGTAAATGCGATACATCTTCGATAATATCGTAGGTCTGAGTCTCCCTCATATGAAATTCATATTTAGAGCCGCCATATTTTTTAAGAAGCTCCACAAATGCTTCTACTGCAAAGGAATAATGCTGAGCTGAGACGCAAAATCTCTGCTTTACCTGTTCCTTACCAATGTATCTTTCATCTATAAGATTGGCCTGCTCCAACACCTGTCTGGCATATCCTAAAAACTCATCCCCCTCTGGAGTCACCTCGATACCCTTATTGGAGCGATAAAATATAGTGATATTGTATTCACTTTCCAATTCTCTGATGGCTGATGTGAGGCTAGGTTGAGCTATAAATAATTTCTTTGATGCCTCTGTCATATTACCTGCCTCGGCAACAGTTACTGCATATTTTAATTGCTTAAGAGTCATTATCCCACCTCACTGAAATAGATTTTTTCTAACTATATCTTTTTCTATAGATTTTATCTATGTATTATATCATATTTTTTGTATTTTACCTACTACAAAGCTAGGCCTATAATCCTTACCAGAACACGCGACTAAAATTCGAGAGGAGAAAAATGTTATGAGCAATATTCAAACACCCTACAGATATGACTTCGTTGGAAGCTTTCTTAGACCACAGGCTTTAAAGGATGCGAAGGCTAACTATCAGGCTGGCAAAATCTCTGAGGAAGAATTCAACAAGGTTGTTGATGAAGAAGTTACAAAGGTAGTAACAAAACAAAAGGAGCTTGGATTCCACGTTATCACAGACGGAGAATTCAGAAGAACCTTCTGGCACTTAGACTTTATGTGGGGACTTGAGGGTGTTGCCCACGAAAACAATGGTGGCGGTGTTAGCTTTAATGGGGAGCTTGCTCTTTTGGATGACACTTATCTTGTAGGAAAGATTAAACCTAAGGCTCATCCATTTGTTGAGCATTATAAATTCTTAAAGCAGTTTGAGGATGAAAACACAGTTGCAAAATATACAATTCCTGCACCTGCTCAGACATTCCAGCAAATGATTGTTCCTGCAAACTATGAAACTACTAGAAAATTCTATCCAACAAACGAGGAGTTAATCCAGGATATCGGATTAGCATATCAGGATATTATTAAGCAGTTCTATGATGCAGGATGCCGTAACCTTCAGTTAGATGATTGTACATGGGGTGCGATAGTTGGTGATGCTGCAAAGCAAAGATATCAGGCTCTTGGCATTGACCTTGAAGATGTAAAGAAGCAGCTTCTTCAGGTAAACAACCTAGCTCTTGAAAACAAGCCAGCTGATATGGTTATCACATCACATATTTGCCGTGGTAACTACCACTCTACATTCTTTACAAGCGGCCCATATGATACAGTGGCTGATTATGTATTTGCTAAGGAAAATGTTGATGCTTTATTCTTAGAGTACGATGATGCTCGTTCAGGTGGCTTTGCACCTCTTGCAAAGGTTTCACCTGACAAAAAGATTGTACTTGGTCTTATTACAACAAAGACACCAAAGCTTGAGAATAAAGAGACAATTATAAAGCGTATTAATAATGCAGCTAAGTATGTTCCACTAGATAGACTTTACTTAAGTCCACAGTGTGGCTTTGCTTCTTGCGAAATCGGAAACAAACTCACAGAGGAAGAACAGTGGGCTAAGCTTAAATTGGTAAAAGAAATAGCAGAAGAGGTTTGGGGATAATCCCAAACCTCTTTTTTACAATATTAGGTTGCAAAATCTACATGCTGAATGCTTCCTGCACGGCCATCTGATTCATGTAAAAATATTCCTGACTCTCGAATTGCTGCCTTTGCTTTATGCTCGTCGTCATGATGAATATAATCGCCTTTTACTCGACCTAGGTATATTGCTCCCGCATCTGATTGTCTTAGAGTGTAAAGCTCCATTTCTCCACTTTCATTCATGCTCCATACTCTCAGCTTATCAAATATAGGGTCATTTTCATCAATCCAGCCATTGCAATCCTCATCAAAAATAGCAAGCTCTCTAAATCCATCGCCTGTACTTGCACCAAACAATTCCGTTCCGTCATTTATTTCGCCGTCTTCGTTTTTATCTAGCGCCAAATATCCAGAGCCTTTATCCAATCTGTTAATCTCGTCCTTCTTTCCATCTCCATCTAAATCAAAATAGAAAGTCTGATTAGAAACAGTTGTAGGCGAATCGGTGAGATTTATTACCAGTGGATCAATAAACTGTGTGAAAACTTGCTCCACAGATTCATACTCCTCATGGAATGACTCAGACATTTCAAAGCCATAGTCAAACTCTAGTCTTCGACCATCTGCTGTTACAGCGGTTCCCTTTGCAATATAGGAAAGCTCTTGGGATTCTGTTCTCTCATAACTTACTGTAGTTGTTGTTACGGTTCCCATTGAATCTCCAAATAACTGCTGCAGCAAATCATTAAAGCTTGTGTTTTCGCCAAATATCTTTCCCAAAAGAAGCACTCTGATTAGATAATGCATTGTCTGCATCCTAGTCTGATAGTTGGCAACTGGAGATTCAACTTTCCCTTCTTCATCTACCTGCTGAACCTCACCATTTTGCCCAAGTGCATAGTTTAATGATGCCAAAAATCCTCCATCCTTACCTACTGACAAACCTGTAGATACAGGATTATCACTGCCACTAATGTCAGCTTCATCGGGCTTTTTAATTGTAATATCTCCGATTCTGATTGCTGGTTCCGAGGTCATCTGATAGACAGCCTTGGTGGTAGATGAATACTTTGACTTTGAGGCCATAGTGACCTCAGAATTTTGAATTACCATACTTTTCCCTCCTATAAATGATGGTTATTTATAATTGGGAAATTCCCTTTTCCTCATCATAAAAAAAGGGAAGGTCATTGACCTTCCCTGTCTCTATGATTATCGTCCGTGTAAATTATATATCGGCTAAATTCTCTTCTTCCTTAACAGAATTTGCACCTTTTTTTAGAAGTAATAATCCAATGTAAGTAACAACAAGTGCAAACAATGTGTAGAAGAAAAATCCAACAATATTTCCTTCACCAAATGAAATAGTTCCTGAAAAGAACACACCCATTATGTTATATGAAATATGAATAATAATCGATAGAAGTAGATTATCATATAGATACATAACATATCCCATTCCAAGACCTAATACAAAGGCATAGCAGCTTTGAATTGGATTCATATGGAATGCGCCAAATAGTAATGCCTGCACTATAATTGCAAAATAATATGGCATAACTTTTTTTGCAGCGGAATAAACAATACCTCTAAAGATTATTTCCTCAACTATAGGACCTAAAAGAAGAACATAAAGAATTAGTAGCAATGAAACATCTCCATCAAATCCAGCTGCTTCAAAAATCTCAATATATTCCTCAAGCCATGAAGGAAATGCTGCTGAAAGAGAATCCATCAAAAATTCGCTTACATACTGCATACCAATACATAAAAGAACAAGTCCACCTACAGTCATAGGAACATTTTTTGATATTCCTTTTAGTCTATAGGTCTTGCCTTCCATAAACATTCTGTGGTAGCAAATGGAAAAAAGCACTATTCCAATACTTGAATATAATACAAATATCCATCCATCTGTAGCACTGGACATTACTATATCCATTACATAATCGACTAATTCATCCCAGGTATTTCCATCAAATGTTCCTATGGCATATACGATACTTCCCTGCATTACGAAAATAGTAAGCACGAATTCAAGTATATAAACTACTACGCATGGGATAAATATCCATGGAATATACTTTTTCTTTTCAGCATTTTTTTTATTCATCTTTATTCCTTACTAGGCACTTTATAACTCAAGCTTGTCTAAGTGCCAAATGTCATCAACATATTCTTGAATGGTTCTGTCAGAAGAGAACTTACCAACATGAGCCACATTTTCAAGAGCCATTTGACCCCATTTAAATCTATCTTTGTATGCCTCCTGAATTTTCTCATGAGCTTCGCAATACGACGCGAAATCCTTTAATACAAAATATGTATCAGCCTTGGCTGTACATTGTGTATTAAGCAACGAATTGTAAATTGGTCTAAACAACTCTGAATTATCGATACTGTAGTATCCGTTAACCAACTGCTGCATAACCTTCTGAATATGATGATTTGAATTCATCACATCCATAGGATTGTAGTCATTATTCTTCTCATGAGCGATAACTTCATCAGAGCTCATACCAAAGATGAAGATATTTTTACCGCCTAATTCCTGATACATCTCAACGTTTGCACCGTCCATAGTACCAATTGTGACAGCACCGTTAAGCATAAATTTCATATTACCAGTACCTGATGCTTCCTTAGATGCAGTAGAAATCTGCTCGGAAACATCTGCTGCTGCGAAAATCCACTCAGCATTAGATACGCGGTAATCCTCAATAAATACAACCTTCAACTTATTATCAATTGACTTGTCATTATTAATAACAGCAGCCACATTATTAATAAGCTTGATGATTAGCTTGGCATTTTCATAGCCTGCGGAAGCCTTTGCACCAAAAATAAAGGTAGTTGGATAGAAATCCAAATCAGGATTTTCTTTTATTTGATTATAGAGATACATTACATGCAAAATATTAAGAAGCTGTCTCTTATATTCATGCAATCTCTTTACTTGAACATCAAAGATAGAATCTGGATCTACATTGATTTTGTTATGATCCCAAATATATTTTGCAAGACGTTTCTTGTTCTCATGCTTAATTTCAATAAACTCATCAATAGAACGCTTGTCATTAATATATCTTTCAAGCTTCTCCATTTGAGAAAGGTCGGTAATCCAACCTCGACCAATCTTTGAAATTACCCAATCTGACAATTTATAATTGCCGTGCATCAAGAATCTACGCTGTGTAATACCATTGGTCTTGTTATTGAATTTCTCAGGGAACATCTCATAGAAATCATGAAGAGATACATTCTTCAGGATTTCTGTATGCAATGCAGCAACACCATTTACAGAAAAACCTGCACAGATAGCCATGTGAGCCATCTTAACCTGTCCATCTGCAAGGATTGCCATTCTATTTACTCTGCCCTCATCACCAGGGAATTTAGCCCTGATATCTTCACAGAATCTGCGGTTAATCTCCTCAACTATCATATAGATACGAGGAAGTAAATTCTTGAATACATCCTGTGGCCATTTTTCAAGGGCCTCAGACATAATTGTGTGGTTTGTGTAAGCAACACAGTGAGTTGTAATCTCCCATGCTTCGTCCCAACCTAATCCATGCTCATCCATAAGTAGACGCATTAATTCTGGAACTGTAAGAGTAGGATGGGTATCGTTCATTTGGAATACAACCTTCTCAGGAAGCTTAGTAATATCATTGTGATATCTCAAATATTTGTTAAGAGCACGCTGCAAAGATGCTGATACAAAGAAATACTGCTGCTTTAATCTAAGCTCTTTTCCTTGGATATGATTATCATTAGGATAAAGAACCTCTGTAAGATTACGAGCTAAGTTCATATCTTCAACAGCCTTGCTATAATCTCCTCTTTCAAAGGAATCAAGTCTGAATACTTCCTTTGGCTTGGCATCCCAAATCATAAGGGTATTAACCATACCATTATCAAAGCCAGTAACTGGCATATCATAAGGTGTGGCAATTACAGAATTGTATCCCTCATGGATATATTTGGTAGTGCCATCTGGCTGACCTTCGTAACGAACCCAACCACCAAATTTAACTTCGAATTCATACTCTGGCCGCTCTAACTCAAATGGATAGCGAGTCTGAAGCCAGTTATCCGGAACTTCCTCCTGGAATCCATCTACAATTTTCTGTTTGAACATACCATAGTGATATCTAATTCCACAGCCATAAGCTGGATATTGAAGAGTAGCCAAAGAATCCAAGAAGCAAGCAGCCAATCGACCAAGACCACCATTACCAAGTGCTGGGTCTGGCTCTTGATCCTCAATTGCATTAATATCCACGTCCAACTCGTTAAGAGCATCCATAACTTCAGTATAGCCACGCATATTAATCATATTATTACCCAAGAGACGTCCAATTAAGAACTCCATAGACATATAATATACGCACTTAGGATCCTGCTTATTAAACTCCTTTTGAGTGTTTAGCCAATTATCAATGACTACCTCATTCACTACCTCAGAGCAAGCTCTATAAATCTCCTCCTCGGTAGCCTCCTCAAATTCCTTCCTAAACATAATCTTCACACGATTCTTTATCTCGCGCTTAATTTCGTCAGTACTTGGCATTTGTCTATTCATATCACAACCCCTCCTAGTCTATGGCCCGCCTGTTACGCTCTCAATCCTGACATCTTATTCCGCTCAGCGTAGAATGCTTCGCTTGAGTAAGAGTCAGAGATTGATAGCTACAGGCTATCTTTAGTTCATACTAGTTCTTAGATACAGATAACGTTACCTTCTCACCATTGATGTTCCATTCTTTTACGTGAGTGCCTTCGGCGCCTACGTTGATAGAATCTGCAAGAACTTCGTTTGCAATGAAGTCTTTGTTGTTCTCAAATACGTTCTTAATTTTATCAGATGATTCGTAAGAAACTGTGATTCTGTCCATAACCTCGAAATCAGCTTCCTTACGCATTGTCTGTATCTTAGAAACGATTTCACGTACGAAACCTTCCTCAAGAAGCTCTTCTGTAAGGTTTGTATCAAGAACTACTGTTACGTAGTTGTCTCCATCTGCAACAAAGCCCTCTGTCTGAGCCATTGAGATGAGGAGGTCTTCCTCTGCAAGCTCGATAGATGCATCAACCTCAGGCAATTTTAACACCCCATTTGCCTTAAGTTCTGCGTAAGCTGCGTTTCCATCAAGTGCTGCAAGAGCCTTCTGGATTCCGCCAAGGAACTTGCCATACTTAGGTCCAACTGTACGAAGCTGTGGCTTGAAGCTATATGATGTAAATGATGAAACATCCTCTGTGAATGTAGCCTTCTTAACATTAAGCTCATCCTCGATGATTGATATATACATCTCATCAAGCTCGTGATCAGCCTTGATGTACATCTGACCGATTGGTTGACGATTCTTGATATTTGCTGTGTTACGGCAAGCACGTCCGTGAACAACAATCTTAAGAAGCTCATCCATATCGTCCTCAAGCTTTTTGTCGATGAATGCCTCGTTTACAACTGGGAAGTCGCAAAGGTGGATAGACTCTGGAGCTGTCTTATCTACTGAGCGAACCATGTTCTGGTAGATTTCCTCTGTCATGAAAGGAATCATTGGTGCTGCTGCAAGTGCAATATCCTTTAGGCATGTGTAAAGAGTCATGTAAGCATTAACCTTATCCTGCTCCATTCCCTTAGCCCAGAATCTGTCACGGCAACGACGAACGTACCAGTTAGACATATCATCTACGAACTCATCAAGTGCACGTGCCGCCTCTGGAATCTTGTATGCTGAAAGATTCTCATCAACAGCCTTGATTGCAGAGTTAAGACGAGAAAGAATCCACTTATCCATAACTGCAAGCTTGCTGAAATCTAGCTCGTACTTTGTAGGATCAAACTCATCAATATTTGCATATAAAATATAGAAAGCATATGTATTCCAAAGAGTTCCAAGGAACTTTCTCTGGCCTTCCATAACTGCATTTTCACCAAATCTCTTTGGAATCCATGGTGCTGAAGATGTGTAGAAGTACCATCTGATTGCATCTGCGCCCATCTTCTCAAGTGCATCGAATGGATCTACGGCATTGCCCTTAGACTTAGACATCTTCTGACCATTCTCATCCTGAACGTGACCAAGTACGATTACGTTCTCATAAGGAGCCTTGTTGAAAAGTAGTGTTGATTCAGCCATCAATGAATAGAACCAACCTCTTGTCTGGTCAACAGCCTCTGAAATAAACTTAGCAGGGAACTGCTGCTCAAATACTTCCTTATTCTCGAATGGATAGTGATGCTGAGCAAATGGCATAGCACCTGAATCGAACCAGCAGTCAATAACCTCTGGTACACGCTTCATTGTGCCTTTACACTCAGGACATGTGCATGTAACCTCATCGATGTATGGACGGTGAAGCTCGATTTTTTCTGCCTCAGGTCTGCCTGAAAGCTCTGCTAATTCCTTGCGGCTACCGATAGAAATCTGCTTGCCACAGTCTGGACACTCCCAGATGTTAAGTGGAGTTCCCCAGTAACGGTTACGTGAGATACCCCAGTCCTGAACGTTCTCAAGCCAATCGCCAAAACGTCCCTTACCGATTGAATCTGGAATCCAGTTTACAGTGTTATTATTCTTAATCAGGTCATCCTTAACCTCTGTCATCTTGATGAACCATGATTCTCTTGCGTAGTAAATAAGTGGAGTATCGCATCTCCAACAGTGTGGATACTCGTGCTCAAACTTAGGAGCTTCGAAAAGCTGTCCCTTAGCATCCAAATCCTTAAGTACGTTTGGATCTGCTTCCTTAACGAACTGACCAGCGTATGGTGTCTCTTCTGTAAGCTCACCCTTACCATCTACGAACTGAACAAATGGAAGGTCATATTTACGTCCAACCTTAGCATCGTCCTCACCAAATGCAGGAGCGATATGTACGATACCAGTACCATCTGACATAGTAACGTAATCATCACATGTAACGAAGTGAGCCTTCTTGTGCTGCTTTTCAGCTGCAATGCCAGCGCACTCGAAAAGTGGCTCGTATTCCTTGTACTCAAGGTCTGTTCCCTTGTAAGTCTCAAGAACTTCGTAAGCCTTCTCTCCTTCTTCCGAAGCTAGCTTGCCAAGTACCTTATCTGCAAGTGCCTCTGCAAGAATGTATGTATAACCATCAGCTGCCTTTACGCGAATATATGTCTCAACAGGGTTTACGCAAAGTGCAAGGTTTGATGGAAGTGTCCATGGTGTTGTTGTCCAAGCAAGGAAGTAAGCATCCTCTCCCTTAATCTTGAAACGAGCGATTGCTGAGCGCTCCTTAACTGTCTTGTAGCCCTGAGCAACCTCCTGTGCTGAAAGTGGAGTGCCACAACGAGGGCAATAAGGAACGATTTTGAATCCCTTGTAAAGGAGCTTCTTGTCCCAAATTGTCTTAAGTGCCCACCACTCAGACTCGATGAAATTGTCATCATATGTGATATAAGGATTATCCATATCTGCCCAGAAACCAACTGTGCCAGAGAAATCCTCCCACATACCTTTGTATTTCCATACGGATTCCTTACATTGCTTAATGAAAGGCTCCATACCGTATTCTTCAATCTGCTCTTTTCCATTAAGACCAAGAAGCTTTTCAACTTCAAGCTCTACTGGAAGACCATGTGTATCCCAACCAGCCTTACGAGGAACGAACTTGCCCTTCATTGTCTGGTATCTAGGAATCATGTCCTTAATGGCACGAGTCTCAACATGACCGATGTGAGGCTTGCCGTTTGCTGTTGGAGGACCATCATAGAATGTGTAAGTCTCTCCTTCTTTTCTTGAGTCCATTGATTTTTGGAAGATGTCATTCTCTTCCCAGAACTTTAGTACCTGCTTCTCTCTTTCTACGAAGTTCAGGCTTGCGTCTACCTTGTTGTACATATAAAAGTAATTCCTTTCTATGAGGATACCCTTTCTCGTCAGATATCCCTTCTCTTATTTTAATATGTATAAAAAATGCCATTGGCATCTTTAACCAGTGTTACTTGACTCTATAGTGAGTCGTTAATATCGAATTCATCCTGGTCGAAAGGTGATTCCTCGTAGTAATCATCCCCCTCGATTCCATAGTACTCATACCATTTCTCCATACCTTCTACATCATTGGTAAGTACTCTGATGTTGGCTGCATTGGAAAATATAAATGCCCAAGCAGCTATACAAAGAACCATGCCTAAAATCGATGTCACAATCCCCGTGATGGCTAATCCCTTGCCCCTCTTCTCTTTGGAAGAAACTAAATAAATAATTCCAAGAACAATAGAAATAATTGCTGAAATAAAATTAATACCTATCAAAAAGAAAACCAACGATAACACGCCAAGTACAAAAGACCCTATGGCTATTCCAATTGTCTCTCTATCTTCAGGTTTATTATTAACTGGTCTGCGATATGCAGCTTTCCTTTCAAGCTGAACATTTGAGTATTCAGGACCTGTATATCCTATATTCTCTTCCTCTTCAAACATATAATCTTCGAACATAAAACACCTACTATAGCTAAAATTATCCTAATCTTAATTATGATAACTGTTTAGTTGGATTTTTACAAGCAAAAAGCGCCACAAATGCGGCGCTTCAGCTTGATTTGTATAGTAAAATGTCTTACTTAGTCCAAAGAGAAAATTCTTCATCTGTACACTTTACAAAATGGGTACCATCAACATGATGATCTGTGCCCAAATTATAATCGATGCCAGAAGTTTTGTAGTCATAGCTTTCTGATACCCTGTTCTTCTCCAAAATTGGATTTGGTTCAGGAATAGCTGAAAGTAAGCTCTTAGTGTATGGATGGATTGGATTTGAGAAAATCTCATCCGTAGTGCCGGTCTCTAAAAGATGTCCAAGATGAAGCACACCTATTCTATCTGATATGTACTTTACCATTGAAAGATCATGAGCAATGAAAAGGTAAGCTGCACCTGTCTCCTGCTGGATATCCTTCATGAGATTTACTACCTGGGCCTGAATTGAAACATCAAGAGCCGATATACACTC
>JAILAV010000223.1 GCA_024681435.1 Pseudobutyrivibrio sp. | reverse complement strand
TTCATAAATATCATTAACAGGTGACCTTAGACTATTTGCGATATTATCTATTACAAGCTTCTGGCTTTGGGATGAATTTTTCAATCCCTCATATACCGCCTTCATAGCTAATATCTTTTTAACAAATATCAGGACTATGATAATGACTAATCCGATTGCACTTCCCAGTATCACTACGTAATGATTTTTAAACCAATCGTTTACCGAATATGTATAAAGAGCCTCAACATACTGGTATGCATTATTGGCAGCATAGTCATCTCCTAGAATATGTATGCCTCGATTAAGCAATCTAAGCAATCCTTCATTGCCTATCTTTACACCGATTCCTCTGTCATCTTTTGCAGGTAGCTGTCTAAGGGACAAGCCTGCGTACTGACCGTTTTTCAGGATTTCATTTGCTCTAAGGCCATTTAATGTGGTGCAGTCCACCTTATTTTCCATTACTGCATTTAAACATTCTTCTGTACTTTCATAATAAACTAGCACTGCATCTGGATAATTGGCCTTAATATAGTAAGACTGCATCCTGTTTTTGTCATTAACTGCAAATGTAACATAATTTGGATTAATAACAACAGTCTTATAAATCAAATCTGTGCTGACAGATGCCAATGGATGAGTCTGGTAAATGCCATTTTGCTCTGAGTAATATGTGCCGCCTCCCACAGGAAAAGCCGCATCAATCGTCTCATCATTAATAGCAGCAATCATATCATCATAATTATCAAATCCGACATAATTAATATTCAGCTCAGTAATGTTAAGGGAACGTAAAAGTGCTGGCATAACATCTCTAATTACACCGGTCACCTTTCCATTTGGACCGCTGGTACTATATGGTAAATAGTTGTTTAGATATCCGATATTAAGCGTATCGTGAGCCTCTAGCCATTCTTTTTCAATTGGGGAAAACGCCTTCATTGATACGCTATCAGAAAAATATTTTGAGCTTAAGGCACTGCGAAAATATGGCTCATCGTTAAATAGACTATCCTGAGCATTATTTAGCTCCGTTAAAAGCTCTGGTTTTCTAATATTGGTACATACGTAATAATCAGACAATCCAAAAGTGGATATTACTTCATAGTTTCTACGGAAAAGTGTGCCGGCCCCTTCCGTTGCAAGAAGGTCCACCTCACCATTATCAAAGGCCTCAATTAGATCCTCGGTATCGTTATAGTATTTTATTTCTGCTTTTAAATCATGAGAAATCAAATACGCTTCAAAGGCACTGGATACAGCACTTTCCAACACACCAATTGTATGTCCATTTATAGTAGTTGGGTCCGAAGTTATTTCTTCATTATCACCATGTTTTATGAGGTTATAGGTCTCACTTCCCATGGCATCATCAGGATATCCTATTAAATCAGCTCGTTCTTCTCTATAAGCAAGTCCTGCCAAAAGATCTATTTCACCATCAACAAGCTTTTGATATAAATCACCAAAGCTACCATAAACGTACTCATATCTCCAACCTGTGTACTCCGATAGCTTCATGAAATACTCATAACCATATCCCGTCTTTACTTCATCTTCACTTGCACCTTCCATAAACAGTGCGTTCTCATAATAACCTACCTTCACTGTCTTTGGATCGATTGATGAAGCGCATGCCAAAAGTGGGCCTTGAAATAAAGATATTACAAGACCCACTATAATAGCGCAAACGAATTTTTTCGAATTCATTTTACACATCTCGTTCCCCGTTCCCCCTAATAATTCATACTCATTTAATAAATGATTAGCACATCTCCCCAGAAAGTGGATACTTATCTGTAAGAGTCTTGATGATAGCACGTGCTTTCTCGATTCCAGCCTCCTGCTCTTTGATTACTGTTGCAATAGCCTCTGCAACCTTATCAAAGTCTTCTTCCTTAAGTCCACGAGTAGTAGCTGCAGGAGTTCCAAGACGAATACCTGAAGTAACAAATGGTGACTTAGGATCGTTTGGAATTGTGTTTTTATTGGCTGTGATGTGTGCCTCATCAAGAAGCTTCTCTACAACCTTTCCTGTAAGCTCAAATGGAGTTAAGTCAATGAGCATCAAGTGATTGTCTGTACCGCCTGAGACAATCTTGATACCTCTATCCTGTAAGCCCTTGCATAATGCCTGAGCATTCTTTACAATCTGCTTTCCATATTCCTTGAATGATGAATCTAAAGCTTCCTTAAAGCAAACTGCCTTACCAGCAATAACATGCATTAAAGGACCACCCTGGATTCCTGGGAATACTGCCTTATTGAAGTTATACTTCTCATTAGCCTCTGCAGTAGCCATAATCATGCCACCACGAGGTCCACGTAATGTCTTGTGGGTTGTGGTTGTAACTATATCAGCATAAGGAATAGGACTTTCATGTACACCTGCTGCAACAAGTCCTGCGATGTGAGCCATATCAACAAATAATACTGCATCTACCTTATTCGCGATTTCTCTAAAACGCTTGAAATCAATCTTGCGGCAGTATGCAGATGCTCCGGCAATAATCATCTTTGGCTTGCACTCAACAGCAATTCTCTCAACTTCATCATAATCGATAAAGCCATTATTATCCACACCATAAGGTACAATGTTAAAATATGTTCCTGAAAAATTGGCTGGTGAACCATGAGTAAGGTGTCCGCCATGATCCAAATTCATACCCATAACTGTGTCGCCTGGCTTTAATACAGCAAACTGAACTGCCATATTTGCCTGTGCACCTGAATGAGGTTGAACGTTAACATATTCGCATCCAAAAAGCTCTTTTGCTCGTTTAATCGCAAGCTCTTCAACAACGTCTACCACTTCGCAACCGCCATAATAACGCTTGCCTGGATAGCCCTCAGCATACTTGTTTGTAAGAACTGAACCCATTGCAGACATAACGGCTGGTGATACCCAGTTTTCTGATGCAATCAGTTCGATGTGCTGAGACTGTCGCTCAAATTCCTTAACGATAACCTCTGCAACTTCTTGGTCTGTGTTTCTGATGTCCTGTAGTGTGTACATTACTTTCCCTATACCTTTCTTTCTATAAATATTTCTTCTCAAACTCCTCACGTGTGAGTGGTTTATCGAAGTAGTAACCCTGTGCCAAATTAACAGAGAATTTACCAATCATATCTACCTGTTTATCTATTTCAACACCTTCTACGCAGACATCCACATCAAGAGAGTCTGCAAGCTCAGAAATTGTCTTAATGAAAGCTTCAGAGAAATTATCAGAATCCATATCTGAAACAAATGCCTTATCAATCTTGATTGTGTCAATTGGCATGCTTCGAATATGATTCAATGATGAATATCCTGTTCCAAAATCATCTAGTGCGACTCTGCAGCCAAGGTCTCTAATGGCAGAAAGGATTCTAGTCATCCATTCCATATCATTGATTGCCATTGACTCTGTAACCTCAAAGGTAAGGTTGTTAGGATCGATAGATGTTTCCTCTATAACACTTTTAATCTTATCTAATATATCGCTTTGTGTAAGCTGAACAACAGAAAAATTAATATTTACTTTATACTCTGGATGGCCAAAATCGTTCCAGTATTTACATGCCTTTGCAGCTTCTCTCATGACATGCTCGCCAATGGCAAGGATTAATCTAAGCTGCTCTGCCTGACCTATAAATCTATCAGGAACAACCAATCCATATTCTGGAGAATTCCATCTTACAAGTGCTTCTGCGCCACAGCAATTTGGAACCCCATTAATAAATTCCATAATAGGCTGGAAATATACTTCGTATTCCTTGCAGTCGTCCTCAACAGCCTTTCTCAAAGCCTGTTCCATCTTGACCTTTGCTGTCATAACTTCCTGTGACTGCTCGTTATAATACTCGCATCTATTCTTGCCTTTATTCTTAGCTCCGTGAAGAGCAATGTTAAGTCTTGTTAGGATTTCTGTTGCATCATTAATGTCAGCAGGCGCCTTTACGCAACCCATACTCATGGTGCAGTAGTATTCCTGACCGTTGAGAATCCATGGATTATTAAAAAGATTCATGATTCTCTTGATAATGAGCTCAAGATTTGCAATGTTATCATGGTCTACAATAATGGCAAACTCGTCACCACCTACACGGTAACACTTGCCCTTGATATAAGAAATATCATTAATGCTGTGAGCTACATACTCAAGCAAATCATCCCCTACGCTGTAGCCAAGACCTTCATTTACGCTGGCAAAATCATCAAGGTCAATCATGAGAACTGCAAACTCACGATTGAGCTTTTTAGCCACAACAAATTCCAAAGAAATGTCTTTCTCGCAAGTTTGTCTGTTGTACAGTCCTGTAAGGATATCCTCCTGGGCCTGCTTTTCAACCTTCTTTTGGTAGAGACGAAGGTCAGTAATATCGTAGAAGGTAATCATTCTAACATTTCTACCATCTACCCATTTAATTGAATTAAATGAAATATCAAACCACTTTCCAGAACCATTAGCTGAATAGCCGCTTAGCTCTGGCAATGTGTACTTCTCATCAAAAATAATTTCCTGAATAGCAAGTCGATCAATCTCATTTTCAAACATGTGATTGAAGGTATCGTTGGTATACAATGTCTGCTTCTGAGCTAAGTCAGCAACAACAATTCCGTAACCTGCATTCTGTAAGATAACTTCTAAAGCATTATAAGAGCTTGCCAAAGAATTAGTTGTAATCTTCTTTACCAGTAGGGTATGAAGAATACGCTTAATATCGTTAGCAAAACGCAAATCATCTACGCTCCACTTTCTCTCTGCTCCACGATTCATGAAGCAAAGGTACATTGCAGTAGAATCGTTTACAGTGATTGGCAAGAAGATTGCTGCCTTGATTCCATATTTAATAAAGAATATTTCAAATGCCTCTGGCAATGTTGCATCTGATGAAATTGTGTATGGCTTTCCATTCATAAAAGGAAGGTCCATAAGTGGAATCTGCTGGAACTTAGAAATCAATGCCTCCTCGTCCTTTGAAGTCCACTCCAAAATCATATCTACATCTATATCATTCTCAGATATCTGTAAGAGAGCTGTATTTGTACAACCAATATAGTTTCCAGCCTCACGCAAAATATCTTCGGAAATTTTAGAAAATGAATTTTCCGACTCCATTAAGCGTAAGATATCTGTCATAATCTCGTTCTTTTTAAGCTTATATTTAATTTCATGCTCAGTGTCTTTTTCCTCAAGCAATTGCTGTTTAAGAGTCTGAGTCTTGATTTTCTCTGCGAAATAATATTTTGTAAGAGTTTCAATGAGTAAAATCGATTTATCGAATGCATCTAAAGTTGTAAGCTTGAGATTTTCAGGAATAGTTTTGTCCTCTGGGATTCTGTTTTTATCAACACCAAAACACAACCAAACCCCTAGGAACGCTCCTGCTGCACCTCTAATTGCTACACCTCTATACATGAGATATTCTTCTGTTCCAAACCGCTCAACAATATTATCAGCTGTTCCATCTATAAATGAATCCATGATTTCGCGTTTCATCTCAGAAGAAAATTTAAGGTCACAAAACTCCTCCTCAGCCTGAGAGCCTGAGAAGGAAGTAATTTGACCATGAGATTTACCAACACAGATGACATACATATCATTTGCTTTACAAAATGCATCCTGTAATGACTGCATGTCATCTGTATTAAATTCTAATTCATTGTTTAGTCTATAACTTGTGTCCATCCATACTTATCCTCGAGCCTGCCCCACTGGATGCCTGTCAATGTATCGTATAACTTCTGGGTAAGCTCGCCAGTTTTACCTCCATTAATTACAACAACATCATCCTTAAAACGGAGCTCGCCAACTGGAGAGATAACTGCTGCTGTTCCTGTACCGAAGACCTCTTCAAGCTTGCCATCATGGCCTGCCTTCATAAGATCATCAATTGCAAGACGCTCTTCTCTTACTTTGTATCCCCAATCCTTTAATAAGTGAATCATAGAATCTCTAGTAACACCTGGAAGAACTGTACCAACTGTTGGTGCTGTCCAAATCTCACCATCAATCTTGAACATGATGTTCATAGTACCAACTTCCTCAACGTACTTTCTTTCGTTTCCGTCTAACCAAAGTACCTGAGAATAACCAAGCTTTTCTGCCTTCACCTGACCTGCGATAGAACCTGCGTAGTTACCACCACATTTTGTGAAACCAGTACCACCTGCAACTGCTCGTACTAATTCATTTTCTACTAAAATCTTCACTGGGTCAAGTCCTGTTGCGTAATATGCGCCAACTGGACAACAAAGTATCATGAATTTGTAAGATTTTGCCATATGGACACCAAGAGCTGCCTCTGTAGCAAACATAAATGGACGAATATATAATGAAGTATCCTTTTCAGATGGTACCCAATCCTCTTCTGTTTTAACAAGTGCTTTTACAGCCTGAACAAAGTCCTCAACCGGAAAAGCTGGCATGCAAAGTCTTTCGTTTGAGTTAATCATTCTCTTTGCGTTCATCTCTGGTCTGAAGAGCTGAATCTTACCATCTGCTCTTCTGTATGCCTTCATACCTTCGAATGTTTCCTGTGCATAATGAAGTGTCATGCATGCTGGATCAAGCTCGATAGGACCTTCTGGGACGATTCTTGCGTCGTGCCATCCCATATCTCTATCCCAATCACATATAAACATGTAATCAGTCATGTACTTTCCGAATCCAAGATTATTCCAATCTGGTTTTGCCTTTAATTGCTCCCTTTTTTCAAATCTTATCTCCATTTTCTGCCTCCATAAAACCTTACGTAAATCTATACATTTTTTCTTTAATTTCTATATTATCCACCTATATTTGGTTCAAGTCAACACTTTAATGCGTTAAAGTTAGCAAATATTTGAACAATCTCTGAACTTTCTGAGTATTATCGTTTTACTGCAAAAATGAATGCTATAATAATTTTCACAGAGAGATAATAATTTATACACAGGACGAAAATTATGAATATTTATACTCAGGTATGCGGTCTCGCTATCATCGGCATGCTGCTTTATTTCTACAAAAAACAGCCTACCATGGGTCTCAGCTCAGAACGCCATTTCATTACAACTTTATACATGATACTTGGATGCGTTCTTTTAGATATAGCATCCTGTTTCTTTATAATAAACTCCTCTAGATATAGTAATTCGCTTGTTATCGGAATTGCAAAGCTTTATCTCATATCCTTACAAGCTGTTGCATTCTCCGCATTTAAATATACCGTATCGGACATTATTGACACTAGAGGCAGCAGACATGAGAAAGCTTTAGACAAACTTTTAAATGCATTTTTCGTATTAGGCATTTTTATTACCTTAAATCTTAAGTTGAATTATTACTATGATGGGGCTTTACTATATTCTTACGGACCTGCAGCCATCGCTACATATATTTTGACTATTGTTTATATACTTAGCATTGTTGCCTCATCCATTATTTTAAGACGATATATAAAAAAGAGAAAAATAAATGCCCTTTTGGTTTGGATGGCTATTTGGTGCATCACCGCCATAATTCAATTTTTCAAACCGACCCTTTTGATAGTAAGCTTCGCATCATGTATGGGTGCTTTAATAATGTATTTCGAAATGGAAAATCCTCAGGGAGCCATTTCCAGAAAGACCGGGCATTTCAGTTCAGCGGTTATTAGAGATTATTTAGATTTTATATATCAAAACCGAAAACCATTTTCAGCAATGATGATTTCCTTCAGAACTGCCGGTGATGCCGCAACAGAAAACAAGATGCTTCGAAAGACCATAGAAATGCTTTCAGAGTTTCTTTTCAATATTGATACAGCAAAGGTCTTTGATACAGTAGAAGGTTATTTCTTATTAGTATTTGAAAATACTGATTTTATGGAAAGCACCAAATTCAAAATCGCCACCTACTTCCAATCAGTGGAAGACAATCCTGATATTGAAGGTGCTATTACACTACTAAATCCTTTCTACACCATTGTTCCTAGTAGCTCAATTGCATCTGATGCTGATGAGCTGTTGATGCTGCTTTCCAACTTCATTCCTACCAACTACGACACGCTTACTAAAAATGAGGTGGTTGTAAACAACGAAACAATGGCGGAATTAAGGAAGCGTAAGCAAGTTGAAAGAATGGTTGTGGAGGCTATGGAAGATGACCGAATTGAGGTTTTCTATCAGCCGATTTTTAATTTACTCTCTGAGACCTTTACCGGTGCAGAAGCTCTGGTTCGTATACGTTTGCAGGATGGCACATTAGTATTTCCTAATGACTTTATTCCTATTGTAGAAGAAACTGGAAGAATTATTCCCCTTTCTGACAGCATTTATAAAAAAGTTCTTTCTTTCATGAAGTCATATCGCATCGAAAGACTTGGAATAGAAAAAGTCGAGCTTAATCTTTCAGTAAAGCAAGGCGAAAGCCCCGTATTTGTAAATAGATTTGTAGAATTATTAGAAAAGAATTCTGTGGAACCCTATCTTATTAATTTTGAAATTACAGAAACAAGTTCCTTACAGAGTAAAGAAAACCTGCTAGTTAATATGGAGAAGCTAAAATCTCATGGTATTTCCTTCTCTCTAGACGATTTCGGTGCTGGCAGCTCAAATTTAAATTACATGATTGATATGCCAGTTGAAATAGTAAAGCTTGACAAATATCTTACTGAAGAATACTTCAAGAGCCCTAAAGCTCAAGCCATTGTAAAAACCGTTATTGAAATGGCCCACTCAATGGAAATAAAGATCATTGCAGAAGGTATCGAGCGACAGGAGCAATTTGATGCCATGAAAAAACTTGGTGTTGATTACATTCAAGGATATTATTTTTCACACCCATTACCAGAACATGAATTTTTGAAATTTATTCAAAAAAGTAATTTATAGAAAGCGAGGGATTGTATGCATACTTTTCAACCTTATCCAATCAACATGCTAGAGTGGAACCCTATTCAAAAGCTTGCCGATGAAGGTGTTGCTATCGTTGCTGAGTCAAATGGAAAAGTTAACGCCACCTCTTCACACAATGGAGGTGTTGGCCATATCTGGGGTAAACATGTAGTTTATGTATTTCTTCGAAACACACGCTACACAAAAGAGTTGCTAGATGAGAGCGAATTCTTCTCAGCCTGCTTCTTTGACATGAATGATGTGAATAA
>JAILAV010000118.1 GCA_024681435.1 Pseudobutyrivibrio sp. | reverse complement strand
TGTTTATAGAAATCCCTATTGGCCAACATTTCCACTTTTACAGATTACACAGGGGTGTACCCACAACAACTGCAAATTTTGTACAATGTATAAAGAGGTTCCATTTCGTATGCAGCCAATGGAATGGATCGAGGAAGATCTGCAGGAGATAGCTGAGATTGCTCCGGATGCAACGACAATACAGCTTCTATCAGCAAACCCTCTCTGCATGACTTATGACAAGCTTGCTCCAATCTTAGAGAAAATCAATGCTTATCTTCCTAAGATGGAATATATATACGCTGCAACTAGAGTGACTGATATCAGAAACAAGACGGTGGAAGAACTGAAGAAGCTGAAAGAGTTAGGGCTAAGAGAAATATCCCTTGGAATAGAAAGCGGAGACAACTGGACTCTTGATCGAATTAATAAAGGATATCATGCATCAGACATAATTGAGCAGTGCAAGAAGTTAGAAGAGGCGGGCATCGCTTACTGGATGACTTTCCTGAATGGTACAGCCGGCAAGGAGCATAGCTTGGAGCATGCGATGAATTCTGCCAAGATTTTTTCTCAGTGCAAGCCTATGCTTGTAGGAACAGGCGGATTGACTCTTTTCCCTGGAACACCACTTCTTGAGGAGGCAGAAAGAGGAGAGTTCACACCGCTTTCAGAAAAAGAGATGCTCATAGAGCTGAAGACCTTTGTGGAGAATCTCACTTGTGATTGCTATTTCGTTACACATCATACTGTTTCAGGTAAAAACCTGACAGGGCCAGATTTCTTAAAGAGAAAGGATGCCATTATTGCATCATTGGAAAATGAGATTGAACATGGCGATTTGGACAGAATGGCTGCTATTCGAAGCAGAAAGAAAACACTGTAATGCTTTTGAAGGAGGCAGAAAAAGGAGCGAGAAAAGCAGTTTCCATTAGATTTGGAAGAAGCATTTCGTTTGGGTGAGAGGCTTGCAAGAATTTCATTGGTACATTCATAGAAGTTCTGTATAATTAAAGGCAGTGAAATTAACAAATCGGGACTTAGATATTATTACAAGGGGGATAAATGAAAGCATATCAGCATAAAGTACAATATTATGAGACGGATAAAATGGGGATTACTCATCACTCTAACTATATTAGGTGGATGGAGGAGGCGAGAGTAGATTTCCTTTCACAAATTGGCTGGGATTACGCTAGATTGGAGGAAGAAGGTATTATTTCTCCAGTGCTTAACGTAAATTGTGACTATAAAAAGACAACAACATTTTCAGATGTTGTCACTATTAGTGTTTGCGTGCAGGAGTTCAAAGGAGTAAAATTACATCTCCTTTATGAAATGAAAAACCAGGAAGGTCAGGTAGTATGTTGTGGAACATCCTCGCATGCCTTTTTAGACACAGATGGACGCCCTATTAGGTTGAAACAGGAAAAGCCACAATTCTATGAAAGGTTAAATGAATTAGCAAATCAATGATTCCAAATTTGTGAATAGGATAATAACCTTGCGTCGATGTATATAATAGCCAGTTATTAATTATATTAATAACTGGCTATTATTTTTACCAATTATTACACCTATTGACTTAGTAGGTAATTAAAGCTATATTATCAACAAGTTAAATGAATCGGAAATACTCATACACTTGAAATAATAAATTCGTAAATACGAAGTGAATGTGTAAAAAGGAGGTATATATGGCGGAACAAAACACGGTTAATGAAAAGGAGCTAATCCAAATTAAAGAATATGTTGAGTCGATAAAATATGGTTCGGTAAACATAATTATTCAGGATGGAAAAATAGTTCAAATTGATAAAAGTGAAAAGATAAGAATATAAAAAGGTCAAACTGACTAGACAACTAGAGGTTCAAAATCACGGTCTCATTTGCTGTGGTTTTGAGCCTCTTTTTATATAAAACATTTTAAGAAAAGGAGACAAATAATATGGGAAAGTTATTCACATCAGAATCAGTAACAGAGGGACATCCAGACAAAATTGCAGATCAAATTTCTGATGCAATCCTTGACGAGTTACTTACTCAGGATCCATATTCAAGAGTTGCAGCCGAGACCACAGTTGCAACAGGACTGGCACTTGTAGTCGGAGAGATTACAACAAAGGCGTATGTGGACATCGCAAAGATTGCAAAAGACACAATCAGAGAAATTGGATATGTAAATAATGTAGATGGATATAATGCAGATTCAATTGCGGTACTTACATCAATAGATGAACAATCAGCTGATATTGCACTTGGTGTTGACAAAGCTTTGAATCAAAGCAGGAAGGAGCAACAGAGGATTATGGGACAGGCGCAGGAGATCAAGGAATCATATTTGGATATGCAACAGATGAAACACCTGAGTTTTTACCACCGGCTATTTCGTTTGCTCACAGGCTTACACGCCAGCTTACAACGGTTCGAAAGGATGGAACACTTCCATACCTTAGACCAGATGGAAAATCACAGGTAACTGTGGAATTTGCAGAAGATGGACAGACTGTAAAGAGAGTACATACCATTGTTATTTCAACACAGCATTCAGAGGATGTAACTCTCGAGCAGATTAGAAAAGATATCATTCAGTATGTTATCAAGCCGGTAATTCCAGAAGAACTCCTAGACGAAGACACCATTTATTATGTAAATCCAACTGGAAGGTTTGTTATCGGCGGTCCACAGGGAGATGCAGGCCTGACAGGACGCAAGATTATCGTGGATACCTATGGTGGCACAGGTCGTCACGGGGGCGGTGCCTTCTCAGGAAAGGATCCAACAAAGGTTGACCGTTCTGCAGCCTACGCAGCTCGCTGGGTAGCAAAGAATCTCGTGGCTGCAGGGGTGGCAAAGAGACTTGAGGTTGAGCTTGCTTACGCAATAGGCGTAGCTAAGCCGGTATCAATTGCTGTAGATACATTTGGAACAGGAGTGATTGATGAAGAGAAGATTGTGGGCATTATTGAAAGAGTATTTGATCTCAGACCAGCAGCTATCATCGATGCACTTAATCTACGTAGGCCAATCTACAAACAGACTGCTGCTTATGGACATTTCGGCAGAACCGACGTGGACCTTCCTTGGGAGCATCTAGACAAGGTGGATGAAATCAAAAAGCTACTTGAAGATTTAAGAGTGGATATAGCAGTTCAGATTATTTCAGAGGCTAAGGAAGCTGTAGCAATATAAAGAAAGGTAAGAGGAGCAATGGCAGAGAAAATTGGTAAGCATATAGCGATATATGGAAAAGGTGGAATTGGAAAATCAACAACTACATCAAATATTAGTGCAGCCCTGGCAGAGGCAGGCTACAGAGTAATTCAGATTGGATGTGATCCAAAGAGTGATTCCACAAACACACTGAGAGGAAATAATTATCTTCCAACAGTTCTTGACAGCTTAAGAGAGGGCAACAAGATTCATCTTGATGACATTTCAGTAAAGGGATTTGGCGGAGTACTTTGTATAGAATCTGGTGGTCCAGTTCCTGGTGTAGGATGTGCAGGTCGAGGAATCAACGCAGCAGTTAACCTTCTTCAGGAGCTTAATCTTTTCGAAGAATTCAAGCCAGATTACGTTCTTTACGACGTACTTGGAGATGTGGTTTGTGGTGGCTTTGCAGTTCCTATTCGTGATGGAATTACAGATAGAGCATACGTTGTCAGCTCATCAGATTTCATGGCTTTATATGCTGCCAATAATCTTTTCAAAGCGATTAATAAATATGCTCCTACAGGTGGTGCAAAGCTTGGTGGCGTAATTGCAAACAGCATGAAGCCAGGTTATCACAGAGAGATTGTTGAGGATTTCGTCGAAAAGACAGGAACAAGCATTGCAGGTTATGTAAACCGTTCTATTGATGTTCAGCAGAGCGAACTCTATGGAAAGACTGTTATTGAGGCTAAGCCTAACAGTGCGCAGGCTGATATTTATAGAAATCTTGCAAAGTATATTGCAGAAAATGAAAACCTTGTGGTTCCTAACCCTCTTGGTTCAGCTGAGCTTAGAGACTGGGCTAGAAACTGGGGAGACCGTATTTACGATATTGAAAGCGGAGTGGTAGGCGTCGCAGAAGCAATTTAGTACCCCAGAAAGGAGAACGGGAAGTATGAGTTCTATAGATGATAGAAAAGCATTAACAAGAGAAAAACGTCTTAGCTCTCTTAGTCATTTTCATGGAACACTGGAAGGACTGATTGATGAAACCTCTGGAGAAGAGATAAAGCAGAGAATCAGAACCTTCTCACAGATACATGATGATGAAACTATCTATGCATTTGATGTTCTTTCAAAGATTGAGGATGCTGCGATTATAGTAAATGGCTCAGTGGGATGTGGTGCTCTTGGAATATCTCAGTCTAATGTAAAGGACTTTAGCTGGTACTCTACAAATCTTGTTGAGAGGGACACAATACTTGGCGGTGATGATAAGCTTAGAGAAGCTATTTTAAGAGCCTACGAAGAGAAGCATCCAAAGGTGATATTAATTATTGGAACACCGGTTGTAGCCATAAATAATGATGATATTAATTCGGTTATTTTGGAGCTTGAGGATGAAATTGGTATTCCTATTATCAGCATTTATACAGATGGTTTTAAGACCAAGACTCCAGTCACTGGCTACGATATCGTTACACACAGCTTGTTAAAATATCTGATTTCTAAAAATGTTGAGCTTAAGGATAACTTTATTAATATAATTTCATTTTCGGAAGACATCGAAGACGTGGCGGCTATAGCCGAAATTTTCCATGAGCTTGATATTAAATTCCAGGTGATTCCTAGATTCTCAAGCGTAGAGGAAATCAGAAGAGCATCAAGAGCGAGAGCCTCAGTTGTTCTTAATCCAGAAGAGGGAGACTATCTGGCAAGAGAGCTTGAGGAGCTTTATGAGATACCTTATATAGAGACAGAAGCTCCAATAGGATTTAGAGGAACAAAGAATTTTCTACTCAAGATTGCAGCATTCTTAAATATAGAACAGGAAGTTGTTGATTATATCGAGAAGGTAGAGTCTGAGCTTGCTCAGGCAGTTGTAAAGGATGTGCTTGGAGATAGAAAAATCTTCATAGACGCTTCACTTAGCAGGGTGCCGGCATATGCAAGATTATTCACTAATATAGGTGGAGAAGTGGTAGGTTTTTCATCACCATTTGTGGATATAGAGAATAGGAAGCAGCTTAAAAGACTGGATTTTCTACAGAAAAACACAGTTGCAATCATTGGAAATGGCCAGCAGTTTGAAAAGGCAAATGAATTATCAAAAAATCAGATAGATTTTTTCTTCAGTGAAAATTCAGGAAGTTCATTTGCTACGGATGAGGGTGCTGTAGTTATTTCTACAAAGAATAAGGTAACTTACGGCTTTAAGGGAGTTGAAGATATTGTTAATTCAATCAGGAAGGTAATTGGTTTCCAAAATAAATACAGGCAGAATAGCAGTTATAAGGATAGCTGGAAGAAACGAAGTGGAAACTGGTATGTAAAGCAGGAGGTAAGTTAGATGGCAAATATTATTAAGAATCCCAGAAATGGATGTGCCCTTCATGGAGCTTTACAGACAGTTCAGGAAATTCAGGGAGTAGTTCCTGTGGTTCATGCCAATGCAAGCTGTGGAGTAATCAATTATTTGGCCAATTCCAAAACATCGGGTGGAAATCCAAGATTTTCCGGCTATTCAACACCAGGAACAGCAGCTCAGGAACGTCATGTTATTTTCGGTGGAGCGTCACGACTTAGAGAGCAGATTAAAAACACAGTAAAGGTTGTTGATGGTTCTCTTTATATAATCCTCAATAGCTGTGAGTCAGCTATGGTAGGTGATGACGTAGATGCCATGACAAGAGAGATCGTTGAACAAGGCGAGCCAGTTGTAGATACATTGATAGCTGGATTCAACGGTAGTGCTTATTACGGATATGAACATGTGTTAGCTGACATTTTCAAATCAGTTTATGAGCTTAAAAAGAATGAAGGTGAAAAGAATCCACGTCTTGTAAATATATTCGGAATTATTCCCCAGAAGGATCCCTATTGGCAGGGGAATCTTGAGGAGATAACAAGAATTCTAAATGGTGTTGGATTGGAAACAAATATCTTCTTTGGTGCTGATGGGGGCACTGAGGATATAGAAAATGCAAGGAACGCTGCTCTTTCAATTACATTTGGAAGATGGGGGGAACTACCTGCAAAGGTATTGAATGAAAAATTTGAGATTCCAGTAATTCAAAGAGCAGCATTACCTATAAATGCTGATGATGAGAGAGCACTTATTGAAGGAATTGAAGAATATATCACTATCGATCAGGAGACAAAAGAGCACTTTTTAGAGAAGGAACAGAAATACGAGCTAAATTACTGGTCGAGAGTCAGAGATGAAATTATTGAGAATGATCTTGGAAGAACTGTAGCTATTGTTGGCGAAGAGGAGCATGTAATCAGATTAGGGAAGCTGGTTCAGGAGGTTTTTGGCGCAGAGGTAGTTGCAGCGGTATTAACAGATGCATTGAAAAAGGATGAAGAACATACTTTGGATAATGGAGAAGTTCTTAATTCTATAGCAAAGAACATTTATAAGACATCTGACCAGAAGGACATCAACGATATTATCAGACAGTCAAAGGCAGAATTGGTTATTGGAAGTTCTTTAGAACAGCATGTTGCTGATAAACATGGTATTCCACTTGTGGAAGCATCATATCCTGTTTATCACAAAACAATTCTTAATCATTCATCCATAGGTGTGCGAGGTATAGTTGGGGTTATTGCTGAATATATAACAGCAGTTAAGCAGGCTGATAAAGAAAAAGAAGAAAAACTTCAGAACAAGCTGAAGGAGTTCAAGGGACAAAATGTCTGGCAGGAGCATTCTTATAAGAAGAGTCACAACGTGAAGCAGGTCGGTCTGGTTTCACAGGGTGCAGTTAGAGAATCTATTTAAACACGGTTAATTTAAAAGGAGGATTATTATGTCTAGGGCTATTACTAGAGAGGAATTATTTAAAGAGATTGAGTTGAGCAACATTATTGCAAATGAAGGTATATATATTTCACCAGAAGTAATCAGCACACTTGATTTTGAAAATCATGTTCAGGAGCAGATGAGAACATGCTTTGATATGAATCATGAGACTTACACAAAAACAAAGCTGCCTACTTCTATTCGTCTATCAAGTAACTTTAGATTAGGACTTCCTTATAGACATAATTCAAGATTTTCTGTTCAGCATGAAAATGGAAAGTATTATCTTTTAGAGGGAAACAATCAGATTGATGAAGTTACTTTTGTGGAAAAGCCAAAATTCTACAATCATAAAACTTCTGATGGTGTAGATATGAAGACCATCGCTAACGAGGTTGGTAAGACAAAGGTAACAGTTGCCTACAGTAACGAATGTGCTCTCAAGGATAAGGGACTTGACTGCAAATTCTGTAACATCAACGCAACTAAGAGCAGATTTGCGGATTTACAGGGAATCGCTTGGAAGACACCATATCAGATTGCAGAAACATACGCAAAGGCAAGAGAAGAGGGATATGAATCTATCACTATTACAGGTGGATTTGTTCCAGAGCGTCGTGAAGTAGAATACTATATTGATGTGGCTGAGACAATTCAGGATTTAACAGGTCTTCAAGACTTTGGTGGAACAGCCTGCGTTGGTGCACCTAGTGATCTTTCAGTAATCGAAAAATATAAGGAAGCAGGCTATAGGGCTATTTCTACTAACCTTGAGGTATGGGACGAGAACTTCTTCAAGACAATCTGCCCTGGTAAGGAACAGATTTGTGGTGGAAGACAGAATTGGATTAACGCTCTTAAGCATGAGGTTGAAGTATTCGGTAAAGGAAATGTTCGCTCATTTTTTGTTGCAGGTATTGAACCAAAATCTACACTTCTTGAAGGTATTGAATATCTTACAGAGCTTGGTGTAGTGGCAATTCCTCTTCATTGGATTCCAAATCCAGGTTCAGCACTTGAAGGACACAGAGCTCCAACTCCAGAGTGGTATTTGGATTTATATCAGAAGACATATACATTGCTTAAGAAGAATGGTCTTACTCATAGAGATTTGTATCATTCAGCAAACGTTGAGAATTCAATCTTTGATTACTTCTATGATTTAGATGGTGACCATCTTGATATTCCAAAGCACGAGGCAGATAGAGTGCACTTTGTTGGAGAAGATAGCACAGTAGATAATAGAGAAGAAGAATTAATAGAGAAAACAGCATAAGGCTGACCAGAAAACTGGAGGCTTCCTCAAAAAGAGGGGGCCTCTTTGCTTTGCAGGAGGAAAATATGAAAAAGAATTACTTAAAGAAATTTTTGGCTATAACAGCAGCATTATCTATGAGCGTAGGATTTGTAGGTTGTGGAAATGAAGGGGCTGATACTATAGAGGCTGGTTCAAAATTAAAGTCGGATGAGGAAACGAAAGTAGAAATCGATCCTGAAAATTTCAATATTGATGATGTAGGAGAATTTACTATCAGAGTAGGTGTAAATTCCGGAGATGGTAATCAGTATTTAAAGATTTTAGATAATCATACTGGTTTTCTAAAGGATAGAGGAATTAATCTTGAAACTACAGAGTTTGCAGCTGGTATTAATACAATTGATGCCATTACTACAGATCAATTAGATGTAGGTCTTTTTGCAGATTATGCAGGTGTAAATAGAATTGGTAATACCTTAGCAGATACACAGCTTAGAGCTTTTGCTACCATCAGAAAATCTAATGCATATAACCTTTATGTAAATCCAGATACTATTAAGGAGCCAAAGGATTTGGAAGGGCATACAGCAATCTCAATGGCAGGTGTTGTATTTGAATATGATTATGGGAAATTATTCGAAACCTATGATATTGATAAGTCAAAGGTAGAATTAGTAAACGTATCAAGTACACAGGAGGCAATTGCATTAGCTGCTACAAAAGGAGCAGACAGCTATTGGGTAAATGATCAGATTGCTCCTAAGTTTGAAGAGGTTGGTTGGAAGCCTCTTGTAAATATTTCTGATGTTGATGCAACTATGTATACATTCTTAGTAGCAAACAATTCATATTTGGAGGAGCACAAGGCAGAGGTTGCAAAGTTTTTAAAGGTTAGTGATGAAGCCTTTGATTATATTGATGAGAACCTTGATGAGTTTGCAGGCTGGGTTCAGGCTGATATAGGTCTTGATAAAGATTTGGTTATAAGAGGCTGGAAGGAAGCTACACATAATTACACATTCCCACAGGATGCTTATGAAGAT
>JAILAV010000154.1 GCA_024681435.1 Pseudobutyrivibrio sp. | reverse complement strand
GAAATTCTCAGAGAGATCGCCTTGAGCACGGGTTTCCTTAACTTCTTCTAAAAGCTTTGGACGAATAACCAACTTGCGCTCATCGATTTCTGCTTGAATTTTATCAATATCCCCTTGGGTAAGTCTTTCTCCCATATTGAATCCTCCATTAAAAAATCATGAATTTATGATATAAAAATTAAATAGTAAATGCAAATAAAACAAGAAGTAAGAATGTTGTATAATATAAAGAAACTAAAAAGATATAATGTATGCCTCTAACCATGGGATTGAGACGTCCATTAAAATGGGACAGACCATGGGTGGAAGAGCCCTACAGTAGATAGAATTAGCAAGATGGTGTAGAATATAAAAAGTAATATTTATAGTTAGGAGATTTATATAGAAATGGCAGTTTTAAGTGGCTTACAGCCAGAAAGAGTATTTCATTATTTCGAGGAGATTTGTGGTATACCTCATCCAAGTTATCACGAAGAGAAGATCAGTGCGTATTTAGTTGATTTCGCTAAGGCACATAATCTTGAGTACTATCAGGATGATTTATATAACGTAATTATGATTAAAGAGGCTTCTGAGGGAATGGAGAATGCAGCTCCAATCATCCTTCAGGGTCACATGGATATGGTTGCAGAGCAGGATCCAGATTGTAATAAGGATATGATGACTGAAGGTCTCGACCTTGAAATCGTTGACGGTTTTGTTACTGCTAAGGGTACAACACTTGGTGGCGATGATGGTATCGCTGTTGCTATGGCTCTTGCCATTCTTGAGGATGAGACATTAAAGCATCCACGTCTCGAGGTTATCATCACAGTATCTGAAGAGGTTGGTATGGAAGGTGCAGCAGGCATCGATGTATCAATGCTTAAGGGTCGCAAGCTTTTAAATCTTGATTCAGAGGAAGAAGGACATTTCCTTGCAGGCTGCGCAGGCGGATGCAGAATGGAAATCGCTTACCCATTCAAGAAGGAATCATTAAAGGGTGCGCTTTATACTATTGAGGTAAATAACTGTACTGGAGGACATTCAGGAGCAGAAATCAATAAGGGTAGAGCAAACGCTTCTTATGTAGCAAACAGAGTTCTTGCAGCTGGTCTTGAAGTTGCTGATATTTGCTTAGTAGATTTCGTAGGTGGAAAGAAGGATAATGCAATCCCTCGTGCCACAACAGCAAAGGTACTTACTACAGAGGCTGCAGTTAAGGCAATGAACGAAGAAGCTGTTGCAATCACAAATGAGTACGCTGTTACAGATCCAGAGATGGAAATCATCATTACAAACGAAGGTAATGTTGTAGTAGACGGTGTTAACGCAGCAGATACAAAGAGAATCATCCAGCTCTTACAGTCAATGCCAAATGGTATTCAGACAATGAGCCATGATATCGAGGGCCTCGTTGAGACATCGCTCAACTTAGGTATCCTTAATCTCTTAGATGAGGAGTTAAACTTCTCTTGTGCACTTAGAAGTTCAGTTACAAGCGCTAAGGCAGCTCTTATGAGAAAAGTAAGAATGGTTGCTGAGGCATTTGGATGCAAGATATCTACTCACGGTGATTATCCAGCTTGGGAATATGTTCGTGAGTCATCATTCAGAGATGAGCTTGTAAATATCTATAAGGAAATGACAGGCGAGGAGCCAATCGTTGAGACAATTCACGCAGGTGTTGAATGTGGTCTTTTGGCTTCAAAGCTTGAGGGACTTGATGCAGTTTCAATTGGTCCAGAGATGTACGATATTCATACTCCAAAGGAGCGTTTATCTATCGCTTCTACAGAGAGAATGTATAATTATGTTAGACGTGTAATTGAAGCAAGTAACTAATTAATAAGGGGTTTTCAGGAAGGAGAAGGACTATGCTAAGAATTGGAATGCTTACAAGTGGTGGTGACTGTCAGGCTTTGAATGCAGCAATGCGTGGCGTGGTTAAGGGCTTGGCTGCTAATGTAAAGGATTTAGAGGTGTACGGATTCTTCAATGGCTACAAGGGCCTTATTTATGGAGATTATCGTCTGCTCACTAGCCAGGATTTTTCAGGAATTTTGACTAGAGGTGGTACAATCCTTGGCTCAAGCCGTCAGCCTTTTAAGCTCATGAGGGAGCCTGATGAGAATGGCTTGGATAAGGTTGAGGCTATGAAATCCAACTACTACAAGTTAAATCTTAACTGCCTTGTAATCCTTGGTGGTAACGGAACTCAAAAGACAGCAAACCTTCTTCGTGAAGAGGGGCTTAACATCATCCACTTACCAAAGACCATCGACAATGATATTTTCGGCACAGATGTTACCTTTGGTTTCCAGAGTGCAATCGACATCGCATGTAACACAATCGACTGCATCCACACCACAGCCTCATCCCATAGCCGTGTATTTATCGTAGAGGTTATGGGCCACAAGGTTGGCTGGCTTACTCTTTATGCTGGTGTTGCTTCAGGCGCAGATATTATCCTGCTTCCTGAGATTCCATACGATATCAAAAAGGTTATCAAGGCCATCAATCATCGTGCGGAAGAAGGCAAAGGATTTACAATCCTTGCAGTAGCTGAGGGTGCCATTTCCAAAGAAGATGCTAAGCTTTCAAAGAAGGATTATAAGAAGAAGCTAGAGACATCTAAGTATCCATCAGTATCTTATGAAATAGCCGATAGAATCCAAAAGGAAACAGGCATCGAAGTACGTGTTACTGTTCCAGGACACATGCAGCGAGGCGGAAGCCCAGATCCATATGACCGCGTACTTTGTACAAGACTTGGCTCTGCAGCAGCCCAGGCAATTATGGATGCAGATTTTGGAAATATGATTGCAATGGTGGATGGAAAGACAAAGCGCATTCCACTTGAGAAGGTTGCAGGAAAGCTTAAGGTCGTAGAGCCAGATTGCCAGATGATTGAAGAGGCAAAACGAATCGGCATAAGCTTTGGCGACTAATTAATTTTAAAATAGGTAGGTAATTGTTATGTCTTATATGGCATTATATAGGAAGTTTAGGCCTAATACATTTGAGGATGTAAAGGGACAGGATCACATTGTTACAACTCTTCAAAACCAAATAAAAAGTGACCGTATAGGACATGCATATCTTTTTACAGGAACAAGAGGAACAGGTAAGACAACTATCGCAAAGATTCTTGCTCGTACAATAAACTGCGAGAATCCAAAGGATGGTTGCCCTTGCATGGAATGTGCCATGTGCAAGTCTATCACTGCAGGCAATTCCATGAATGTAATAGAGATGGATGCTGCCTCAAACAATGGTGTAGACAGCATTAGACAGATTGTAGAGGAGGTGGCATATCCTCCTACAGAAGGTAAGTATAAGGTATATATCATCGATGAGGTTCACATGCTTTCAAACGGTGCATTTAATGCCTTGCTTAAGACCTTGGAGGAGCCACCTTCTTATGTTGTGTTTATTTTGGCCACAACAGAAGTTCATAAGATTCCAATTACAATCCTTAGCCGATGCCAGAGATATGATTTCCATCGAATCACAATCGATACCATCGCAGCCCGTCTGCAGGAGTTGATGGATAAAGAAGGTGTCCAGGTTGAGGAAAAAGCAATTCGCTACATTGCCAAGGCAGCGGATGGTTCAATGCGTGATGGCCTCAGTCTTCTGGATCAGTGCATAGCCTTTTATATAGGCCAGCCATTGACTTACGACAATGTGTTAAAGGTGCTTGGCGCCATCGACACAGAGGTGTTCTCGCGACTACTTCGCAATGTTATTAATGGAAATATTACAGATTGCATTGGCGTTTTGGAAGAGATTATCAACAAAGGTCGTGATCTTAATCAGTTTGTTGTGGATTTCACATGGTATCTCAGAAACCTTATGTTGTTAAAGACCTCTGAGGACATGGAAGATGTTCTTGAAATATCATCTGACAACCTTGCTTTATTAAAAGAAGAGGCACAGATGGTTGACACAGAAATATTAATGCGATACATTCAAGTTCTGTCATCCCTTTCAAATGATTTGAAGTTTGCTAGCGGAAAGAGAGTGCTCATAGAAATCGCATTAATCAAGCTCTGTAAGCCAGAGATGGAGCAGGATATTTCAGCTTTAAATAATAGAATGGCTAATCTGGAGAAAAAGGTAGAAAATGGAGTTCCTGTAGTTATGGCGCAAGTTCCTCAAGGTCAGGCGTCCACTCCCAGTTCAGCTCCTGTAAAAAAGGAGCCACTTCCAGCAGCAGTTCCAGAAGAAGTAAAGCAAGTATCAAGTAGATGGAGCACAGTTCTTGGTAAGGTACCGGCAAATATAAAGATGTACCTCAAAGATGTAACAACAATAACAGTGAATGAACTGGGTGAGCTTGTTTTGATATTCGACCAACCTGTAGGTTCAGAGCGTATGTCAGGAGATTTTGTTAATCGTCCAGAAGTTATTCAGGAAATCTCATCAGCAATAGAGGAAATGATTAACAAGACAGTAAATATTAAAGTAGAGATTAATTCTAGTGGAGTAAGCTCACAGGAATCTAAAACTGATGTGAGAGATTATTTTGCCAATCTAGGAATTGATATAGAAACAGAAGATAATTAGGAGGATTAAAAATATGGGAAAAGGTAGAGGCGGATTTCCAGGCGGAGCAATGGGTGGAGCTAACATGGCCAACCTTATGAAGCAGGCTCAGCGTATGCAGCGTCAGATGGAAGAGGCTCAGGCAAAGCTTGAGGAGACAGAGGTTACAGGTACAGCCGGTGGCGGTGTTGTAGAGGTTACTTGCACAGGTAGCAAGGAAATCACAAAGGTTCATATCGACCCAGAAGCAGTTGATCCAGATGATGTAGAAATGCTTGAGGATCTTGTAATGGCAGCTACTAATGAAGCGCTCAAGAAGATTGATGAAATTGCATCGGCTTCAATGCCTAAAATGCCAGGTGGATTAGGATTTTAATTAATGGAATATTACAGCAAAGAAATAAGCAACTTAATAGCGGAGCTTAGCGATTTGCCTAGTATTGGAAGTAAGTCAGCCCAGAGGCTGGCTTTCCATATATTAGGGATGGATGAGGAAAAGGTTAATGATTTGGCTAATGCCATTGTTCAGGCCAGGAAAAATGTTCGTTACTGTAAAGAGTGTTTTACATTAACTGACGATGAGCTTTGTCCTATATGTTCAAATCCAAAACGTAATAAAAATGTAATTATGGTTGTGGAAGATACCAGAGATTTGGCAGCATATGAAAAGACGGGAAAGTTTGATGGTGTTTACCATGTACTTCACGGAGCAATATCTCCAATGGCAGGTATTGGCCCTGGAGATATTAAGCTGAAGGAGTTGATGGTTCGATTGCAGCAGAATGATGTTCAAGAGGTAATCGTGGCAACCAACTCATCCCTTGAAGGCGAGACCACAGCTGCATATATAAGCAAGCTGATTAAGCCAACAGGAATTAAGGTAAGCCGAATTGCATCAGGGGTTCCAGTAGGTGGAAATCTGGAATACATAGACGAAGTTACATTGCTTAGAGCCTTAGATGGCAGAACAGAATTATAATAAAAGAATGTAAATAGTAAGCAGCAGACAAAGTTCTGCTGCTTTTTTTGTACACATTTTTGTATAAAAATATCATAAGGGTATTGACAAGTGTTATAGAGGGTAGTACTATACTACTAAGACAAGAGAAATGGGTTAAAAGTTACCAAAATATTAAATCATTATTAAGAACTATTAACAAAA
>JAILAV010000110.1 GCA_024681435.1 Pseudobutyrivibrio sp. | reverse complement strand
TGACATCAACGAAATGCTTTTTGCTTCATCGTTGTATGCATAAAGTGTTGCTTTCAGATTTTCCTGAGCATCAGCTACTGTAACTGATAACTTCCAAACAGCACCTTCCGGTGTAACATACTGTTTATTTCCTACGGTTGGAGCAGCGACTTCTTTCATATAGTAATCGCCTTTAGCCAATCCAACAAATCTTATTGTTCCATCGTCCTCAGATTCTGCTGCATAAGTACCAGCTGATACCTGACATTCTGGATCTGTGTATAACTTAAACTGTGCTCCTGCTAAGCCTTGCTTCGTCTGGGCATCTATCTTCATGCCAGTAAACTCAGCAGTTGTTGTTCTATTTGGGTCAAAGTTATAACTGATGCGACAGTTTGAATCGTAATCACCACGCTCAAAATATACAACTGTCATAAGGTGATTTCTCTTACTAAATGTCTCAAGGTTTGTACTTAAAAGATCATACACAGTTTTACCTGTGTCACTTGAAGTATGTGAATATACCTTAGAATCATAAGAAGATACTAATGTCTTATCTCCTGCTTCTGTGCTGTCTTTACCGTAATGTCCTTGAACTAATATCTCACCTGTTCTGAAATTAATCTGTCCTTGAACAGCATTATGTATACCACCAAGGTCTAAGACTAATCTGTTATCAATGTAAACAAATACATCATCATCGCCTGAGAATCTGAAGACTGTATCTTCCGATTCATCATTATTAGCATCAACTCGACCATTGGAATTGATATTGAAGTTAATTGGTATCTCCATACCAAAATGATGTACATGATCATGTGACCATGTAATGTTATTCACCCCACTTCTATCAAATGGGAAAAATCCTGATGTATTAGTACCGTTGGTTTTAATCTGCTTACTGCTCTGATTAAAGGTATAGTTGTATACACTACTATCTAAAGTCCAATATCCCTCTTCATCTCTTAAGAACTGAACACCTACATCTTTAAAATATTTTTGAATATATGATGGATTATCATTTCCAGGAAATAGTGCCCCTGTACTACCTCCATTAATAGTAAATCCATTTTCAATTGATGTTGAAGCAATTCCCTGATGCACTTTACCGTAATTTAATGCATTTTTATTAACTGAACCAGATGTACCTGAACCGCCTTCAGAGAATTTAAAATCTCCAGGTGCATTAACATTGTTAGTGTACTTTACTAAAGTTGCACCATTTACCATTGTTGAATCAGGATTTTTAAAACTTGCTGGCTTAAGGCTAAGCTTTATATAAACGTTAGTATCATTATGATAAGTAAGGTTAACTTTTACATTTGCCTCAGTCACATTAGATATATGTTTATCACTATTCTAACTATCGCCTACATATATTCCTGAGATTACATAATTCTCTGGTGCATAAAACTGTAAATTTATATTTTGTCTTTTAAAGAAATATCTTTCTTGATTTTCTGGAGCTATTTTCTTATTTGAACTATTATCAGAACTTCGATAATTAACAATTAAACCATAATCGCCCCAACCAGCATGCTCTACACTCGAAACTAATGCACCATAAGAAGTATCCTCATATAAAATCTTATTTTGATTTGTTTCAGTAATTACATACTTTGAAAAACTATCTGATTCAAATTCAATTGCATTTTCTGTAACTTCAGCTTCAATAACTTCAGCTTCAATGTATTCAGATGTTTCATCATCTTTTACATGTACAATCTCGTTTGTCTCTTCAACAGTCTCATTCTCAATTGTAATTTTGACATTACATCCTTCGTTAGGCTCAACTTCTTCATCACCTGACTTAAAGAAAATATCAAACGCTGTATAAGCTCCAATTTCATCAGTAATAACTGCATCTGCCACAGCTTCTTCTTCATCTTTTGTTAATTCACATGTCTCAGCAAAGAATTCAACTTCTTCATCAAAAGCACCTACTGGAACAACAGCTGTAATCTTGTATCCGTCAATCTCGATTGTGAAAGTCTGATCTTCTTTCTCTTCCTCTGACTTTTTATATCCGCAGTGGATACAGATTCCATTCTCATCAAACTCACAATCTTCAATCTCTTCATGCTCAACACCATCTTCGTCAACCCACTTCTTTGTGTGAGTACCATCACCGTTTGATGTGTATGAGTATTCAATCTCTTTGTCTTCTTCCTCAAGCTTCTCTTTTTCAAGTTTTTCTTTCTCGAGTTTTTCCTGCTCAAGCTTTTCTAACTCTTCAGGAGTTAATTCTGATTCATCTACTACTTCGTTATCAATTACCTCTTCGCCTGTAGTAGTTTCTTCAGATGTTTTCTCATTAGAAGACTTATCAACTGGAGTGCCTGACTTGTCATCAGTCTCATCTTTATTTAATTCATTATTGGTGGAACTTTTTTCCTCAGATAAAGAGCCATCTGAGTTTGCCTGACCAGCCTCATCGACAGAGGACTTATCAGAATTAGAATTGTTTGCTGCTGAATCACTCTCAACGGAATCAGCAACCCCCTCGCTTGTATTTTCAGCTGCTGCCTCAACCTGCACATCATCTGTAATCTCATCAGCAAGTACTGTAATTGGTGAAGATACAAATAATGCAGCTGCAAGACCGCAAGCAAGTATTCTATTAAGCATAGTATGTTTTTTCATTTAACGATGCTCCCTTTTATTCCCAACACAATTCCCTAATCCGAAATTACGAGTGGACAATGACAGAAAAATGTCTATCTCGTAACAAGGCATATACTAATGCAAAAATTTATTAAAAAAAAGTATTGTGGCAAGAAGTGTATTTTTTTGGCAAAAAAATTACTTCAGGTATTAATTTCCTGAAGTAACTTGTCGATATATATTCAATTTAATTAAAACAGCTTTCAATCATACCCCTTACAACCTTTGTATTTATAGGATTTTTCTGAGTTTCATAGGTGATTAACAACTGAGTTCCTACATATATCCCGTTCTCTTCATACGCTTTAATCTTCTCTAAATTCTTCGCAAAATACTCTACATCATCCATCATTCCCAAATGTTCAAGATACACTTCTCGCCTATTTCTTACATCTAGAATTGTAAAATCTGGCAGCACTGTCTTATATCCGCCAAGCCTCAATGGCTTTTCATATATATAGGGAATGTTATATTCATCTAAAATATTAGAAATGAGAACTTCTGACTTAGAACGCATCTTTATTCCTTTCGAATTAGCCACCTTCAAATTTTCAGGGAAGTTCGTCGCATGTTCATAATCCTGATTCAACCAGTCTCTTATATATTCCTCATCAGTCTTTTCGATTTTTTCAACTAAAGTCAATTTGGCATTTGACATTCTCTCCGGCACACTCTCAACTACCATCTTGTCATACAAGCGATTCAACCTATTTATTATCTTAAGT
>JAILAV010000051.1 GCA_024681435.1 Pseudobutyrivibrio sp. | reverse complement strand
CACTACAGATTTATTGGAGAAATATAAAAATCAGCTAGCCGTTTAAACATCCATAACACATTTGAAACTTTGGCGCATCATTTACTGTAAGCGAGGATTATGAATGAAATCTAGAGAAGAAGCACTAAGCTATGGTTTAACATTTCCATATACATATCAAGAGGCCCCATTTCATGATCCAAACTGGCAGCTTATTAGGGTGAAGCCAAGCAAAAAGGCATTTCTTTGGTCGTATGAAAAAGATGGACATATTTGTTTGAATTTGAAATGTGACCCTGAGTGGAGAGATTTCTGGAGGAATACATATGACGCTGTAATCCCCGGTTATCATCAAAACAAAGAGCACTGGAATACAGTAATTTTGGATGGAAGCATTCCAGATGATGATGTTAAACGTATGATTGCCGAAAGCTATGATTTGGTAACAGACTCCCCAACAAAACGTATATACGAAGCTGTAAAACGTATCCCTTGTGGCAAGGTGGCTACCTACGGTCAAGTGGCTGCTATGGCAGGAAATCCAAAAATGAGTAGAGCAGTAGGGAATGCTTTACACAAAAATCCAGATTTTGAAAATATTCCTTGCTATAGAGTTGTAAACTCAAAAGGCCAGTTGGCAGATGAGTACGTATTTGGTGGAGCTGGAATCCAAAAGAACCTTTTAGAAGCAGATGGAATTGTTGTCGAAAAAGGAAAGGTTGATCTTAGCAAGTTCGGAATGGAGCTTTGAAATACATAAATTGCCATTATTAGGTTATTTGTTGTCTAAAAGATTTCTATTTGTTAAAATGGCTTTTGGACTGTATAAATAATTAATAATGGGAGGATTTTAAAATGTTGCGAATAGCCGTTTGTGATGATGATATAGCTGATTGCGACAGAATTTATGGCTACGTGCAAGAATATTTAAATAAAAAGAATCTGGTTGCAGAAATCAGAAAATACAACCATCCAGATTCAATGCTTCAAGAATGCGGTACATTTCATGCCGACATCTATATTTTGGACATCGTTATGCCAATGCTCACTGGGCTGGAAGCAGCCAAGGAAGTGCGTTGGACTCAAAAAGATGCTCAGATCATTTTTGCAACTTCTGAGACATCATTTGCATTAGAAGCATATGATGTAAACCCTATTAATTATATTTTAAAGCCGGTTGATAAAAATAAACTGGAACAATCGTTGGATAGGGCCATTTCTAATATTAAACCCGAAGATGATAAAACAATTACAGTAAAAATTAAGGGTGGATTAGCTACAATTCGTATATACAATATTATGTACGTGGATTGTAATAATCATAAGGTGACATTCCATTTATTATCAAATGATACGATTACAACTCCTACCTTACGAATTGGATTTGCAGAATATATAGAGAAATTATTATCAGCAGATACATTTGTCCGATGCCATGAATCAATTGTTGTAAATATAGCAGCTATAGATAAATTGATGAAATACGAAATAGAGCTTCGAAATAAAGAAATAATTCCAGTTTCTCGGAACCGATATGCTGAAATAGCATCAGCGTATATGGATTATAGACTTTAATAATATAGAGGGAAAATAATGCAAACTTACGTCGTTTCAATTCTTTATTGTAGTATTATTATCTTATTTTTGGAGTGTTATACAGTTTTTAAATATATGAACTCAAAGTGTCACCAGTATTTGTTTTTTTGCTGCGTGGCCATGCTTGTAAACAACATTGGCTACTTGCTGGGGATACAAGCAACTTCTCTAGAATCCCGTGTTCTAGCTGTAAAGTTTTCCTATGCGGGAAGAGTTTGGATTGCATACACACTCTTTATGTTTGCCATAGAATTATGCCAGGTGAATTTTCCGAGAATTGCTAAAGAGGTGTTGCTCTTTATGCATGCGGGTATTTATATGTCTGTCTTAACAGTAGGAAAGCATCATCTATATTACACTTGGGTTGAATGTGTATATGAGGACGGCATAATTATTTTAAAGCATGGTTGTGGCGTCTTTTATCATATTTTTATGTTAGTGCAAGTGTTATACATCATCCTTGGATTTTACGTGTTGCTTTCTACTTACAAGGACATGCAAAATCCAATTATTAAGAAATGTTTGAAAACGGTGACCTTGGCGATACTATCGCTCAGTATTTTTTACATTATTCAAATTACCCACATCTTTGCAATTTCAAGGGTGTTTGATTTATCTGTTATAGGAAATATAGTTCTAGTAGTGCTTCTATATGTGGCAATAACAAGGTGTAATTTGCTTAGCTTCATCGAATTGGCGAAGGACTATATTATCGAAGGTTTGTCTGAGGCAATAATTGCTGTGGATATGGTTGGAAAAGTAAGGTATTACAATAAGCTTGCGTTGAAAATGTTCCCAGAGATTGTTAAGCCAAACGCAGGATTACCATCGGTCATGACAGAGTTAATTAATTGTGATAAAGAGTACACATTTAATAACCGTATATACGTTATAGAGAAAAATGTTTTATATAACGATTATGGTGTTGTTGGAGATATCTATGTACTAGCAGATGCTACTGACTTAAAGGAAAAAGAGAATAAATTAAGGGCAGATGCTCAGCTTTATCAGTTGGCCGCTAAAACAATGAAAGAGAGATTGCTGCTTGCTGAGGAATTTGTGAAGCAAGACAGGAAACTTCGCCATGACAGGAGACATTTCGAAGCACTTTTAATGACATTGCTTCAGGATGGAAATGTGGACGAGGC
>JAILAV010000071.1 GCA_024681435.1 Pseudobutyrivibrio sp. | reverse complement strand
TGACATCATGATGGATTGGCTTGCAGGACTTTATGTAAATATCCTCAACCTTATCCAGTACATGCATGACAAGTACTACTACGAAGCAGCTGAGATGGCTCTTATCGATACAAACGTAAGACGTACATTCGCTACAGGTATTGCTGGTTTCTCACACGTTGTAGATTCACTTTCAGCTATCAAGTATGCTAAGGTTACAACTGTACGTGATGAGTCAGGCCTTGTTATCGACTACAAGGTTGATGGTGACTTCCCAAGATACGGTAACGATGATGAGAGAGCAGATGAGATCGCTGTATGGCTCCTTAAGACATTCATGAAGAAGATCGAGAAGCACCACACATATCGTGATTCTGAGCCTACAACATCTATTCTTACAATCACATCAAACGTTGTTTATGGTAAGGCTACAGGTGCTACACCTGACGGAAGACCTGCTTACGCTTCATTTGCTCCCGGTGCATCACCATCTTACGGAGCTGAGAAGAACGGCCTTCTTGCTTCACTTAACTCTGTTGCTAAGATTCCTTATGAGTACGCTCTTGATGGAATTTCAAATACACAGACAATGAACCCTAACGCTCTTGGTCACAGCGACGAGGAGAGAGCTAACAAGCTTGTTAACGTTCTTGACGGATACTTCGATCAGGGATCACACCACCTTAACGTTAACGTATTTGGTAAGGACAAGCTCATCGATGCTATGGAGCATCCTGAGAAGCCTGAGTATGCTAACTTCACTATCCGTGTATCAGGATATGCTGTTAAGTTCATCAACCTTACTAAGGAGCAGCAGCTCGACGTTATCGCACGTACATGCCACACAGCTCTTTGATTTAAACAAAATTCAATGGTGCCATAGCTTCATATAGAGCTCTGGTAGTATTCGCAAAGAGACAGTAAATACAAAATAATTCGCCTCATTTCCTTTCATGATTATTCAAAACAGGAAATGAGGCGTTTATTTTGTATCAACTGTCTCTTTTGCTTATACTAAATCGCTCTATCTAAAGCTATGGGCACCGCTGTATTTTTAAATATACTTCAGAAGATAGTGTTAAACAACATTGACAGGTTACTCTCTGTGAGTAGCCTGTTTTTCTTTTTTATATGGGTAGCTATCTTGTCTAGAACCATGAAAAGAAGCTGTTGGGCGTAGCACCACTTAATTGTACGAAAGGAGGTAAAATGCCATTTAAAAATTACTATTCGGGATAGTAATTGCTTGTTGAGTAATAGAAGATGATGTAAAGGCTTTTGCTGGACGTGTAGATACTATGCAGCATGCCTCTTGGATGATTAATAAAAAGTTTATAATGTCTACGTCTTTTGTTTAGATTTTGAGCTATTATACAATGATATAATTCTTGTGAGCAAACCTAGAAAAGGACATAATTTGTCTAAATTAATTAGTAAGCTAATGAGAAGTGATATCTCAAATAGGCGCCAATAATACAATTATTTACAAAGGGAAAATATATATGCGCTATAGAATTTGTTCGTTTAATGTAAAAAATCTATCTGATGGTGATGGAAGAGATTTAGATAGAATTGCAAAGATAATAAATGATAATCATGCAGATATCGTCTGTTTACAAGAGGTTCTACAAGAAGGAAAAATTCTTGAAGGTTTCTCTGTTTCCGGAGTTGCGGGCCAAGCAAAGGCATATGATAGATCCCTGCTCCGTAGATTAAGGGGGCATTGGAGAAGCCAATGGAAAGCGCCTAAAATAAGACTTGATATGGAACAGTATCTTGGAGGAGACAGACGAGGTGAAGGTTTTGCTATTCTTTGGAAAACAGATAGATTAGACCTTCCGAAGGATAAATATGGAAATGATGTTTTGCCAACTATTTATGAGAACTATAAAACGGATCCTGTTGACAGTAAGCTGCGATTAATAAGAGATCCATTATATGCAAGATTTATTGTTCATAATAGACCAGCAGAGATTCGAATTATTTCAACGCACTTAATCTTTGGGAAAAATGATTCTTTGAAGGATTTTATTGATTATGGTGCCATGGAAATGAGAAGAAAAGAATTTGAAATGATTGCTGGTCAAATATATTACCGTGTAAGCGAAATGTATAAGGATATAAATGCTACAGCACCATATACTATAATGCTTGGCGATTACAATATGAATCTTGGATCAAGTCTCCCTATTACACTTGCCTTCGATAAAAAAGGAAGGATTGTATCTGATAGTAACGCATATTTTACTGTTAATAATTTACAAAATGCACTGACTACCTTGAAATCAAAAGAACCATAACTAGCAAATAGCTATGATCATTTCACTGTAGATGACAGGACTCTAAGGCATATTTCTCGTCAGATGTTTCAGTCTTCGAACCGCCAGAGGATTTCTGACCACCAGCAGCGGTCTCGCACTTTGTGCCACCTCCGTTATCTAAGATTTTCCAAGTGATTACTCCGCCAAGCGCAATTAGGAGGATTATGCAAATAATCCATGGCAATAAGTTCTTTTTCTCTTTTGGTGCCGGCATAGCCGCATTGTTTTGTTCCATTTTTATCCCTCTTATGTCTATTACTAATATGATACCACAGAAAGCAGCCCCCATACGCAGTTATACTACTGCGCTTTCAGTGAATTCAGATAATTCAAAAGTAGATGATTCTGGTGTCCGTTGCGCGATAAAAGTGTAATTACCGGCACGCCATCGCCATTAACCGACGGCGCCGCGCTCACGATATCCGTATATTCATCGAGCTTAGTAATCTTTGCGCGGCCGTTCAGGATATTCACCCACGTCACCGTGCCGTCAGCATGAATCAAAATGATATTCTCGCCGCTATATTTCAATCCGAATCCTAGCTGCGAAGCATTTGCTACATTCTCTGCCAGCTTATATCCGCGGAAATGAACTTCC
>JAILAV010000019.1 GCA_024681435.1 Pseudobutyrivibrio sp. | reverse complement strand
GAGAACCTTGCAAAGTCTACAGAGCTCGTTAACGTTGCTCACGGACTTGGTCTTTCTATCGAGTGTGAGGTTGGTTCAATCGGTGGAGAAGAAGATGGTGTCGTAGGTATGGGCGAGTGCGCTGATCCTAACGAGTGCAAGACAATCGCTGATCTTGGCGTTGATATGCTTGCAGCTGGTATCGGTAACATCCACGGTAAGTATCCAGCAAATTGGCAGGGACTTTCATTCGAGACTCTTGATGCTATCCAGCAGAAGACAGGTGCAATGCCACTCGTACTTCACGGTGGTACAGGTATCCCAGCTGATATGATTAAGAAGGCTATCGAGCTTGGTGTATCAAAGATTAACGTTAATACAGAGTGCCAGCTTTCATTTGCTGATGCTACACGTAAGTACGTTGAGGCTGGTAAGGATCTTGAAGGAAAGGGATTCGATCCTCGTAAGCTTTTAGCTCCTGGTACAGACGCTATCAAGGCTACAGTAAAAGAGAAGATGGAACTTTTCGGTTCAGTAGGCAAGGCTTAATTGATTGTTTTAATTTAGCTCCTATTTGAGCTTTTAGAATAGACAATCAGTGGGAAATCTTACTGATTGTCTTTTCTATTATATGAATACTTTTTTGAAAGGATATATGATAGATAATGGAAGAATTTTTTAATGTGGCAGACATCTTTGGTGAGAATGTTTTTAATGACACAGTTATGCAGGAGCGTCTCCCAAAGAAGACCTATCAGAAGCTTAAGCAGACTATTTCTGAGGGATTAGAGCTTGACTTAGAGACAGCGGATGTTATTGCCCACGAGATGAAAGAATGGGCAATTGAAAAGGGCGCAACTCACTATACACATTGGTTCCAACCACTTACAGGCATTACCGCTGAAAAGCACGATTCATTTATTTCAGCACCTTTACCATCGGGCAAGGTTCTTATGAGCTTTTCAGGTAAGGAATTAATCAAAGGTGAGCCAGATGCTTCTTCATTCCCTTCAGGTGGATTACGTGCCACATTTGAGGCTAGAGGGTATACAGCTTGGGACCCAACATCACCGGCTTTTGTAAGACAGGATGCTGCAGGTGCTACACTCTGCATTCCAACAGCTTTTTGCTCATACACAGGCGAAGCGCTTGATCAGAAGACTCCTTTACTTCGTTCTATGGAGGTTGTATCTGAGCAGGCAATCAGACTTATAAGACTATTTGGTAATACTACTTCAAAGAGGGTTGTACCTTCCGTTGGTGTAGAGCAGGAATACTTCCTTATCGATCGTGAAATGTATCTTGCAAGAAAAGATTTGATGTATTGCGGACGCACACTTTTTGGTGCAATGCCACCAAAGGGACAGGAAATGGATGATCACTATTTTGGAACCATTCCTGAGCGTATTGCCGGATATATGAGAGATGTAAATATTGAGCTTTGGAAGCTTGGTGTTTCATCAAAGACACAGCATAACGAGGTAGCACCAGCTCAGCATGAGCTTGCACCAATTTATGCACAGTGTAATGTGGCAGTTGATCACAACCAGATTATTATGGAGACTTTACGTAAGGTGGCTAATCGTCATGGACTTCAGTGTCTTCTTCATGAAAAACCATTTGCAGGAGTAAATGGTTCTGGTAAGCATGATAACTGGTCACTTGTTACAGATGATGGTATCAACTTATTTGAACCAGGTAAATCTCCACACGAGAATATCCAGTTCTTATTAATTCTTTGTCTGGTATTAAAGGCAGTAGATCGTCATGCAGATCTTCTTCGTGAATCTGCTTCAGATGTTGGAAATGACCACAGATTAGGTGGAAATGAAGCACCTCCAGCTATCATTTCAGTATATCTTGGGGAACAGCTTGAGGACGTTTTAACACAGCTTATTTCTACAGGTACTGCTACAAAATCTAAAAAAGGAGAGAGACTTGCTACAGGTGTTAGAACTCTCCCTGATTTTAGAAAAGATGCTACAGATAGAAACCGTACATCACCATTTGCTTTCACAGGTAACAAATTCGAGTTTAGAATGGTTGGTTCACAGGATTCCGTTGGTGAGCCAAACGTTGTTCTTAACACAATCATGGCAGAGGCACTTTGTGAGGCCTGCAATGAGCTCGAGAAGGCAGAGGATTTCGATGTAGCTGTTCATGATATGATTAAACAGCTTGCTACAGACCATCAGAGAATCGTATTCAATGGTAATGGTTATGGAGAAGAGTGGATTGAGGAAGCAGCTAAGCGTGGCTTGCCAAGCATTAACTCCTTCGTTGAAGCTATTCCTGCTCTTACAACAGATGCTACTGTTTCAATGTTTGAGAAGTTCAAGGTATTCTCAAGAGTAGAGCTTGAATCTCGTGCAGAAATCGAATATGAACAGTACATTAAATCAATCAATATAGAAGCTAAGACAATGATTGACATGGCTTCTAAGCAGATTATTCCAGCTGTAATCGGCTTTACAACAGAGCTTGGTCTTTCTATTGGAACAATCGCAGATGCATGTCCTGAGGCTGATATTAGCACTCAGAAGGAACTTTTAATTAAGGTGTCGGATCTTCTTAAGGAAACAAAGGAAGCACTTGCTCATCTTAAAGAAATCAATGAAAAGGCATATAATCTTAAGGTTTCATCTGAAGAGAAGGCTAATTTCTATCATGATAATGTATGCACAGCTATGGAAGCTTTACGTGAGCCTGTTGATGCACTTGAAATGATTGTTGATAAAGAATCATGGCCAATGCCAAGCTATGGCGATATGATTTTCGAGGTATAATTTCGAAATGTTAGTGCTTCGTAAATGGGGCGACTTTTAAAGATGGAC
>JAILAV010000208.1 GCA_024681435.1 Pseudobutyrivibrio sp. | reverse complement strand
TGCTCTGACATTTCATAATATACCTCATGTGCCAGGAGCTAAGGAGCTTGCAGTCAAGGTTTACTTTGACTCAAAAATTATGTGCTTTATGCGATATAGAATCAATGAAGGGGAAGTTTGGTGATTTAGTAAAAAATAGATGCATGAAAGGATTATATTATGGAAACGATAAGTATAGATGTACTTGAAAAGCTAAAAGAGCGAGGAATCTTTTCAGAATATTTACCAGATAGAGGTAAAAGATATGAGAAAAAAATATGATGAGGAAAATGTACGAATAGCAAGAAAAAATGCCACTTCGAAATTTTTGTTGGAAAAGGGATTGATTTCAGCAAATGATGCAGAAATGGATAAGCGAGCCAGTGCCGCTGTAAAAGCAGCAATTAGTAGGATTGAAATCAGACAAAAGCCTATCGCGCGTTATGATGCCACTACAGATCACGCATTTTTAGAATATCCCAATAAAGAGGCAGTAAATGGAGGACAATACTTATTAAAAAAACAGGGGTAATCAACAGAAAAATGTTGCGATCAATCCTGTTTCTTTATTTTAGAATAACATTGTTAGCGTCGGGAAACTTCAACCATTCGGGGGGATTTTGACCAATAATCATCGCTTGATTTCAACCATAAGCAGTTACTGAATGGTTGCTGTCCTTTAGACGAAAACTTGTTTATCGCATATCTAAACTCATAACATCGAAATCACTATAAGGATAACGCAGATACGATCATCGGTAATATGGATTCGCAGCTGTTCCTTGGTGGTACCGAACCATCCACCTTGAAGGACTTATCCCAAGCTCTTGGTAAGGAGACTATCGATATGTATTCCACCGGTGAAAGCCGTGGCAACAATCCATCATGCTCCATGAACTATCAGAAGAGTGGTAAGGATCTTATGACTATCGATGAGCTTGCAGTCATGGATGGTGATAAGTGCATCTTGCAGCTTCGAGGTGTACGACTATTTTTGTCGGACAAATATGATGTAACCAAGCATCGACTATATAAGGAGACTGGCGAATATGATGACAGGAATAAGATGGATATCCAACAATTTGTTCATCAGACACTGAAAGTAAAAAGTGGAGAAATGTTTGATGTGGTGAGGATTTGATGTAACTTTTGTGTCTCAATTCATTTATTTTCACATGTATAATTTAAATGTGTGAATTGAGACGCATTACATATTTTTATTGAATACTAGATAAAGGACGAAGAAAATGAGTGATACATCTTTAAAAGAACTGTTTTCATACTTACAGAAAGATATGTGCGCAAAAGCAGATTTTAGTTCAGTATTAAATCATCCGACAGATAAGGGGGACAATACAGAAGTTAATTGGATCGATTGGCTTAATGGGTATCTACCCAAAAGATATAAAGCAGCAAAAGCTACAATAATTGATTCACAAGGTGGGATAAGTGATCAAATAGATATTGCAATATATGATGAACAGTATTCGTATTTAGCATTTAATTATAATGGGATACTGTATTTACCTGCAGAAAGCATATATGCAGTTTTTGAAGTTAAACAGAAGATTAATAAAGAATATATGGAATATGCAGGTAAAAAGGCAGAGAGTGTTCGACGTTTAATTAGAACATCAGCACCTATTATGCATGCGGGGGGAATGTATAAACCAAAAGAACCTCACAGAATTCTAGCCGGAATTTTAACAACGGGGAGTGATTGGAAGGATGCTTATGGAAATCCTTTTCGCACATGTTTAAATTCTTATACAGAGTTTCAGCAAATAGATTGTGGTTGCGTTCTAAGTGCAGGGTCTTTTTCTTATGATTATTCAGCCAATAAGTTGTCATTAAGTCTGGAAGAGGAATCTTTGGTATTTTTCTTCTTAAACTTACTCATAGAACTACAGAAAATGGGGACCGTTCCTGCAATAGATTTACATGCATATATGAGCGCTTTAACAATAAAAGCCAATTAATAATATATAGGGGGAAATATGGCAAAACAAAGAGATTTTGATGATTTTTTATCAAACATAGAACCAAGCAAGAGCACGGTGGAATATATAAGTAGTGTTCAGAATAATTTACGCGAATACTTGAAAAACCATGGGGAATATTCATGTACTTATATAGATTCTTTTTTATCAGGTTCTTATTCAAAACATACATCAATTAGGCCTACTGTTTCGGACAAGAAAAGGGATGTAGATATTATTGTTGTTACTAATTATTCTAAGAAAATGGATTCTAGAGATGTTCTAGATGAGCTCTACAGTATATTAATTGAATCAAAAACTTATGAAAAAGCAGAGATTCAGCATCATTCTATAGGTATAGAATTGGCATCAATAAGTATCGATGTTGTTCCAGTGATTTCTGACGATTATGATGATGCATTATACTGGATTGGCGACTATGAAACTGGAGATTGGGTTAAGACCGATCCTAAGGGTCATAAACATTGGTCTACCGCTGTAAATAAAGAGAATGAGGGAATGTATAAACCACTTGTTAAAATATTCAAGTGGTGGAGAAGAGTAAATTGTCCTACCGATGTGAGATATCCTAAAGGAATAACTTTAGAAAAGATAATTGCGGATAATATAGGTGATGCCAATAAATCAACTGAGGAACTCCTAATAGAGACCATTGAAAATATTATTTCAAATTATAAAGAGGACTTTGTTGATTATGGTTTGTTACCAACTATTAATGATCCATCAGAAAAAGTGAGTAATAATTTGCTTTGCGGATATCAATTCAGCGATTTTTCAGCATTTATTGATAAGCTAGAAGAGCATTCGCAATTATTGAATGACGAAGGAACCGGTAATGATACATGGAAAAAAGTTTTAGGCACTGAGTTTCCAAGTGATAATGGAGCAAATTCTAATAATGCGCTTGTTTGTCAGATGGCTCAGCATAGGCAAAAACCATTGTGGCCAATGAAACGAGGTGCGGCTGCGTTTATAACACTCATGGTTAAAGATAATAATGGTAAGGTGTTAGAGTATAGCAATAATGGCGAACCTTTACCAAAGGGATGTAACCTTTATTTTAATGCATGTACTGGAGTGAAGAAACCATTTACAGTAAAATGGCAGATTACTAATACAGGGAAAGAAGCTCTTGAAAATAATTGTATGCGAGGTGATTTTGATAATTCCAATATAGGAAATACCGGGAGAAAAGAGGAAACATCATTTACAGGAAGTCATTCGGTTCAATGCTTTATTATTAAGAATGGAATTTGTGTAGCAAAAAGCAAAGACTATATTATCAATATAGGTTAATAGATTATTTTCATAGACCAGTACCCTGTGGACGCACAGACCGTACTGGTCTATTATTATGCCCATTTTTAGGCCAAAGAATGAGCATGAGACGTAAGCGCTAAATTATTAGGCGGATAGCTGCCGCCACTAAACAAGTTCATAATGGATTCGAATAACGAACATTTCACTACGATAACCGTCGAACGATGAACATTTCACTACGACCAGAAAGGAGCAGTTATGTCGAATCCA
>JAILAV010000166.1 GCA_024681435.1 Pseudobutyrivibrio sp. | reverse complement strand
GGCTCTCCAAAATTTGATAAGCTGAAAAGAATGTCAAAGGAAGAGCAGATAATTCCTGATGACTGGAAGAAGATTATTACAAAGCCTGATGGCAGCAGGAAAAAAATTGTTTTTTACAATACCAGCGTGGTTGCAATTCTTAATGAAGAACAGAAGATGGTGGACAAAATTAAAGATGTTCTGGATGTCTTTAGGGAGTGCAAGGATGACGTGGCATTGTTATGGCGCCCACATCCTCTAATCACTGCCACATTGGACAGTATGGTGCCAGAGGTGGCTCAGCAGTATCGAGAAATCGTGGATGCATATAAAAAAGAAGGCTGGGGAATCTATGATGACACCTCAGATATGGATAGAGCAATCATTATAAGTGATGCCTATTATGGAGATGCTAGTAGTATCGTCCAACTGTATGAGAAATTGGAAAAGCCAATAATGATACAGAATGTAAATGTACTTGAAAAGGAGAGCGTATGAACTTTGAATTAAATGCCTCAATGATGTGTGCAAATTTTGGACATTTGGCACGTGAAGTTGATGAGTTGGAGAATGCAGGAATTGATTCCTTCCACATTGATATCATGGATGGTCGATATGTACCTAATTTTGCCATGTCATTAAACGACATGAGTTATATTTCAAAGGTTACACATAAACCGTTAGATGTTCACTTAATGTTGGAACATCCAAATAATAACATCGAATTATTTATTAGAAATCTGCGTAAGGGCGACACAATCTATATTCACCCAGAGGCAGAATATCATCCATCTACAACATTGCAAAAGATTATAGATGCTGAGATGATTCCGGGAATCGCAATTAATCCAGGAACTAGCGTGGAGACAGTTATGGAGATGCTTCGCATTGTTGATAAGGTTCTTGTTATGTCAGTAAATCCAGGCAATGCTGGTCAGATGTACCTTCCATATGTCGGAAAGAAGATTGAGCGTCTTCTTGAGATGCGTGAGGAGATGAATTTCAAACTATATTGGGACGGAGCTTGCTCTAGGGACAAGATTTTAAAATATGGCCCAATGGGAATCGATGGATTTGTGCTCGGTTCCACATTATTGTTTGGCCAGGGACGTCCATATTCAGATATTATCAGTGATATTAGAAGCTGGAATGCATAGGAAGAAACTATGAATATTGCAATTGTATTATCAGGTGGAACTGGTACGAGATTGGGAGGCGATATTCCAAAGCAGTATGTTGAGGTTGGCGGAAAGCCTATCATCGTCTACAGCCTTGAGCCACTTACAAAAAGTAAATATATAGATAAGATTCAGATTGTGGCAGAAGAGACTTGGGTTTCTACGATTGAAAAGTGGGCTAAGGACTTTGCTTTGGAGGATAAAATAGCAGGCTATTCAAAGCCTGGTGTGAACCGCCAGTTGTCAATTTACAATGGGCTGAAGGATGTGGCTGATTTCGCTGGTGATGAGTCATTTGTGATGATTCATGATGCGGCAAGACCAAATCTTACAGAAGATATTATCAGTAAGAGCATTGAGGCAATGGATGGTTACGATGGAGTAATTCCGGTGCTTCCAATGAAGGATACAGTATATCTGAGCAAGGATGGTAAACAGATAGATTCCAATTTGAAGCGCGAGGAGATTTTTGCCGGACAGGCCCCTGAGACTTTTGTTTTGGGGAAATATTTGGCAGCTAACGAAAGCTTGGTTGAATCTGGCAAAATCTTGAAGATAAATGGCTCAACTGAACCTGCAATCATCGCCGGCATGAAAATGCATATGATAGATGGCGATGAGGGTAATTATAAGATTACAACAAAAGACGATTTGGAAAGATTCATAGAACAGATAAGGCGATAATATGAAGGCTTTAGTATTAAGCGATGTAGGTAAAATTAAAGTAGAAGAAATTTCAAAACCTTCCCCAAAACAGGGGGAGGTTTTAGTGCGTGTAAAGGCTTGCGGAATATGCGGTTCAGATATACCAAGAGCCTATAAAGACGGCGCCCATAACATGCCACTTGTGATTGGACATGAGTTTGCGGGTGAGGTAGAAGAGCTTGGCGAAGGAGTGGATTTACAGTGGCTTGGAAGACGTGTGGGAATCTTTCCTTTGATTCCATGTAATGAGTGCGAGTGCTGTAAGAATCGTAAATACGAAATGTGCAAAAATTATTCTTATTTGGGCTCTCGACGAGATGGAGGTTTCGCAGAGTTTGTAACAGTTCCTGCTTGGAACCTGATAGAACTTCCTAAGTCAGTTGAATTTGAGGAAGCGGCAATGCTGGAGCCTATGGCAGTGGCAGTTCATGCAATCCGTCAGGTAGATGTAAGTGTTAATGATGTGGTTTGTGTCATGGGCCTTGGAACTATAGGCTTGCTTACGGTCATGTTCTTAAAGGAAATGGGCTGTAAAAATATATTGGTGGTTGGCAACAAAAATTCCCAGCGTGAGAAAGCTATAGAGCTTGGCTTATCCGCAGACGATTTCTGCGATAGTACCCTTTGGGATGTAAAAAGCTGGGTGGCTGAAAAAACAGGCGGCCACGGCGCAGATGTATTTTTTGAGTGCATCGGTAAAAACGAAAGCGTCAGCCTTGGAATAGAACTGGCAGCTCCATCTGGCAAGGTTTGCCTAGTCGGCAACCCTCACTCCGACATGGAGCTGGACCGTGCCATCTACTGGAAGATCCTTCGAAACCAGCTGACCCTGGTAGGTACCTGGAACTCTTCCTACACCTGGGACAAGGACGATGACTGGCACTACGTCATCGAAGCCCTCAAACGCGGCCGCGTAAAGCCCACCCAGCTAATCACCCACAAATTCCCTCTTTCCGATATCTTGGAAGGATTCGAAATCATGAGGGATAAGAGCGAGGAGTATGTGAAGGTGATGGGGGAAGTGGAGTAAGAAAATTTGGGCTAATATATTAGCTATACTTGCTAAAATAAGCAAAAAAGACTAATATATTAGCATGATTAGTTTATATCAGAAAACATGGAAAGAAATTAATACTGAGATAGCATCCAACGTTCAAAAGCTTAGAAAGAGAAAGAAAATATCACAGAAAGAGCTTGCTACAAGAACAGGGGTAAGCTTAGGCTCCATAAAAAGATTTGAACAGACAGGTGAAATATCGTTGCAATCGTTGACAAAGATTGCAATAGCGCTACGTGCCGAAGATGAAATGGAGTCGCTATTTACAAGCCCTAATTTTGAATCTATAGAGGAAATATTAAATGGACAGAATTAATAAATTAGATGTTTTCTATCACGACAGGTTAGTTGGAACGATGGCTCTTTATAAGGGGACATTGTGTGCATTTGAATATAGCAAGGAATGGCTGACAGAGGGATTCTCTATCAGCCCTTTTTCAATTCCACTAGAAAAAGGCGTATTTATTCCAAAGATTGATCCTTTTGAGGGACTGTTTGGTGTATTCGCAGATAGTTTACCCGATGGATGGGGCAGATTGTTAGTAGATCGACTAATGCGAAAAAGAGGAATAGATCCTTTTTCATATGGAAATATGGAACGCTTGGCAATTGTGGGCGAGACCGGCATGGGAGCTCTCACTTATCGTCCTGTGATAAGTATAGACGAAAAATATGACGATTATTCATTGGATGAAATTGCCGAGGAATGTGAAAGAATATTACTGTCTGAGTCCAGTGATAAATTGGACTATCTATTTGCAAAGGGCGGTTCATCTGGCGGTGCGCGTCCAAAAATTTTGACCAAGGTAGACGGTGAAGACTGGATAATAAAATTCCCTGCAACATATGATGATAGAAACATTGGCAAACAAGAATATGACTATGCAATGTGTGCAAGGGAATGCGGAATAAATCTAGAAGAAGTTCGACTTTTTGATTCTGAAAATACTGATGGTTATTTTGGAATGAAGAGATTCGACAGAGTTGGAAATCGTATATACGATAGAGTACACATGGTTTCTGCGGCAGGATTACTTGAGACTTCACATAGAACACCAGACCTAGATTACAATATGCTGATGCGCTTGACTCTACAACTTACAGGTTCAATGGAAGAGTGCGAGCAGCTCTTTAGACGTATGTGTTTCAATGTGTATGCTCATAATAGGGACGATCATGCCAAGAATTTCAGTTATTTATATATAGAGAATGAAGATAGATGGATTCTTTCGCCAGCGTATGATATGACATACAGCAATTCTATTGGTGGCGAGCATGCAACCACAGTCAATGGAAATGGTGTTAATCCAGGAGAATCAGACCTGTTAGCTGTGGCAGAGAATATCGGTTTGAATATACCAAAGGCAAAGAGGGTTGCAGCAGATATCGAGGAATGTGTAGGGAAAATTTGAGATAGGAATCTGATTTGAGATTGTATGTTCATGATGAGCATTATATTGAAAATAAGAGATAGGCGGTATATACTATGTATATACATCTCGCATAAAAGGAGGTATATCATGCAAACAAAAGTAAGAGCATGGGGGAATAGTCAAGGAATCCGTTTATCAAAGCAGATTTTAGAGGAAGCTAAGATTTTTAAGGATGATATTTTAGAAGTAAATGTGCAAAATGGTGTAATAACATTAATGAAGCCAGTGCGTCATAAAACATTAGAAGAGCGAGCTCTTGAATTTGGAGGAGATTTGAAGTTAGATGGTGAAATTGATTGGGGCACTCCAATGGGAAGAGAGGTTTGGTAAGTGAAAGAACATTTTTTTCAAGGAGATATTTTAAAGATTGAAAAAATAAAGGTTCCCGTTTTGGTAGTAAGCAAAAATTATTTCAATGAATCCGGCGAAATAATAGGTTGTCCAATATATGAAGATGGTGAGTTAGGACCATTACATATAAGAATTTCGGATGAAGAAGATGGAGGAATAGTTCATTGTGAAAAAATGAAATTATTTGATTTACGTGTGAGAGGTTGCACAAAGGTGGGCAATATCTCAATTAATGCAATCATGGATATTACAGATACTATTCAAGGGATATGTGATTACGTTTAATATAGTCAAGTGATTGTAAAATTTATAATTTAATAGTTATGTAGACTTAGCTGTACGGCTTATTTTCGAGAAAAAGGAATGAGAAATTAAAACCATTAGTTGTGAATATTTCTTCGCGTCTGTGACAATTCTGTGTTCCATACTCACCACAATTGAATAAACGCCTACAAACC
>JAILAV010000136.1 GCA_024681435.1 Pseudobutyrivibrio sp. | reverse complement strand
TATATACCCAACACACTACTTATACATGTGGCCATACAGCAGGCAGGTCCGCTCATCCTCAATATAAGCTCCATAAATATGATATCTATAAGAACAAGATTTATAGAAACATAATTATCAATCTTATATTCAGCATCAGCAGACCAGCCTGCTGTATCGCCAAATGTATCAGTAATGTATGTGTTATATACATTTACAATTGACTCTCCAAGAGATACCTCTTTCCAGTTAGTAGGATCTTGATCAGGTGTCTTTGAAGGATCATATTCACCAGAAATGTTCTGATAAAGTTTTTCTTCATAAGTGACATACTGATTAATAACATCACCGCCAGCATTTGTTTTGTGATTTTCTAACCACTCTGTATAAGCTGATAGATCCTTATACATGTTATCAATCATTTCATGAAGGTTCTTTTCAATAGCATCAAATACTGAAACCTTTTCCCAGTTTGTTGTGTCCTTGTCAGGAGTCTTACTTGGGTCATACTCACCTGTAATGTTTTGATATACTTCATTATGATATGTCACGTACTGGTGAATAACTGAGCCATCTGCATCTGTAGTATGATTCTCAAGCCAATCTTTATATGAAGCCATCTCACCCTGAATATTAGTAATCATTTCCTGAAGATTCTTTTCAAGAGCCTGCATGATTGAAAGTTGTTCCCAGTTAGTTGTATCTTTGTCAGGGGTCTTATCTGGGTCATATTCTCCAGTAATATTTTGATAAATATTATTGTTGTATGTTACATACTGGTCAATTACAGAACCATCTGAATTTGTTTTATGATTCTTAACCCACTCGTCAAATGCAGCTACATCACCTGTTGTGATATTGTAAAGATTCTGTACTGCTTCTGCAACAGACATCTCTAACCAGTTTGTTGTATCTTTGTTAGGAGATACATCTGTGTTAACACCTGTCTGGTTCTTATAAATTCTTACGTCTCTGTCATTTTCAGTTACGTTATTTGTTCTCTCATAATCCTGTCCAATGTTATAAATTACAAGAGTATTGATTTCATAATTTTCGTTTGCTTTCCAAATCTGAAGTCCACCGTAAGCATTCTGATTAGCTTCTTCAGTGAGGTGATCAAATTTTGTAATAGCTTCAGCAAGATGATTATTGATTGAATTCCAGTGAGTAAGCTCTGTCTTTTCGAGTTGTTTATGCAAGTCATTTAAGATATCAAGCTGTTCCTGAGTATAAGTAGCGTTGTTATTGATTTCTTCCTCAAGAGAATTCTTAAGCAGTTCTAATGTCTGCACATTCTTTGTCATATACTTTTTAAGTTCGTTCTGTACATGCTCGATATTTTCTGTGTTGTTTGAAACAAGATTTTCAATATCGATGTCAGCTAAATACTTAGAAATGATGTCTTGAAGTTCAAGCTTCTGATCATCAGTAAATGCTGATGTAGAGTTCAAGTAATCTGCAATAAGCTGCATAATTCTATCGTGAACTTCATCTTTTGTAATATCGCCATTTAAGTACTCCTCAATACCTGTAAGGAATGCTTCCTGAATGGCCTTTTCCATATTTTCATCTGAAAGTCCTTCAACTACTGCATCCTGAATAGCCTTTGGTGATGTCTTCTGTACTGTATAATAGGTAAGTGAACCTAGTAAACAGAAGATAAGTCCGATAAGACCTAATGATACATAGTTAAGTTTTCCGTCTTTTGTTCTAATGACCTGTCTTGTAACAGTTTTGAACTTGTTTTCCTTAGAAGGGTCATTAGTTGGTTTTTGTACACTGTTCATTTTCAAACTCCTTTAAAAAACTGAATAATTTGAAGTGTTTATTACAATCTACATTAATAGTGAAATGCATAGTTTTTTTATACTTAAATTTTGTATTAAATTTTTTCTTTTTACATTAAAAGAGAGGACTTTTTAGGTCCTCTCTAATAATCTAACTATTTAATTTGTTGCTACTCAGCATCAGATGTAGCTTCAGAATCTGAACTATTGTCAGATGTGTCTTCAGAAGGCTCTGTTGGCTCAGAAACAGTTTCCTCGATTGGCTGTTCTGCAACTTCCTCAACGATAACTTCTTCGACAGTAGTTTCCTCAACGGTAGTTTCCTCAGAAGGTACATCTTCTACGATTTCATCTTCTTTGATAGCGTCTGCCATCTCTTCAACGATTTCGTCTTCTGTTTCAGCTTCAGCATCTTCTGTTTCTGCATCCTTCTTTTCTTCATCAGTTAATTCATCTTCTAATGAAGCAAGTGGAGCTTCTTCATCAAGGATCTCTACTTTTTCCTTTTCAGCTAATAAATCAGCATTAAGTTTCTCAATGTCCTCTTCTTCATTTTCTGAGGCAACATAATCTACTGAAACATTCTCAACGGTTCCATCTAAAGTAACGTCATAAGTAATTGTAGTATCACTTGGAAGTTCTTCTGGAAGGTTTAACTTATCGATTTCTGAAGCATCATAAAATAAATCACCATTTTCAAAAACCGAAGTGAGAATTTCTTCTGTATAGACTATTTCATTATCTGTTGTATATGTTTGTCCGTAGTACTGTGGAGTAGTTCCCTCGATTACAGAGCCACTTGATAAAGTGTATTCCCATTTATAGTTTTCAACTATCATAATGTTTTTTTCTGTATCATCGATAGCGAAACTTTGCCCACAAATATCACAATGTCCATCGTGATCTTCATCTGTACACTTCTCAACAGACTCATAATCTCCGTCTACACAGAAAACCTTGTGTGTTCTAGCTGAAAATGGAGCATAAGTAAATTCGTGCTCGTGAGCTTCTTCTGCCTTTTCTTCAACAAGCTCTTTTGCCACGTCCTCTACGACTTCTGCTTCCTCTGCCTCTTCTGCTGTTACATCTGTGTCTTCCACAGCTTCCTCGGTTTCCTCAGTAACCTCTTCAGAAGACTCCTCAGTAACTTCTTCTGTGATTTCATCGCTTGATGCTTCTTCTACTGCTGCTTCATCAACAGCAAGTGGTGTCTTAGCATCCTCAATAGCAACTTCCTCTACAGGAGCTGTATCTTCTACAGTTGCTACCTCCTCAACTGCTGGAGCTGGTGATTCCTCTGATACGCTTTCTTCTACTACTGCTGTCTCTTCTGTGTCTGCTGCATATGCTGTAGGTTTCTATTATCAAATCTAGTTATACTAGATTTGATTATCTATATTATAAACAGTTTTCGTTTAAAATCTGGTTACCATGGGTTATTAATTTTCTTCTTAAATTGTATGGAACTACTTATTACATAATGATATCATATTGCCTGTTGCCACCCCCTAGACAGGCACAGGAATGGGGTGTTAGTACTACCGATTTAGTCGTGCATTCTTTGCCTAAATTCATTGTAACAACCCTATCATAAAGTCAAATATCCCTTATAAAAAATTTTATTATATATTGTATAAGCTGACTTATTCCTTAAACACATTGATTACACGTTGGATGGTGTGGAAGGCTTCGTAGTCGTAGCGTTCGACTGCCTCGATTACGATTATATCTGCAGACTTAATGTCCGAATGAATTTCAGACATATAATCGCGATGCGCAAAGGTGCACTGTGTAAAGTCCTTGGATAAGTAAGGCATCATGTTCACTCTAAAGCTGTCGCCTATCAGGCACAGCTTTTTTTGATTGGCTCCGTTACTGGTGGTGCGGCAAATCATACTGTCAAGATTAAGCCCATCAACTGTAATTTCTGGACGGTAGTCCACAGTCATCTCCACATCATCA
>JAILAV010000120.1 GCA_024681435.1 Pseudobutyrivibrio sp. | reverse complement strand
CTCTTATCTAGAGAAGGCTATCTTCTCGAGCAGATGATTAAGGAGTACTGTGAGCTTCGTCAGATTAAGACACCAGATATCAGATATTTCCTTACATCACGCCGCGCTTGCGCAGTTCCTGCTTTGGAAAACGATGAAGATATCAGAGAGCTTTTAGGTCAGAAATATCAGGGAAGCTTCAGCAATCTTTTGGAGGAGCGTTTTGGAATTGCTATCCATGAGGATGATGAGGACAAGCAGCTTGATTATGAAACAAGTGCTGATGAATTGATGGAAATGATTCAGCCATACAAGGATGAGATTTTTGCCAAGGGTAAGCAGGAAAAGAATGCATATCTAATTTATGCAAAGGATGTCCTTTCAAGCGCTAATGATTTGGCTGTTGTGGATGTTGGATTTTCAGGCACAATTCAGTATTTCTTAATGAAGCTTACAGGCAGAGATATTGCAGGACATTATCTTGCTCTTCACTCTAACAAGCCTGAAAGAATTGGCGGCAGAGCAGATGCAATTTACGAGATAACAGACCCTTACAAGATTCCAGATAGCAAGATTCTCAAGTACCAGTTATTCTTGGAAAGCGCTCTAAAGGCCCCAGTTGGTCAGCTTATTAATTTCACCATGGAAAACGGTGAGGCAATGGCCCACTATAAAGATGACGATTATGTCAGCGCTGAGGTTAAGAAATTGCAGCAGGGCATGAAGGATTTTGTTAAGCAATTTGGCCTTGCCACAAGGGAGACTGCAAATGGTCTTTTAGCTGATACAAACCTTGTAGAAGATTTATTCTATGATATAATTGCAGACGGTACATTAACTGAAGAAATAGCGGGTTCTCTCACTGTTGAGGATGGTTATAGCAGAGGTGGTGTCCAGAAGTTTGATGTGCTCTCTGGCACATGGAAAGTAGAATAGAAAGTAGATTTAGAAGGTATATTAATTTGAGAGATACTTTTAATGTGGTATTCATCAGATATCACTTAACTAAGAAAAATACATTATTATTCCAGGGATTTTATCCATTCGATAATCCAAAGGGATATGAGCTTGTGGCTGAGATGAATGGAAAGCCATATCACATGGATATTACTATTAACGAGGGCAATGAGGTTCGCCGTCGTTACATTGCAGCCCACAAAAGCGTGTCAAAGGAATATGTTGGTGAGATTGAATTGCCAGCAGAATTATCAGAAGTAAAAAGTCTAAAGCTTATTTGTGTTTTAGGCGAAAATGGTGCGGCAAACCAGGTAAAGTCTGTAGTTTACAAGGCTACTGGCAAAGATTTACAGAAGCTCAAAAAAGAGTACGAGTACAATCTTGAGCGTTCAGCAGTTACAGATGATAAGATTCAGATTTTAGGTTGGGCAATTGGAAATGTTCCTGAGGAATTCCATCTTTACGATGGCAATACTGAGATTCCAATTTCTGTAAAGAGAATGTTCCGTAAGGATGTTTATGGAGTATACCCAGAGCTTACAGAAAAATGTGATTCAGGTTTAGAAATTGTTTTTGATAAGGGCAACTACAAAAAGCTTAGAATGACTATCGCAGCAAATGGTCAGGTATATGATTGCAAGGTGGATACAGAGCATGTTCTTACAGGTGGCAATCTTCTTCCTAAGAAGACTCTTTGGGAGAGGATTGAGCTTTATCGTCAGGACAATGGTATTGGAGCTACAATCAAGCATGCCATTGATAAGTTCAAAAACGCTGATGCGCCAAAGTACACATACATGGATTTCCTTACAAGCTTTGGGCCTACAGAGGTAGAGCTTCAGCGTCAACGTGATGAGAAGTTTGCTTATAATCCTGTAATGAGTATTGTCATTCCAATGTACAAGACTCCAGAGAAATACTTGATTGAGCTTGTGGATTCTATCGTTGCTCAGACATATTCCAACTGGGAGCTTTGCCTTGCAGATGGTAGCCCAGACGATTCCCTTGGCAAGCTTATTAATAAAAAATACGGAAATGATTCTAGAATTAAATATACCAAGTTAAAGGATAATCTCGGCATTTCTGAAAACACAAATGCAGCTATCGAGCTTGCAACTGGTGATTTCATTGTACTTTCTGACCACGATGACACACTTGCACCAAACGCAATGTATGAGTGTGTTGCAGCTTTAAATAAAGATAATACAATCGATGTTATTTACACAGACGAAGACAAGATTTCAATGGATTCAAAGGAATACTTTGAGCCAGTGTTCAAGCCAGATTTCAATTTGGATTTGCTTTGTTCAGTAAATTATATTTGCCATCTTTTCATCTTCAAGCGCAGCTTGTATGAAGAGGTTGGTGGATTCAATAAAGAATATGATGGTGCACAGGACCATGATTTGATTTTACGTTACTGTGAAAAGGCCCAGAATATTTATCACGTGCCAAAGGCTCTCTATCACTGGAGAAGTCATGCAGCATCAACAGCCATGAGTGCTGAGAGCAAGCTCTATGCTTTCGATGCAGGAGCTAAGGCTGTTCAGGCTCACTACGATAGACTTGGCATTCCAGCTAAGGTTGAGCAGGATACATTCTACGGATGCTATCGCACAATTTATAATTGGGGCAAGGAGCCACTTGTTTCTATCATCATTCCAAATAAGGACCACACAGATGATTTGGATAAGTGTATTAAATCAATTGATGCTCGTTCAAGCTATAAAAATATTGAATTTATAATTGTTGAGAATAATTCAACAGAGCCTGAGACATTTGAATATTACAAGAGCATCGAAGGCAGACCTGATGTAAAGATAGTTCGTTACGAGACACCGGGCTTTAACTTCTCTGCAATCAACAATTGCGGTGCTAAGGCAGCTTCTGGTGATATGTATTTATTGCTAAATAACGATACTGAAATCATCAACGAGACATGTATCAAGGAGATGGTCGATGTTTGTCTTCGCCCAGATGTTGGTATCTGCGGAGCTCTTCTATACTATCCTGATAACACAGTGCAGCATGCCGGTGTTGTAATGGGAATCGGCGGAATTGCTGGCCACACATTTGTAGGTCTTGAGCGAAGCGAGCCAGGCTACATGTTTAGAGCAGTTACAACTCAGGATTTATCAGCTGTTACAGCTGCTTGTCTTATGGTTAAAAAAGAGGTATTTGATGAGGTCGGTGGACTTACAGAGGACCTTGCAGTTGCATTTAACGACATTGATTTTTGTATGAAGGTCCGCGAAAAGGGACACCTTATTGTGTACAACCCACACGCAGAGCTTTATCACTACGAGTCAAAATCTCGTGGCTACGAAGACACAGGAGAAAAGGTTGCTCGCTTTAATTCAGAAGTTGAAAAGCTGGAAAAATTCTGGCCAGACATTTTGGAAAAAGGCGACCCATACTACAACCCGAACCTTTCAATCCTCGACGGCTGGTATCGGTTGAAGGAAGAGTAGTAAGGTAAAAGGGAAGAGTAGTAACGTAAGAAGTGAACAAAGGCATGCGCTGAGACTAAATAAGCGCGAGTAGGGAAGTGCCATGCCGAGCATGGGAGGGACCTACACCGGCGGGAAATGAGCAATATTTTCCAAGTAGTACGAAGGAAAATGTTGCTCTAGTAAGCGAAGCTTACATGTCCGGAGGAGGGTTCCCATGCGAAGGTATGGAGGGTGCCCTACGGGAGCTTTGAAAAAATTTAGATGCATGCCGTATGGAGGAAGATATGAATAGAAGAATTGCGGTAGCTGGAACAGGATACGTTGGTCTTTCCATAGCTACACTTCTTGCACAGCATAATCATGTTGTGGCTGTAGATGTAATTCCTGAAAAGGTTGAATTAATCAATAATAGAAAGTCTCCAATTGTTGATTCTGAGATTGAGGATTATCTTGCAAATAAGGAGCTTGATTTAACAGCTACTCTTGATGGAGAAAGTGCATATAAGGATGCAGAGTTTGTAGTCATTGCTACACCTACAAATTACGATAGTACAAAGGATTACTTTGATACTTCTGCTGTTGAGGCTGTAATTGAGCTTGTGCAGAAGGTTAATCCTAAGGCTTATATGATTATCAAATCAACAATTCCTGTAGGTTACACTAAGAGAATCCGTGAGAAGACTGGTTCAAATATGATTTTGTTTAGCCCAGAGTTTCTTCGCGAATCAAGAGCTCTTTATGATAATCTCTACCCAAGTAGAATCATTGTCGGCACAGATGAGAATGACGCTGATTTAACAAAGGCTGCCAATGAGTTTGCATCACTTCTTCAGGAAGGTGCAATCAAAGAAAATATCGATACTCTTGTAATGGGATTCACAGAAGCTGAGGCTGTAAAGCTTTTTGCTAATACATATCTTGCACTTCGTGTTAGCTATTTCAATGAGCTTGATACTTATGCAGAGACAAAGGGACTTGATACTCAAAAGATTATTAAGGGTGTTTGCTTAGA